>NZ_JBWKOU010000006.1:0-354255 GCF_059416245.1 Curvibacter sp. GW821-FHT09D12 | reverse complement strand
CCAAGCACCCAGAGCCATCAGACCCCAGCCACCTCGCTAAGCACTGTTCTGTGCAGTCGAGCCCGCTAGTATACACACAAATCAAGCTTCTTTGGAAGCACCTGCGAAAAACAGAACCATGACCTGCTCATCCAGCGCCTCTGACCTGTTGTGAACAGCCATGGGGCTGTCGCAGAGCCTGTGCCCCTCCTCAACAAACAAGCCCTGGAGGCACTCTATATATAGAGGGAGAGAAAACAGCACTTGTTGGAGGCGAGTGCCTGCCCCCCCCCATTGCAGCACCAATCGCCGAGCCACCGACAAGACGCACAAGCCAAACCGGCAAACTCAAATCAGCGCAGGTACGTATCACACTGCAACCGGCACGGAATCGCACGCGCGCCTAAAATGGCCCGGTGACTACTTCCATCCTCAACGCAGACCTGCACTGCCACTCCGTTGTTTCAGACGGCACCCTGACCCCTGAGGCCTTGGCGGCCCGAGCCAAAGCCAACGGCGTTGAACTCTGGGCCCTGACCGATCATGACGAAGTGGGTGGGCAATTGCGCGCGGCCGCGGCCGCACGCGAGGTCGGGCTGCGCTACCTGACCGGGGTCGAGATTTCAGTGACCTTTGCTGGGGAGACGGTCCACATCGTGGGCCTGGGTTTCGATGCAACGGACACTCGCATGACCGAGGGCTTGCACCAGACCCGTGGTGGCCGCGGGCAACGTGCCAAGGAGATGTCCGATCAGTTGGCCAAGGTGGGCATTGCAAATGCCTATGAGGGCGCCCTGCGATTCGTAGGCAACCCCGAGTTGATCTCACGCACGCATTTCGCTCGGTTTCTGGTCGAAACAGGGGTTTGCAAAGATACCGGCGAAGTGTTCAGGCGCTTCCTCACCGAGGGCAAGCCCGGTTACGTGCCCCATCGCTGGGCCAATCTGCAACAAGCGATTCAGTGGATCACTGAGGGCGGCGGGGTGGCCGTGATTGCCCACCCAGGTCGCTACCGCTTCACCGCCAACGAACAGTACGCGCTGTTCTCTGAATTCAAGGCCCATGGGGGTCAGGGCGTGGAGGTCGTGACAGGCAGCCATTCCAGCGCTGAATACCTCACCTATGCCGACATGGCGATTGAGTTCGGCTTGGCCGCTTCACGCGGCAGTGATTTCCACAGTCCTGACGAATCCCACACCGATCTGGGCGCCCTCCCTTTCCTACCTGGCAAACTGACCCCCGTCTGGGAGCTGCTCGCCGACCGGATCCAGTGAGAGTGCCATCGTGAGTGTGGTTTCGGGATACACGCCCCGCGGGATGTTGGCGGGCATCGGTCTGGCCATTGCCGCTACGGCCTGCTTTGCCACCCTGGACACCACCACCAAATTCATCAGTGCCTCCGTGCCTTTGATGATGGCTTTGTGGGTTCGCTATGCCTCGCAAGCCATCGCCACCACCTTGGTGGCCCTGCCTGCCCGCGGTTGGGCCCTGCTGCACACCACCAAGCCCAAGTTCCAACTGGTGCGGGGACTGCTGCTGATGGGCAGCAGCATGTTTGCCTTCTTCAGCTTGAAGCACATGCCCGTGGGCGAGTTCACCGCCGTCGTCATGATTGCACCGCTGGTGATCACGGTGCTGGCTGCCGTCTTGTTGCGTGAAAAGGTATCGATGCTGCGCTGGCTGCTCGTGCTGACGGGCTTCGCGGGCACCTTGCTGATCATCCGCCCCAGCGGCTCCAGCATCGGCGGCTGGGCCATGCTGCTGCCCCTGGGCCTGGTCAGCACGAATGCAGCATTCCAGATCGTCACCAGCCGACTGGCTCGGACCGAAGACCCCCTGACCATGCACTTCTATACCGGCTGGGTCGGCACCCTGTTGTCGTCCTTGATGCTGCCCTTTGTCTGGGCGGCCAACCTGCCCTGGCAAAGCTGGGCAGGCATGTTGCTGATGGGTCTCATGGGCTGTGTCGGCCACTTCATGCTGATCCTGGGCTACAGCCGAACGCCCGCGGCCATCCTCACCCCTTACCTCTATGCCCAGATCGGCTTTGCCATGCTGGGAAGCTGGTTGATTTTTTCCCACTTGCCCGACAGCTGGTCGCTCACGGGCATTGCACTCATTGCCCTGTCCGGCGCCGCCGGCGCCTGGCTCACGCTGCGCGAGGGCCGCATTCCCTCGCGCAAGAACGATCCGGTCTGAGCTCACAACAAAACACCATGGCCCAATTCTTCGAAGTCCACCCCGACAACCCCCAACCCCGCCTGCTCAAGCAAGCCGTGGCGCTGCTTCAGGCTGGCCAGGTGATTGCAGTGCCCACCGACTCCAGCTACGCCCTGGTGTGTCAGTTGGATGATCGCAACGCCACTGAACAGATGCGTCGCATCCGCCAGGTGGACGACAAACACCACCTGACCCTGCTGTGCCGCGATTTGAGCGAACTGGCCAACTACGCCAAGGTGGACAACAAACAGTACCGCCTGCTCAAAGCCGCCACGCCAGGCGCCTACACCTTCATTCTGGAGGCCACCAAAGAGGTGCCGCGCCGCGTCAGCCATCCTCAGCGCAAGACCATCGGCCTGCGGGTGCCCGACCACAAGGTCCTGCAGGCCCTGCTCGAACTGCATGGCGCGCCACTGCTGGCCACCACGCTGATCCCGGCCAGCGAGTCAGAACCCCTGAACGATGCGGCCGAAATCCGTAGCCGTTACGAGAAAACCCTGGCGGCCGTGGTCGATGCCGGCGCCTGCCCGCACGAACCCACCACCGTGGTCGACCTCACCCCGATCGACCAGGGCGACGAACCTGTCGTGATCCGCGAAGGCCGCGGATCATTGGCCGCCCTGGGTTTGTGACAAATCCGCCCGGCGCCGCAGGGCGGCGCGTCTGAGACAATGACGCCGTGAACTCCTTTTCCGACCTCATCCAGACCGTTCTGATCTACGCACTGCCGGTGCTGTTCGCCATCACGCTGCACGAGGCCGCACATGGCTATGCAGCCCGGTACTTCGGTGACAACACCGCCGCCATGATGGGGCGCATTTCGCTCAACCCCACCCGGCACATCGACCCCATGGGCACCATCGTGATGCCCTTGTTGCTGTACTTTGCCACCTCGGGTGCCTTCCTGTTTGGCTACGCCAAGCCGGTGCCCGTCAACTTCAGCCACCTGCGCAACCCCAAGCGCGACATGATCTGGGTCGCGCTGGCCGGCCCGGCCGCCAACTTTGCCCAAGCCATGATCTGGGCCCTGGTGCTGGTGCTGCTGGCTGGCACCGGCATCCATGAACGCTTTTTCCTCGAAATGGCGCGCGCGGGTGTACTGGTCAACCTGGTGATGTGGGCCTTCAACCTGTTTCCATTGCCCCCGCTCGATGGCGGTCGCATTCTGGTCGGCCTGCTGCCCTGGAAACAGGCCCAGTGGCTGGCCCGGGTCGAACCCTGGGGCTTCTTCATCGTGATGGGCCTGGTGGTGGCCGGCGTGGTGGGCTCGTTGTGGCTGCGCCCGCTGATGGCCATCGGCTACGGGGTCATCGAGACCCTGGTGGTCGGGCCTGCATCGGCCCTGTTCCGCTGACACTAGCCTCACTTCTGTTTTTTTGTTGACTGCAACCGAACTGTTTCTGCCATGAGCATCAAGCGCGTCCTGACCGGCATCACCACCACTGGCACCCCTCACCTCGGCAACTACGTGGGGGCCATTCGACCGGCCATTGAAGCCAGCCGCCAACCGGGTGTCGAGAGTTTTTATTTTCTGGCCGACTACCACGCGCTCATCAAATGTGACGATCCAGCCCGCATCCAGCGCTCCACGCTTGAAATCGCAGCCAGTTGGGTGGCGGCGGGTCTGGATCCAGAGCGCGTCACCTTCTACCGGCAATCCGACATTCCCGAGATCCCCGAACTGACCTGGTTGCTGACCTGCGTCACCGGCAAGGGCCTGCTCAATCGCGCCCACGCCTACAAGGCGGCGGTCGACCGCAACGAAGCGGCCGGCGTCGACCCAGACGCCGACGTCAACGCCGGCTTGTTCATGTACCCCGTGCTCATGGGCGCCGACATCCTCATGTTCAAGGCACACCAGGTGCCCGTGGGCCGAGACCAGATCCAGCACATCGAGATGGCCCGCGACATGGCCCAGCGCTTCAACCACCTGTATGGCGAGCACCTGGTCCTGCCCGAGGCCTTGATCGAAGAATCGGTCGCCACCTTGCCCGGCCTGGATGGCCGCAAGATGAGCAAGAGCTACGACAACACCATCCCCTTGTTCACGCCGCCCGAGCAGATGCGCAAGCTCATCGCCGGCATCCTGACCGACTCGCGCGCTCCCGGTGAGGCCAAAGAGGTCGAGGGCTCGGCCCTGTTCCAGATCTACCAGGCCTTTGCCAGCGCCGAAGAAACCCAGGCCTTGCGCCAAGCCTATGCCGACGGCATTGCCTGGGGCGATGCCAAGCAACTGCTGTGGGAACGCGTGACCCGTGAAGTGGCCCCCATGCGCGCCACCTACGAAGACCTGATCGCCCACCCCGAACGCCTGGAGGACATTCTGCAGGCCGGCGCCGCCAAGGCTCGCAAACTGTCCACGGCCTTGATCTCCGACCTGCGCCAGGCCGTGGGCCTGCGCCGCCTGGGCAGCGCCGCCAGCCCGGCCCGTGCCAGCCAGGCCGAGAAGGTGAGCCTGCCCAGCTTCAAGCAATACCGCGAAAACGACGGCCGCTTCTACTTCAAGCTGCAAGACGGCCAGGGCAAGCTGCTGCTGCAAAGCACCGGCTTTGAAGCCCCCAAGGCGGCAGGCCAGGCCATTGCCCAGCTCAAGCAAAACCCCAACGCCACACTGACCGCCTTGCAAGGCCAGTGGGCCGCCGCTGACGGTGTGAGCACCGATCAGATCATTGCCGCCCTGCAAATGTTGGCCGACGCCGCCTGAACATCAGCGGCATTCACTGCCGCCAACAAGCTCCCATGAAAAAAGCGGCCCACCCTGCAAAGGGCGGCCGCTTTTCAATGGCTGAGCTCGAAAGCGATCTGCTCAGGCCGCACTGAGGCGGGGCTGCTGGGCATGGCCCAGAGCCGGCCCAGCCGGCGCATCGTCGGCATCCAGCTTGAACTCACCCACCACAGCCTGCAACTGGGCCGCCTGACTCGACAGCGACGCCGCCGCCTGGGCCGCCTGCTGCACCAGCGCCGCATTCTGCTGCGTCACCGAATCCATGTGGGCCACCGCCTGGTTCACATGCTCGATGCCGGTGCTCTGTTCATTGAGTGCGCCCGAGATCTCGGCCAGCAAACCCGTCACTTGACCCACGGCCGAGACGATCTCGGCCATGGTGTTGCCCGCCTGCCCCACCAGGTCGGCACCGCTTTGCACCTGCTCCACCGAGTCACCGATCAGCGACTTGATCTCACGTGCGGCCACCGCACTGCGCTGCGCCAGCGATCGCACCTCGCTGGCCACCACCGCAAAGCCGCGACCCTGCTCGCCGGCACGGGCGGCTTCCACCGCCGCGTTCAGGGCCAGGATGTTGGTCTGAAAGGCAATGCCCTCGATCACCTGGATGATGTCCACGATCTTTTTCGAGCTGCCACTGATGGCGTCCATGGTCTTCACCACCTGGTCCACCACCTGCCCGCCCCGCTGCGCAATGCCCGACGCATTCACGGCCAGGCCGCTGGCCGACCGGGCCCGCTCGGCGTTCTGACGTACCGTCGAGGTCAGCTCTTCCATGCTGGCAGCGGTCTCCTCCAACGAGGCCGCCTGGTCTTCTGTGCGGCGTGACAGATCAGAGTTGCCGGAATCGATGTCCTGCGACGCCAGGGCAATTGAATCCGTCGACTGCTTGATTCGGCTCACCAGATCGGTCAGCGTGTCCTCCATGGTCCCCAAAGACCCCAGCAGACGCCCAAAATCGCCCCCCAGCTCGGTGGAGAACTCCTGACTCAGGTCACCCGATGCCACCGTCTCGGCAATCAACAAGGCGTCGTTCAAGGGTTTCACAATGCTGCGGCGCAAAGACCATACCGCCAAGACAGCCACCACAGCCGCCAGCAAACCGATCGCCAGCATCCAGTAACGGGTGGCCACGATGTCGCTGTCGACCTGCTCCACGCTCTGATCCAGGCGCTGGCGCTGCACGTCGGCCATCTGCACCCCCAGCTCACGCAGCCCGTCCAGGGCCGGCAACACCTCACCCAGCAGCTTGCGCACACCGCCGTCGTGGTCACCCTGCGCCAGTTGGGCCGCCACCGCGCGCACGGCCGTCTGGGCGCGCGTGGCACTTTCGCCCAGGCGCCGCGCCAGATCCTTCTCGGCATTTGGCAGGTCCATGGCACCCAGCTCACGGGATGCATCGGTTGCCGCCTTCAACTGCGCTTCCAGCTGCTGTGCCGACTGGCCCAGCCTGGACTTGTCAGCGTCCACCTGGGCCATCACGAGCGCGCTGCGCGCCGCGGCCTCGGTGCCCTGCACGATGCCGTTCAGGGCATCACGCTCCACGCGACTGAGCTTGCCCACAGCCTGGTAGCTGCGGTCCACATCACCCAGGCGGCTCACGCCCACCAACACAATGGCCGCTGCCAGCGCCACCACATACCCGAAGGCCAAAGCCAAACGGGTGCTGATCTTCAAGTTGTCCAGAAAAGCCAAAATGGTCTCCAAGGCTGCTGAGGGTCTCCGTCATGCACAAGCCACCCAGGCCCTCAAAGGAGGGCGCCTTGCCATGCCGGATGTTCATCATACGAGCGGAAAAGACCGTGGGTGTCCCAAAAAGTGCCACTCACACCCCACACCCAGGGTCAACCCTAGGTCTGCAAGCCAGCTGAGGCACTCAAACCCGACGAAGTGACAGCGGCGAGACCAGCCAGTGCGCCCACAGCCTGGCACTCAGGCCATCGGCGCCGACGGCGCGCCAGGCCAGCAACTCGCCCAGCGCCCATTGATCCGCCTGCGACAAACCTTGCAGCACGGTGTGCAACACCTGGGGGCTCCAGGTCATCAGAGTGCAACCCTGGCTGGCCAGGCAATAACGCGCATCGGCCGCCAACCCCAGCACCGACCCCGACACCAGCCAGGCACCCGGATGCAGGGTGCGCGAGCGCTCGGCAGGCGCCTGCTGCAACAAGCCGGCCCGGGCCTGGGCATCCTCCACCGAATGCGCCAGGGCCTGCCAAGCCAGCCAGGGGTCTTCGGTCAGGGCGCCCAGCCGGGCACACAGGCGCTGCGCCACTGGCCCGAGCACCAGGCTACCCTGCTGAACCAGTTGTTGCATCACGGCTGTTTCAAGACGGCACGTCCCCTCCTCGGCTCCAGGCTGTTCGGCCAGTGCCTGCACCAGCGCCCCCAGTTCGGTCTGTGCAGCTTCAGTGGCCCCCTCGTCATGCCAGGGTCGCACCTCGCGCAGACGCCCTTGCAGCAGCAGCTTGAAGTCAGGCCCACCGCAGCGCTCCTCACGACCGAAATGCTGCAACTGACCGGCCTGCAGCAGGGCCTCGCAACCCCGGTCACTGAGCGACTGCAAACCGCCGATGCACCCGGCATCCAGGCCGGCACCCGGCCTCTGACGCCCCACGGGGCGCACCACGCCAGGCACCGGAGGCATCCCCCGGGCCGCGGCCCCGGCAGAGGACGGCAGGTGCCCCGTCACCGCATCGGATGGACTCCGATCGGCAGGCATCGCCTCGCCCCGGGGTGGCCACAATGCCCAGGGGGGCGGCGTCTCGAAAGCCAGCCCCTCACGCGACATGGCATACCAGAAACGCTCCAGAAAGGCCGACGACAGCATGCCCCGGTCCAGAAAACGCGTGGTGTAGAACCGCGCCCCGTAGCGCAAGGTCCCGCTGCCGGGATCGTTCGACATCAGGACCACACTGGGTGCGGGGGTGCTGCAGATGCCGGGCAATTCACTGCCCAGCACCTGCATCACGATGCGCATCACCTGGCCGGGTGGCCACTCGCTGCTCACCTGCAGCGGCACCAGATGGCGATAGGGCTGCTCGCGCGGCACCACCTCCAGAGCCCGGCTGGTGAAGTCACTGTTGGGCATCACCACCAGTGAGCCCCGATCGGTGCGCAGCGTGACCGAACGCCAGCCCAGCGACACAACCTGGCCCTCCAGTTCATCGCGGCGCACGTAGTCCCCCACGTTCAGGCGCCGCTCCACTTCGATCGACACGCCGGCGAACAGGTGCCCCAGCAGGGGCTGCAATGCCAGACCCACAATCGCCGACAACAGCGCCGAGGTGGCCAGCAGGCGGCCCAGGTCCTGCCCCAGGCCCCAACCCAGAAACACCAGCGCCAGCACGCCAAAAAGCAGCATCGACAGCACCGACTGCAGCAGGTCCGACCCCGAACCCAGTCGAAAGCGATGACTGCCCCGCAGCAAATGAACCAGCAGCCGGCGCAGCACCAGACCCAGCGCCAACGCACTGAAGCCCATGGCCAGCGGCTTCAGCCAGGCGCCCTCGGCCAGCCAACCCGACAACTCGGGGTCGCTGCCCAAGGTCACCTGCATCAGCCACAACAAGGCCGCCAAGGCCAACGTGATCAGGGGCCACATGGGCTCAGCTCCGAGGGTTCGCGGCTGGCGCGCAAGATGCGTCGGGCGCCACGGCCTGCGCGGATGCGGCCCCCGCCCCAGGGGACGAGACGGTGGCAGACCCTGGCACCGGCGACAAGGTGGGGCGCCGTTCAATCAGGCGAAGCGCATGGTCCATGCTGGCCTTCAGGCGCTGGATCGCGCGCTGCAGCTCTTCGAACTGGCCATGGCCGGTCGGCAGGGGCAGGTCGTCCTGAGCCTTGTCCAGGGGTTTGTCCAGGCTGGTGGCCAAGGCCACCCGGGTCAGGGCCTCCAGCGGGCTGGTCACATGGCGGCGCAGCAGCAGCAACATCACCGCGGCGGCCAACACAAACACACTGGTGATCGAACCGATCGTCACCACCACACTGTTGAACGCCTTGGCCTCGGCCGGGGCGGTGCTCACCCGCACCAGTTGCAGTCCCACCACATCCCCCATGCGCCAGCCAAAGCCATTGGCCGCACCATAGCGCGCCACCATGGCCCGCGGCGCGGCTTCCGGCGTGCTATGGCAATACAGACAGGCCGGCGAGCCCATGCGGATCGGACGGGCCACGTAGTACTGCCGATCCTGGCCCGTGCCCAGTTCACCGCTCAGTTCAGTGCGCTGGGGATCGGCCTCGAAGGCCCGCAGCAATCCCACCTCCCAATCGGTGGCGCGGTCGTTCAGGTTGGTGGGATTGAGCGAGCTTTCCCGGTACTGGTACTCGGGCAGCTTTTTGGCCAACCGGCGCATGGCGCCCTGCGCCGCGAAAGACGGCACCTGTGCGGCATGAAAACTGCCCTTGTCGTCCATGGCCTGCAAGGCCACGGCCACCTCTTCCGAGGTGTAGGCGCGCACGGCCATGGCGGTCTCCAGCACCATGTCGGCCTTTTGCTTGACCTCTTCACGGGCCTGACGGGCCTCCAGCCGGTAGGAGATATAGCCGGCCGTGCAGATACCGAACACAAAACACGAGGCAATGATCCCGGCAAAGCGGGTTTCCAGACGCATGACACCCCCTGAGCACCCCCGCAGCCTGCGGAGCCGATGGCCGCAACGGCCCATCGGGGCTGTCAGGGACGACAGGGGTTCTTGATTCTTAGAATCCGCCGATCATCCTCGCCTAGCCACCGTCTGCAAGTCCTGTCGCCAGCAACGGCGCGCTCAAGCAACACCGCGGGAGGCGCCCGGAGACATTCATCAAGATGTCACATTCACTGGAGCGTTTTCAAGCCTCATCCGCCGCCGCCTCCAGGCCATCCAGGGCACGCATGTTGTCCAGCAGCTTGAGCAGGTAATGCAGGGTGTGGGTCAGGTCGCCCACCGAAAAGTCATGCAAGGCCTGCTCGTAGTAGGCATGGATCTTCGGCAATGCCTTCACCGCCCACACCTGCTGCCCCACCTCGGTCATCGTCACCAGCCGCGAGCGGCGGTCCCTCCCGTCGGGGGCGGTCTGGATGTGGCCATCGCGCTCCATGCGACTGATCAGGCCTGACAGGTTCTGTCGGCTCACCATCAGGTAGCGCGCCAAGTCCCCCACGCTCATGCCGCCCAGCGCCTCAGGGCGGGACAAGGCCCCCAGCACAGCCCATTGCTGCGTGGTCAAGCCTTCATCCTCCACCGCCCTCGATCCGGTTTTATGCAACATGTTTGCACATTGATAGAGACGAAAGAACAACCTATTGGCCAATTCCATGCGCGCTATATCGGTGTTTTTACTAGGGTTTTCCATAGTGATTCCAGACAAAAACCGGATTGCGATCCAAGGCAGACCGAATCCATAATGCGTCCATATGTTTACATATTTAAAAGCAAACATTGATTGAAAGCATAGGGCCAAAGCCCTCACCCAGGAGAAACACATGCAAGGATTGACAGACAAGACCGTGATCGTCACCGGCGGCGCCGGCGGCATTGGCAGTGCCACCTGCCGGCGCTTTGCCCGCGCCGGGGCCAAGGTCGCGGTGTTTGACCTGAACCTCGAAGCGGCGCAGAAGGTGGCAGCCGGCATCCAGGCCGATGGTGGCGTGGCCCTGGCCGTGCGCTGCGACATCACCTCGCGCACCGAGGTCGACGCTGCCGTGGCCACCACCGAGGCCGAGCTCGGCCCCATCGACGTGCTGGTCAACAACGCCGGCTGGGACATCTTCAAGCCCTTCACCAAGACCGTGCCGGCCGAATGGGAGCGCCTGATCGCCATCAACCTCACCGGCGCCCTGCACATGCACCACGCTGTGCTGCCAGGCATGGTGGCCCGCGGCAGCGGGCGCATCGTCAACGTCGCATCCGACGCGGCGCGCGGCGGCTCCTCGGGCGAAGCGGTGTATGCCGCCTGCAAGGGCGGCCTGGTGGCCCTGTCCAAGACCCTGGCGCGCGAACACGCCCGGCATCAGATCACGGTCAACGTGGTCTGCCCCGGCCCCACAGACACCGCCCTGCTGGCCGGCGTGGCCGAAGGGGCCGCCAACCCCGAGAAATTGATCGACGCCTTCAAGAAGGCCATCCCGCTGGGTCGCCTGGGCCAGCCCGACGACCTGGCCGGTGCCATCGCCTTCTTCGGCAGCGATGACTCCGCCTTCATCACCGGCCAAGTGATCAGTGTCTCCGGCGGCCTGACCATGCACGGCTGACCGCCCCTCCCTCCCCTCTTGTTCTGGAGCAACCCATGCAATTCGAAGACATCCTGTACGAGGTCCGCAACGGCGTGGCCTGGATCACCATCAACCGCCCCGAGAAGATGAACGCCTTCCGCGGCACCACCTGCGACGAACTCATCAAGGCCCTGAACAAGGCCGGCTACGACCGCGAGGTGGGCTGCATCGTGCTGGCCGGCGCTGGCGACCGGGCCTTCTGCACCGGCGGCGACCAATCGGCCCACGATGGCAACTACGACGGTCGCGGCACCATCGGGCTGCCCATGGAAGAGCTGCACACCGCCATCCGCGATGTACCCAAACCCGTGATCGCCCGCGTGCAAGGCTTTGCCATCGGCGGCGGCAACGTGCTGTGCACCCTGTGTGACCTGACCATCTGCTCCGACAAGGCCGTCTTCGGCCAGGTGGGGCCCAAGATGGGCTCGGTCGACCCCGGCTATGGCACCGCCTTCCTGGCCCGCGTGGTGGGTGAGAAAAAGGCCCGCGAAATCTGGTACCTCAACAAGCGCTACACCGGCCCCGAGGCCGTCGCCATGGGCCTGGCCAATGTCTGCGTGCCGCCCGAGCAACTCGACGCCACGGTGCAGGAATGGGCCGAGACCATCTGCGAGCGCAGCCCCACCGCCATCGCCATTGCCAAGCGCAGCTTCAACATGGACACCGCCCACCAGGCCGGCATTGCCGGCATGGGCATGTACGCCCTCAAGCTGTACTACGACACCGAGGAGTCCCGTGAAGGCGTGAAAGCCCTGCAGGAAAAGCGCAAGCCCGAATTCCGCAAGTACGCCAAGTAAGCCCGGAGCACCGCGATGAACAACCCCTACATCGACGAAGACCTGCAGGCGCTGGCCGAACACGCGCGCCGCTTTGCCAACGGACGCGTGGCGCCCGGCTTCCTGGAGCGCGACCAAACCCGCGTGCTCGACCGCCGCCTGATGGCCGAGATGGGCGAGATGGGCTTCATCGCGCCCGAACTGCCTGAGCGCTTTGGCGGCCAGGGCCTGGGCTGCCTGGCGGCCGGCGTGATCCACGAAGAGATCGCCCGGGCCGACCTCAGCCTGTCCTACATCAACCTGCTGGCCTCGCTGAACGGCCAGATCCTGGCCGAGCACGGCCGCCCCGAGGTGGTGCAACCCTGGCTGGAGAAGCTCACCCAGGGCCAGGCCCTGTTCGCCATCGCGCTGACCGAGCCCCGCGGCGGCTCCGACGCCGCCAACCTGCGCCTGCGCATCGAGCGGGTGGGTGACGAGTACGTCATCAACGGCGAAAAGACCTCCATCTCGGCTGCCGACCAGGCCGACGCCTGCGTGGTGTTTGGCCGCACCGGCGCGGTGGACAGCGGCGCCCACGGCGTCACCGCACTGCTCGTGCCCACCGATGTGCCCGGCCTCACGCGCAACCGCTTCGACTGCCACGGCCAACGCGCCATCGGACGCGGCTCGCTGTTCTTCGAGAACGTGCGCGTACCCGTCAGCCACCGCCTGGGCGACGAGAACAAGGGCTTTGTGCAGGTCATGCAGGGCTTTGACTTCTCACGTGCCCTGATCGGCCTGCAGGTGCTGGCCGTGGCCCGCGTCGCCCTGGAAGAAACCTGGGACTACGTGGCCCAGCGCGAGGCCTTTGGCAAACCACTGTCGGCGTTTCAGGGCGTGTCGCACCCGCTGGCCGACTTCGACACCCAGGTCACCGCCGCCCGCCTGCTGTGTCTGCAGACCCTGTGGCTCAAGGACCGCCAGCAGCCGCACACCGCCGAGGCCGCCATGTGCAAATGGTGGGCACCGAAGCTGGCCTACGAGGCCATCCACCAGTGCCTGTTGATGCACGGCCACGGCGGCTACGACCGCGGACCGATGGAGCAACGCCTGCGCGATGTGCTGGGCTTCCAGATCGGCGACGGCACGGCCCAGATCATGAAAACCATCGTGGCCCGTACCCGCGCCGGCCGCCAGGCCGTGCCGGCCTGATCACCTGAGAGCCCCCCGAGGGGCCGCACCGGTCGAAGAACGCCGGGCGCCCCGATCCACCGTGAAGCCAACGAGGAGACAAGACATGGAATTCGACGCCCTGCTGCTACCCGCCCGCCGCGCCACCCTGGTGGCCCAAGGCCTGTGGCACGACCGCACCATCAATGACGCACTGACCGCCTGCGTGGCCGAGTGCCCGGACAAGCTGGCCTTGACCGCCGTCCAGGTGGCCGGCGGAGCACCCCATCCGCAGACCACCCGCTTCAGCTACCGCGAACTGTCACGCATGGCCGACCGCATCGCCGTGGGCCTGGCCCGCCTCAGCGTGGGCCGCAACGACGTGGTGGCCTGTCAGTTGCCCAACTGGTGGCAATTCACCCTCACCTACCTGGCCTGCTCGCGCCTCGGTGCGGTGATGAACCCGCTGATGCACATCTTCCGTGAGCGCGAACTCAGCTTCATGCTCCAGCATGGCGAGGCCAAGGTCATGATCGCCCCCAAGACCTTCCGCGGCTTCGACTTCGAAGCCATGCACAGTGCACTGCAACCCAGCCTGCCTCACCTCAGGCACCTGGTGATCGTGGACGGCACCGGCCCCAACAGCTTCGAGGCCCTGCTCAGCGGCCCCGCGTGGGAGAACAGCCCCGAGGCGGCGGCCGTGCTGAGCCGTTCGCGCCCCGGCCCCGACGACATCACCCAGCTGATCTACACCTCGGGCACCACCGGTGAACCCAAAGGCGTGATGCACAGCGCCAACACCACCTTCGCCAACATCATTCCCTACGCCCAACGCCTGCAACTGGGCGCCGATGACGTGGTGCTGATGGCCTCGCCCATGGCCCACCAGACCGGCTTCATGTACGGCCTGATGATGCCCATCGAGCTGCGCGCCAGCGCCGTGCTGCAAGACATCTGGGAGCCCCGCACCGCCGTCGAGGTGATCAACCACGAAGGCTGCACCTTCACCATGGCCTCGTCGCCCTTCCTCAACGACCTCTCCAAGGCCGTGATCGAGACCGCGACCCCGGTGCCCACCTTGCGCAGTTTTCTGTGCGCCGGTGCGCCCATCCCGGGGCCCCTGGTCGAACAGGCCCGCCAGTCACTCGGCGCCAAGATCGTTTCGGCCTGGGGCATGACCGAGAACGGCGCCGTCACCCTGACCCGGCTGGACGACGACGACGAGCGCTCGGTGAACACGGATGGTCTGCCGCTGCCCGGCGTCGAGATCCAGGTGATCGACATCGACGGCCAGCCCCTGCCCACCGGCCAGACCGGCAAGCTGATGCTGCGCGCCTGCTCCAACTTCGGGGGCTACCTCAAGCGCCCGCACCTGAACGCCACCGATGCCGAGGGCTGGTTCGACACCGGCGACCTGGCCCGCATCGACGAGCGCGGTTATGTGCGCATCACTGGCCGCAGCAAGGACGTGATCATCCGCGGCGGCGAGAACATCCCGGTGGTCGAAATCGAAGCACTGCTCTACAAACACCCCGCCATCGCCATGGCCAGCATCGTGGCCTACCCTGACGAGCGCCTGGGCGAGAGAGCCTGCGCCGTGGTGGTGCCCCGGCCCGGTCAGCACGTGGACCTGCCCTCCATCGTCGAGTTCCTCAAGAGCCAGCACGTGGCCCTGCAGTACATCCCTGAAAAACTGGTGCTGCGCCAGGAGATCCCGTCCACGCCGTCCGGAAAGATCCAGAAGTTCCGCCTGCGCGAGCTGCTGCGCGAAGGCCAGCTCTGACCTCGGCCCCCGGTCCTGCATCCACCACGGAGACAACCATGATTTCAAACACCTTCAGCGGCCTGCGCCGCAACACCCTGGCCTTGATCGGCACCATGCTCTGCGCAGCGGGTCTGGCCCAGGCCCAGACACCGGCCTGGCCCAGCAAACCCCTGCGCGTCGTGGTGGGCTTTGCCCCCGGCGGCACCACCGACGTCATGGCCCGGCTGATCTCGCAACAACTGGCCGAATCCCTGGGCCAGCCCGTGCTGGTCGACAACAAGCCCGGTGCCAGCAGCAACATCGCCGCCGCCGAGGTGGCCCGTGCCGCACCGGATGGCCACACCCTGCTGATCGCCCCCACCTCGGTCGAGACCGCCAACCCCTGGCTGTTCAAGTCCAACCTGCTGCCAGCGCGTGACCTCACGCCCGTGGTGGCCGTGGGCCGCACCCAGATGTACCTGGTGGCCAAGCCACAAAGCACGGCGCACGACGTGAAAGAGCTGGTGGCCCAGGCCAAGGCCGCACCGGGCAAGATGTCGTACGCCTCGTCGGGCGCGGGCACCGCCCCCCACCTGGCCTGCGAGCTGTTCAAGGTGGCCACCGGCACCTACGTCACCCACATCCCCTACCGGGGCGCCGCCCCCGCGCTGCAGGACGTGCTGTCGGGCCAGGCCGATTTCGTCTGCGACCCAGGCATCGCCTTTCCCCACATCCGCAGCAACAAGGTCAAGCTGCTGGGCATCGTCAGCGCCCGCCGATCGCCCTTCTTCCCCGACGTGCCCACCGTGGCCGAACAAGGCTTCCCGGGCGCAGACCTTGACATCTGGTTTGGCCTGTGGGCCCCCAACGGCACGCCGCCCGAGGTGCTGGCGCGCCTGGGGCGCGAGGTGGCCACCATCCTGAACCAGCCCAACGTCAAGGCCCGCTATGCCGACCTGGGCGGCGAGACCACCTACCTCGACAACGCCGAGTTCCGAAAACTGCTGATCGACGAGAACAAGCGCCTGGCCGCCCTCATCAAGCAGCAGAAGATCAACGTCGACTGAACAGGAGCCCCGGTGCAAGAAGATGCCCCCATCCTCAGTGAGACCCAGGGCCGGGTGGCCCTGATCCGGCTGAACCGACCGCGCCAGATGAACGCCCTCAACGACGCCTTGATGGACGCCCTGGGCGCCGCCCTGCTCGGCTTTGACGCACGTGAGGACATCGGCGTGATCCTCATCACCGGCAACGACAAAGCCTTTGCCGCTGGCGCCGACATCGCCCAGATGCAGGGTGCGGGCCTGATGGACATGCTCAACAGCCAGTTCATCACCCGCAACTGGGAAACCATCCGCCAGGTGCGCAAACCCGTGATCGCTGCCGTGGCCGGCCTGGCCCTGGGCGGCGGCTGTGAACTGGCCCTGGCCTGCGACCTGGTGCTGGCCGCCCAGGGCGCTCGCTTCGGCCTGCCCGAGATCAAACTCGCCCTGTTGCCCGGCGCCGGCGGCACGCAGCGCCTGCCACGCGCCATCGGCAAGGCCAAGACCATGGACCTGTGCCTGAGCGCCCGCACCCTGTCGGCCGACGAGGCCGACCGCTACGGCTTGGTCTCGCGCGTTCTGCCCGACGATCAACTGCTGCCCGAAGCCCTGGCCCTGGCGCAGCAGATGGCCGCGTACTCGGCCCCCGCGCTGATGGCCATCAAAGAGTCGGTCAACCGGGCCTTCGAGGGCCCGCTGTCCGAGGGCATCCTGTTCGAGCGCCGGGCCCTGTACGCCCGCTTTGCCAGCGCCGACGCCCAGGAGGGCATGAACGCCTTTCTGGCGCGACGCGCCCCGGTCTTTCAGCACCGCTGAGTGCGGGGCACAATCGCCGCCATCATCGCAATCACGCCCCTCACAGCAGGAGAACCCATGCAGGCAGCCTTCATCACTGGCCATGGTGGCAACGAAGTGGTCCAGGTCGGCGAGCGCCCCATGCCGACTCGCGGCCCCGGCCAGGTCTTGGTGCGCCTGCGCGCCGCCACCCTCAACCAGGTCGATCTGTACATGCGCAACAGCGGCGCCGGCATCCGCCACCAACTGCCCCAGATCATGGGCCTGGACGGCTGCGGCGTGGTCGAGGAAGTGGGGCCCGAGGAAACCCGGCTGCAGCCCGGCCAGCGCGTGCTGGTCTACCCCGGCATCACTTGCGGTCGCTGCGAGTTCTGCCTGGCCGGCCAGCCCGTGCTGTGCGCCGGCATGAGCCTGCTGGGCGAACACCGCGACGGCACCTTTGCCCAGTACCTCAGCGTGCCGGCGGCCAACCTGTTCCCGGTGCCCGACGGGCTGGGCGACGCCGAGGCCGCGGCCCTGGGCGTGAACCACCTCACCGCCTGGCGCATGGTCAACACGCAGGCCCGCCTGCAGGCCCATGAAACGGTGCTGATCTTCGGCATCGGCGGCGGCGTATCGCTGGCCGCGCTGCAGCTGGCCCGCCTCACGGGTGCGCGCACCGTGGTCACCTCGCGCGACGACCTCAAGCTGCAGCGCGCCCTGGCCCTGGGCGCGCACCATGCCATCAACAGCCAGCGCGACGACGTGGCCCGGCAGGTCATGGCCCTGACCGGCGGGCGCGGGGTGGACGTGGTGATCGAAAACGTGGGCGCCGCGGTGTGGGACAGCGCGCTGCGCTCCCTGGTGCGCGGCGGCCGCATCGTCACCTGCGGCGCCACCACCGGCGACCAGCCCCCGGCCGATCTGCGCCGGGTGTTCATCCGCCAGTTGCAGGTGCTCGGCTCCACCCTGGGCAACCCCGGCGAACTGGCCCAGGTGCTGGCCCTGTGCCAGCGCGGCCTGCTGCGCCCGGTGATCGACAGCGTCTACCCGCTGGGCGAGGTGCACGCCGCGCTGGCACGGCTCGAATCCGGCGCCCAGTTCGGCAAGCTTGCGCTGCACATCGATTAGCACCAAGGTCTTCAGGGCTTGGGACGTTTTGCCCTGAAATGCTCGATCACCTCGTTCGACAGGTCGCAGGCATCGGGTTGCTGGGCAGGGGCGAGCGGCATGGGCCTCAGCATCTCCTGGGCCAGAGCCTCGCCAAACAACGGCGGCAACACCTCATGCGCCGGCCGGGCCTGGGCAATAACCTCATCAGTCCATTCAGGGTTGGGTCGCTTTTTCATGGGGCTTCTCCTGCCCCGCCGGGCGCCATGGCCGCGAGGGTGCGGGTGCGGAACTCGCGCGGGGTCTGCCCCGTGTGCTTGCGGAAGAAGCGGGTGAAGTAGGCCTCGTCCACAAAGCCCAGGTGGTCGGCCACCTGCTTGATGCTGCTGCGCGTGTACACCAGCTCGCGCTGGGCCTCGTGCACGATGCGGGCATTGATCACCTCCAGGCTGGAGTGCCCCATCACCTCCCGGCACAGCCGGGTCAGTTGCCCGGGCGTGATGCCCAGGTGCTCGGCATAGGCCTGCAAGGGCCAGCGCTGGCGGAAGTGCGCATCCACCAGGCTGCGAAAGCGTTCAATCTGCTGCGCCTTGCGCGAATGGGCGGGCGCGCCGGTGCTTTGCTGCACCTGCTGCACGCGAGCGATCTGCACCAGCACCGCCGTCAGCAACGACAGCCCCGCCGCCACCTGCCCCAGCGCACAGGCTCGGGCCTCGCGCTCCACCGCCAGAAACAGCGGCACCAGGTTGTCCAGTGCCCGGTCCTGCCCCTGCAAGGACAGCACCGCGGGCCGGCGCAGGGTTTGCAGCAACTCAGGCATCACCACGGCGGCCAGCGATTCCAGCGGGCGCTGTGCCGCCGTCACCACCGGTCCGTCGACATCGGGCGTGAAGTGAAAGCCATGCACGGTCTGTGCAGGCACCAGCAGCAGACAAGGGGCCTGCACTGCCGTGCGGCTGTGGTCGATGAAGACCTCGCCGCCGCCGCTTTGCAGCAGCAGGATCTGCAAAAACGCGCCATGCGTGTGCGGCTTGATGTCGAAGTTGTAGGGCACCGAACGCTGCGGGATCCATTCGAAGTCAAAGCCGGCCTCCCAGCCTGGGGGGTCCTGGTCGCCGTACAGCGCGTAATTGGGAATGGCTTTGGACATGGCAGCTCGTGAAGGTCTGGATTTGCACGAATTGTCCAATTCTTGGCCTGAATCGTCAAAGCCGGCAACGCCCCCAAATCCAACAATCCGCCGAGTCAAACCAAGGAGACAAGATGAAGCAAGAAGCCGAGGCCGGCCGCGACTGGCTGGGCCTGCAGGAGCGGGTGTGCGTGGTCACCGGGGCGGGCAGCGGCATTGGCGCCGCCATCGCCGAAAGCCTGGTGGCCGCAGGCGCCCGGGTAGCCCTGCTGGACCGCCAGGGTGAGGCCGCGCTGGGCGTAGCCGCCCGCATCGACCCCACAGGTCAACGCACCCTGGTGCTGCCCTGCGATGTGAGCGATGTGGCCAGCGTGGCCCAGGCCGCCGCCGCCGTGCGCCAGCGCTTCGGCGCCTGCCACAGCCTGGTCAACAACGCCGGCCTGCTGCGAGCCGGTCCGCTGCAAAGCGTGAGTCTGGACGACTGGAACACGGTGTTGGCCGTCAACCTGACCGGCTACCTGCTGTGCGCGCGTGAATTCGCCCCGGCCATGTGCGAGCAAGGCACGGGCAGCATCGTCAACGTGGCCTCGATTGCGGGGCAGTTCCCACAGACCGGCAGTGGCGCCTACAGCGCCAGCAAGGGCGGCGTGCTGCTGCTGTCGCGCCAGATGGCGGTGGAATGGGGCCCGCGCGGCGTGCGCAGCAATGCGGTGTGCCCCGGCATGATCCGCACCGCGCTGTCGGCCAAGTTCTACGAAGAACCAGGCTTCGAGGCCAAGCGTGCCGCCGTCACGGCCAGCCGCCGCATTGGCGAGCCGCAGGACATCGCCGACGTGGTGCTGTTCCTGGTCAGCCCGCGCAGCGCTTACGTCAACGGCGCCGAGCTCAACGTCGACGGCGGCATGAGCTCGATGCTCATGGACATGGTGCCCCGCCCCGGCTTCAACCAGACCGCCTGAACCGCCCCGGAGACCCCCATGACCCCTCAATACGAATGCGACCTGATCGTCGTCGGCTCCGGCGCTGCCGGCCTGGCCACCGCCATCACCGCCCAATCCCGCGGCCTGAAGGTCGTGGTGCTGGAGAAGGAACCCGTCTTCGGCGGCACCACCGCCTTGTCGGGTGGCGTGCTGTGGATTCCCCTGGGCCCGCACGGCCGCCAGCAAAACGCAGGCGACCACCGCGACGCGGTGCGCCAGTACCTGATGAACGAGACGGGCCAGTTCTATGACGAAGCCACCGTTGAGTCTTTTCTGGACAACGGCCCTCGCATGGTCGAGTTCTTCCAGCGCGAAACAGACATGCAATTCGTGCCCACGCTCTACCCCGACTACCACCCCGACGTGCGCGGCGGCGTGGACATCGGCCGCTCCATCCTGGCTGCGCCTTTCGACATCCGCACGCTGGGGCCCGACATGGCCCGGCTCAAGCCACCGCTCAAGACCATCACCTTCATCGGCATGATGTTCAACTCCTCGAACGCCGACCTGAAGCACTTCTTCCGCGCCACCAAGTCGCTGACCTCCTTCGTCTACGTGGCCAAGCGCCTGGTCACCCACCTCAAGGAGCTGGCCCTCTACCGTCGCGGCATCCAGGTCACCAGCGGCAATGCACTGGCGGCCCGGCTGGCGCATTCGGCCCTGCAGCGCGGCATCCCCATCCGCACCGGCACCCCGGTGCGCGAACTGCTGATCGAGGACGGGCGCGTGCAAGGCGTGGTGGCCGAGGGTGCGCAAGGGAGGCAGACGCTGCGCGCCCGCCACGGCGTGGTGCTGGCCTGCGGCGGCTTTCCACACGATGCCCGGCGCATCGCCCAGGCCTACCCCCATGTGCAGCGCGGCGGCGAGCACCTGTCGCCCACGCCCACCAGCAACACCGGTGACGGTGTGCGCCTGGCCGAAGGCGCGGGCGGCGTGGCCGACATCCGCTTTGGCGACAGCGCGGCCTGGATGCCCGTGTCCCGCGTGCCCTTCGGCCATGGCGAGTTCGGCGTGTTCCCACACCTGTTGGACCGCTACAAGCCCGGCGTGATCGGCGTGCTGCGCAATGGCCGGCGCTTCACCAACGAATCCAACTCGTACCACGATGTGGGTGCCGCCCTGATCCGCGCCTGTGAGGGCCAGACCGAAACCGCCATGTGGCTGGTCTGCGACAAAAGGACACTGGCCAAGTATGGCCTGGGCTATGTCAAACCGGCGCCGATGCCGATCGGCCGCTTCATTCGCAATGGCTACCTGTTCGAGGGCCGCACCCTGGCCGACCTGGCCCGCGTCACCGGCATCGATGCCGAGGGCCTGGAGACCACGGTGCGGGCCTACAACGTGGACGCCGTGCGCGGCGACGACCCGGCCTTCGGCCGTGGCCGAACCAGTTTCAACCGCTACCTGGCCGACCCCGAGCACCACCCCAACCCCTGCGTGGCGCCGGTGCAGACCGGCCCCTTCTATGCGGTCAAGGTACTGATGGGCGACCTGGGCACTTTCGACGGCCTGCAGACCCGCGTCACCGGCGAGGTGCTGCGGCGCGACGGCAGCGTGATCGAAGGCTTGTATGCCGTGGGCAACGACCGCGCCAGCATGATGGGCGGCAACTACCCCGGCGCCGGCATCACCCACGGGCCCAACATGACCTTCGGCTTTGTCACCGCCCACCACATTGCCGACCAGGCCGGAGCGCGCGTATGAGCCCCCAGTCCACACAGCCCAAGCCCCTGGTGGACCATCGCGTCTACACCATTGCCCTGCGCAAGATGCCCGAGTTCCTGGAGGTCTTCCACCGCCTGGCCATGCCGGTGCTGCTGCAGACCCTGGGCCACCCGCTGGGCTTCTACACCAGCCTGGTCGGGCCCCAGAACCAGTTCGTGCACCTGTGGGGCTACGACAGCTTGGCCGACTACGAGCAGCGCTGCGCCGCGCGTGACAGCCACCCCGACTTCGCGGCCTACCTGGCGGCCTCGGGCCACCTGATCACGGCCCAGGAGACACGGCTGATCCGGGCCACTGCCTGGCCCATCGCTTCTGCATCACCTGCCGCCCCCGCAGCGCCCACCCCGCACGCTGTGCGCGCAACCTAGGGAAATCCCGAGCCATCGATGCACGATTTGTCCTGCTTTTTGCGCCAATCGTGAAGGGGGCCACCGGCCCCGAAAAACACAATCTGCCCCAGCCCCAGGCCCGTGAAGGGCTTGCAGTGGCCTGCCAGGTGCCGCGATCAGACGGCCCGGCCCCCACCCCGCTCAGAGGAGACAAACATGAGTTCACACCTGCCCCCCTGCGGGGCGCCGGACACCGCACGCCCGGTGGCACTGATCACCGGTGCCGCCCAGGGCATTGGCTGGGCCTGCGCCCAGGCCCTGGCCGCCCAGGGCTGGTCCGTGGCCTTGCTCGACCTGGACGGCACCAGCGCCGCCCAGCGTGCCGCCGAGCTGGGCACCTGCCACCTGGGCCTGCCCTGCGACGTGACCCAGGCCGAGGCGGTGGACGCCGCCGTGCAGGCGGCGCTGGCCCACTTCGGCCGGCTCGACGGCCTGGTCAACAACGCCGGCATTGGCGACCAGACCGGCCCCACCGTGGCGCAGAGCGCCGATGCCTTCGACCGCGTGCTGGCCGTGCACCTGCGTGGCAGCTTTCTCATGAGCCAGGCCCTGGGCCGGCACTGGCTGCAACAACCCGTGGTTGCCGGCCGAGCCCGGGGCGCCATCGTCAACCTGGCTTCGATCGCCAGCCTGGGGGGCCTGCCCACGCGCAACGCCTACAGCGCCGCCAAGGCGGGCGTACTGGGCCTGACCCGGGCCCTGGCCTGCGAATGGGCGCGGGCCGGCATCCGCGTCAATGCCGTGGCCCCGGGCTATGTGCAGACCGCCCTGGTGGCCGAGCTGGCGCGCCAGGGCGCGCTCGACGCCACCGCCATCGCCCAGCGCACCCCGCTCGGCCGCCTGGCCGAGCCCGCCGAGGTGGCCGCCGTGATCGCCTTCCTGCTCTCGCCGCAGGCCAGTTACGTCACGGGCGCGGTGTGGCCGGTGGACGGCGGCTGGAGTGCCTTCGGCGCGCCCGACAACACCCTGCCCCCTCTCTCTTTGATCTCCTGAAAGCCGACATGCTGACCATCAACTTGTTCAACGGCCTGGTCTACGGCGCATTGCTGATCGTGATGTGCTCGGGCCTGGCCCTCATCTACGGCCTGCGCCGGGTGGTGAATTTCGCCCATGGTTCGCTCTACATGCTGGGCGCCTACCTGGGCTACTCGATTGCCGCGCACAGCAATTTCTGGATCGCCCTGGTGGCGGCCCCGGCCTTGATGGCCGTGCTGGGCGTGCTGCTCGACCGCTATGGCTTTCGCTTGTTGCAGGACCGCGATCCGCTCAGCGTGGTGCTGGTCACCTTCGGGCTGCTGCTGGTGATCGAGGACGTGGTGCAGACCGTCTGGGGCAAGAGCAACCTCTCGATGGCCGTGCCCGAGCTGCTCAACACCTCGCTGAACCTGCTGGGCACCCCGGTGCCGGCCTACCGTCTGGCGGTGATCGGCGCCGGCATCACCGTGGCCCTGGGCCTGAGCCTGTGGCTGCGTTTCAGCCGGGTAGGCCTGTTCGTGCGGGCCGCCAGCACCGACCCCGTGACCACCGCCATGCAAGGCGTGAACACCGATGTGCTGAGCGCCGGTGTGGTGGGCCTGGGCACCGCCCTGGCGGGCCTGGCCGGCGTGGTCGCGGCGCCCTTTCTGTCGCTGTCGCCGTCCATGAGCAGCGACGTGATCATCGACTCCTTCGTGGTCGTGGTGGTGGGCGGGCTGGGTTCGCTGGCCGGCGCCTTCATCGCCGCCATGGTGCTGGGGATGATCCAGGCCCTGGGCGCGGTCTACCTGCCCGATGTCGCCGTGCTGCTGCCCTTTGCCGTGATGGTGGGGGTGCTGATCTGGAAGCCCGCAGGCTTTGCCGGCAGCCGCACCTGAGCCCCGTTGACGTTTTCACGCGCTCCGCCCTCCTCGCCCCTGCCTCGCCTTCCTGCCCCGACCTCCGGACCTGTCCCATGACCCTCTTCAACTCCCTTCCGATGCGCCTGCTGGCAGGCGCCGTGGTCGGCGCCGCACTGGCGCTTTCGATCAGTTCGGGCACCGTGCTGTCCCTGCTCACCCAGGCCACCATCTATGCCGTGTTCGCCCTGGGCGTGGGCCTGCTGCTGCGCCAGAACGGCATGGTCAGCTTCGGCCATGCGCTGTACTTCGGCAGCGCCGGCTATGGCGTGGGCCTGCTGCTGCAACAACAGGTGATGCCAGCGGAGCTGGCCCTGCTGCTGACCCTGCTCGGCCTGGGTCTGGTGGCCTTCTTGATCGGCCTGGTGATCGTGCGGGTGCCGGGCGTGGCCTTCGGCATGCTCACCCTGGCCATCGGCCAGGTGTTCTACCTCAGCGCCTCCCGATCGCGTGGCCTGACCGGTGGCGCCGACGGCATGAACATCGATTGGCCGGCACGCCTGTTCGGCGTCGAGCTGTCGGTCCTGCTGCAACCCAAAGGCTTGTTCATGCTGAGCTGGGCCGTGCTGCTGGGGGTGATGGCCGGCCTGACGCTGCTGCTGCGCACCCGCTTCGGCGCCATCACCGAGGCGGTGCGCGACAACGAGGAGCGCGCCCGCTTCATCGGCATCCGCACCCTGGTGCCACGGGCCGCCATCTATGCGCTGTCGGCCATGGTGACCGGGCTCGCCGGCCTGTTGGCCGCCCTGAACACCGGCTTCGTGTCGCCCGAGAACCTGCACTGGAGCCTGTCGGGCGTGGCCCTGATGATGGTGGTGGTGGGGGGCTACAAGGCCTTGTGGGGCCCCGCGCTGGGCGCGGTGGTGTATTTCCTGGCCAAGGATGTGCTGGGCGATTACGCCAACCACTGGATGGCCATCTTCGGCATCGCCCTGATCACCGTCATCGTCTTCGCCCCGACCGGCCTGGCCGGTGCCCTGGGCCAGTGCCTGCGGCCCCGAGCCGCCAAGCCGGCTCGTCGCTCTGCTCCCGCAGCCCACTGAGGAAACCCCCATGAACCCTTCATACGCATTGCAGGCCGAGGACGTGGCCATCCACTACGGCGGCGTGAAAGCCCTGGACGGCGTCTCGCTGACGCTGGAGCCCGGCCAGATCCGCGGACTGATCGGCCCCAACGGGGCGGGCAAGAGCACCGTGATCGACGCCATCACCGGGCGCCGCCCCTTGACCCGCGGCACCGTGCACCTCAAGGGCCAGGACGTGAGTGCCCTGGGGGCCACCGAAAGACGCCAACGCGGCCTGTCGCGCAGCTTCCAGCGCACCAGCGTGTTCAGCCAGATGCCGGTGCGCAAGCAGGTGGAACTGGCCTCGCACAAGATGGGCGTGGCCGATTCGCAGGCCGACGCCGACGCCGTGCTGCGTGAACTGGAGCTGCACGACCTGGCCGACATCACGGCCGACGAACTCGGCTACGGCGAACAACGCCGCCTGGACCTGGCGCTGGCCCTGGTGGGTCGCCCCAGCGTGCTGCTGCTCGACGAGCCCATGGCCGGCCTGTCGGTGAAAGAGTCGCACGACCTGGCCCGCCACCTCAAGGCGCTGACCTCGCGCTGGGAGGTCTCGGTGCTGCTGGTGGAGCACGACATGGATGTGGTGTTCGGCATCTCGGATGTCGTCACTGTGTTTGAACTGGGGCGTGTGATCGCCAGCGGAGAACCCGCTGCCGTGCGCGCCAACCCTCGCGTGCGCGAGGCCTACCTCGGGAGTGCCGCATGAGCGCCTTGTTGAACCTTGAACAGGTCGATGCCTTCTATGGCTCGGCCCACATCCTGCACCGCCTGGACCTGACAGTGCAGCCGGGCGAACGCGTGGCCCTGATCGGTCGCAATGGCGTGGGCAAGACCACAGTGGTGAACACCATCCTGGGCCTGGCCAGCCTGCGTGGCGGGCGCATCCGGCTGGGCGCGCGCGAGCTGCCCCGCCCCCGCCCCTACCTTGCAGCCCAGAACGGCGTGGTGGTGGTGCCCCAGGGTCGGCGCATCGTCGCCAACCTGACCGTGGAAGAGAACCTGCTGCTGGGCGCTGCCAGCAGCGACAAAAAACGCAAGGGCCCCTGGACCGTGCCCGAAATCTACCGCCTGTTCCCCATCCTGCAGGAACGCGCCCACACCCCGGGCACGGCGTTGTCGGGTGGCCAGCAGCAGATGCTGGCCGTGGGCCGGGCCCTGATGGCCAACCCCTCGCTGATCCTGCTCGACGAACCCACCGAGGGCCTGGCCCCGGTGATCGTGGATCAGCTGGGCCAGATCTTCAATGCGGTGGCCGACCAGGGCACGGCCCTGCTGCTGATCGAACAGAACATGAGCCTGGTGGTGCGTGTGGCCGAGCGCTACTGCGCCATGGCCAAGGGCTCGGTGGTGGCGCAGGGGCCGGTCGAGAACTCACCCGCCGGCCTGCGCGACCTCGAAGCCCACGTGATGGTCTGACCCACCCCCCCTTTTTTCGAAGCACCAACCCAAGGAGACAAACCATGTTCACCACCCGCCCCCTGACCCTGGCCATGGCAACACTGCTGGCCACCGCCCCCCTCGCCACCCTTGCGCAAGGCAAAGACCCGGTGCGCGTCGGCCTCGTCACCTCCAAATCGGGCGTGTTCGCCCAGCAGGGCGAAGAGGTGCTGCGTGCCGTGCAGTTCGCCATCGATGAGGCCAATGCCGCAGGCGGCGTGGACGGCCGCAAGGTGGAGGTGCAGATCGCCGACGACGAGGGCACGCCCGATGCCGGCCGCCGCGTAGCCGAGAAGCTGGCCCGCGATGGCTACAACCTGTTGATCGGCGCCATCCCGTCGTCCATCTCGCTGGCCATTGCGCAGAACCTGGAGCGCTGGGACGCCGCCTACTTCGTGGTGGCCAGCAAGTCGGACAAGCTCACGGGCGACACCTGCAAGCCGCGCAGCTTCCGCACCAACCACGCCGACGCGATGGACATCGCGATGATCAACGCCTGGGCCAAGGACCTGAAAGAAAAATCGTTCGCCGTGCTGGCGGCCGACTATGTGTGGGGCCGTGACTCGGGCGAATCGTTCAAGAAGGCCGCCGAGGCCGCCGGCAAGAGCGTGCCGCTGTCGCTGTACGTGCCCATGGGCACCAAGGACTTCTCGCCTTACATCGCCCAGTTGAAGGCCTCCAATGTCGAGGCCATCTGGGTGGCCGAGATCGGGCGCGATGCGATCGCCTTCGTCAAGCAGGCGCAGGAGTTCGGCCTCATCCCGGCCAAGAAGCTGATCGGCCACGCACTGATCCTGAACTTCATGGTCAACGCCACAGGCGACGCGCTCAAGGACACGGTGGGCACCACTGGCTACACCCCGGACATCGCCACGCCGCGCAACAAGGCCTTCGTGGCGGCCTGGAAGGCCAAGTTCAACCGATTGCCGACAGACAACGAAGGCCAGGCCTACAACGGCGTCCAGGTGATGTTTGAGGGCGTGCGCAAAGCCGCCAGCGCCAAACCCGGCGAGGTCAGCAAGGCCTTGCGCGGCGCCAGCTTTGACAGCCTCTACGGTCCGGTCACGATGCGCAGCCAGGACAACCAGTTGCTGCTGCCCAACTTCGTGGGCCGGGCCAAGGTGGTGGACGGTGTTCTGCGCCCCAGCATCGAACGTCAGTTCGAGCCCTCGATCACACCCGCACCTTCGCCGCTGTGCAAGATGTGAAGCCTGGGGCCCGGCGAAGGCGCGGGGCCCCAGTTCAGCCGAATTTCGGCCAGATCCAAGCCAAATGAGAGGAAAAGCCGGGGTTTCCACCAACTTCTTCACACTCCGACGATTCCGAGGGGGCGCCAGAATACGATCATCAAGGCGATGACCCGGCCCCCTCTCCATGGATCGCAACACACTGATTGATCGCCTGTTCCGCCGGCTGGAAGGCATCCCCCGGCAACGCATCTGGCTGCTCGGTGTCGGACTGAGCGTGCTGATGGTGGAATTGCTGGTCGCCCCCATCGGTTACCTGATCAAGGGCTACGTCCCCACCGACTACCTGTTCACCGGTCTGGTGACCGCCGTGGTGGTGGCGGCCGTGGTGTTGTGGCTGGCCAACCGCTATCTGCAGGAGGTGGCGCGGCAGAACCTGCGCCGGCAGTTGCGCATGCAGCATGTGATCTTCGAGACCACCCCGCTGGGCGTGCTGACCCTGAACGCCGACCTGCAGGTGACCCGCATCAACCCCGCCGCCCTTCAGCGCATGCAGACGCTGGGGCTGAGCATGCAGTCCACCCTGGCCGATTGGTGGCACCCCGACGATCTGCCCACGGTGCACGCCCACCTGCAGCAGTTGAGCGCCGCCAGCGGGCGCCTGATTCTGCAAAACCAGCGCGTCACAGGCCCCAGCGGGCGCGTGATCTGGGTCGACCTGGCGCTGAGCAGCCTGGTGCACAGCCATGGCCTTGTCGAGGGGGTGCTGCTGATCCTGACCGACGTGAGCCAACGCCATGAGGCGGAGCAGGCCATCCAGAAGCTGGCCTATTTCGACGCCCTCACCGGCCTGCCCAATCGCCGCCTGATGCAGGACCGGCTGCAACAGGCCCTGGCCAGCCGCCAGCAGGGTGAGGGGCACGCCCACGGGGCGGTCATCTTCATCGATCTGGACAACTTCAAGACCATCAACGACCGGCTGGGCCACCAGGTGGGTGACCGCTTTCTGCGCACCGTCGCCGAGGCACTGGGCCGCTGCCTGCGCCAGGGCGATACCCTGGCCCGCCTCGGGGGCGATGAGTTCGTGGTGATCCTGCCTGAACTGGACGCGAACCCCACCGTGGCTGCCCTGGACACGGCCCGGGTGGCCAAAAAGATCCTGGCGCAGTTGGAGCTGGTGCTGGGCCAGGCCTACCCGGGCTTCTCGACCAGCGCCAGCCTGGGCGTGGTGCTGTTCCGACCGGGCGGCCCGGACAGCGACGAACTGCTGCGCCGTGCCGACATCGCCATGTACCAGGCCAAGGCCGCCGGGCGCAACACTTTCCGCTTTTTTGAAGAGGCCATGCAAAACGAGGTGAACCAGCGCGCGGCACTGGAGACGGATCTGCGCCAGGCCTTGCCCGCACAACAGCTGTTTTGCCTGTACCAGCTCCAGACCCGCCAGGTCGGCCGCGTCTGCGGTGCCGAGCTGCTGCTGCGCTGGCGACACCCGCAAGCGGGCGTGCTGCTGCCCGAGCAGTTCATCGGTCTGGCCGAACAAAGTCAGCAGATCCAGGCCATTGGCCAATGGGTGCTGGAGCAGGCCTGCGCCCAACTGGCCTTATGGCAATGCCAGCCCCTGCTGCAGGACCTCAGCCTGAGCGTGAACGTGAGCCCGGTGCAGTTTGCCCAGGCTGATTTCGTGGGGCAGCTGCTGCAGACCCTGGCGCGCCACCGGGTGCCGCCCGGCCGCCTGCGCCTGGAGATCACCGAAGCCTTGATCCTGCAAGACCTGGAGAGCTGTGCGCTCAAGATGGCGCAGCTGCGTGCGCACGAGGTCCGGTTTTCGGTGGACCACTTTGGGGCAGGCCATTTCTCGGCCACAGACCTGTCGCGGCTGCCACTGGATCAGGTCAAGATCACGCGCGGCATCGTTCAGACCCTGCCCGACAACCGCCAGGGCATCGTGGTGGTGAAGACGCTGATCGACACGGCCCACAACCTGGGGCTGGAGGCCCTGGCGGTGGGGGTCGAGACCGATGCCCAGCGAGAGCAGTTGCTGGCCCTGGGCTGCAGCGCCTTCCAGGGCCACGCCCTGGGCGAACCGGTGCCGGTGGACGAGCTGGCTCAGCAGCTCATGGTCCGGCAGCTCGCCGCGGGTTGAGGTGGGGTGCCCTCAGTGTCCGACCGGGTCATCGACCTGGGCCACCATGCGTGCCGAGGCGTTGAGCCCGCCCTGCCCGTCATAGCCCCCGATGCGCTGCACAAACTCGAAGAAAAAGCGGCCCTCGAAGCGCTCGGTGTAGATGTGCAGGTAGGCGCCGTCGGCACTGGCGTCGTAAAGGATGCCGGCCTCGCGCAGGCTTTGCAACAGCGCCGGCTCGATGTCGAGCCGGGTCGGCAGGTCGTCGTAGTAGTTGGGTGACACCGGCACAAAGGCCACGCCCCGCTCGCGCAGGCGCCGCACCGTGCCGATCAGGTCGGCGCAGGCGAACGCGATGTGCTGCACGGCGGCGCCGCCCTGCTGGCGCGCGTCGCGGGCGGTGCGCGTGCGCTGGCTGTCGGACACGTTGAGCACCAGGCGCACGCTGCGCGCCGGGTTGAACACCGCCTGGTTGCGCACCAGACCGAAAGGGTCGGCGATGTTGACACTGTCGCCGGTCTCCAGGCCCAGCACGGCGCGCGAGAACAGCACCCAGGTGTCACGCTGGTCCAGCGCCAGCCCCAGGCCCAGGTGGTCGATGTGCTGCAGATCGGCCACGGCGGCCTGCTCCGACAGCGGAGCCAGTTCAAAGTCGGCCTCGAACAACCCCATCTCTCCCAGGGCCGCCGGCACAAAATAAGTCAGGTTGCCACCGGGCACCACGATGGCGGGCACGTGCATTTCGCTCGGGCCGATGGGGCCGTCATAGCGCTGCGAGCACATCGCGGTGGCGCGGTTCACCGCCGCCAGCGGGCTGCCCGTGCGCAAGCCCCAGGCGCACACCGAGGCACCATGCGCCTCAAAGCGCTGGCTGGCCACCGAGCCGGGCTGGGCGTTCACGATCAGGTTGACGCCCCCCTGGCGGTACAGGTCCACCGACTTGGAACGGTGTCGCCCCACGCGCTCGAAGCCCATCTTGCCCAGCCAAGCGCCCAGCTCAGCGGCCGAGTCCCCTTGCGCGGCAAACTCGAGGAACGAGAAGCCCTCCAGCGCCGGAGCCGCCGGGGGGCTGAACAGCTCGACCTGCAAGGAAGCGGACGCCGGGTTGGCGGGTGTCGCGGCCGCACGCTGCTTGCGCACCTCGCTCTCAAGGTACAGCAGCGAGCGCATCGCATCGACAGCGATGCGGCGGTTGGGCGTACCGCGGAAGACGTCGTTGAAGATTTCGAGCGACAGCGGGCCGCTGTAACCGGCCTCGAGCACGCGCTGCAGAAAGGACACCACCGGCAATTGCCCCTGGCCCGGGAAGTTGCGGTGATGGCGCGCCCAGTGCAGCACATCCAACTGCATCCAGGGCGCATCGGCCATCTGCAGGAAAAAAATCTTGTCGCCTGGAATGTCGGCAATGCCTGCCGGATCATCGCGCAGCGACAGGGTGTGAAAGCTGTCCAGAATCAAACCCAGGTGCGGGTGATTGGCGCGACGCACGATGTCCCAGGCCTGGCCATACAGATTCGTGACGCGGCCCCAGGCCAGGGCCTCGAAGCCCACGCGCAGGTTGCGCCGGGCCGCCCGCTCGGCCAGCTCGTACAACTGGGCGGCGGCCAGGTCCGCATCGTCGATCACGGCGGGCGAGGTGTTGGAGCAGCACAGCATCAACTGGGCGCCCATCTCCTGCATCAGGTCGAACTTGCGCTCGGCGCGGTCCAGGCTCTTGCGGAACAAGGGCTCGGGCATGGCCTCGAAATCACGGAAAGGCTGGAACAGGTCGATGCCCAGCCCCAGGTCCTGCGCCATGCGCCCCAGATCGCGGGCCGAGCCATTGAAGTGGATGAAATCGTTCTCGAACAGCTCGATGCCGTCGAAGCGGGCCGCGGCGATGGCCTCCAGCTTTTCACGCAGGGTACCGCTGAGGGAGACGGTGGCAATGGAACGGCGCATCGAAGTCAAGCCCGGAAAAATCAATTCTTGAAACAACAAGGCCTGGGGCAGCGCCCCAGGCCCTCCATCAGGCCCAGGAGCCCAAGATCAGAAGCGATGGACCACGCCCACCTGGAAGCCGCTGATGGTGCGGCCATTGACGTCCGTGCCCGCGAAGTTGGGCGACAGGCCGGCCGAGCCCGAGGGGCGGAAACCGGCATTGGTGTCGTTGCGCATGGTTTCCCACAGCGCCGACAAGGTGGTGCGCTTGGACAGGGCGTAGTACGCACCGATCGAGCCACCGTTGGCGTTCTGGCCGGCACCCGACTTGTCGCTGATGCGGCCATACAGGGCGCCCACACGCAGTTGCGGGCTGACGTTGTAGTCGGCCGAGACCTGGAACACATCAAAGGTGCGGTTCACGCTGGCGCTGGTCCAGTTGACCGCACCACCCACATTGCCCAGCACCTGGGCCGCGTTGTTGCCGTTGGCGCTGGACGCGATGTTGTTCGACTTGATGTAGACGGCGTAGACCTTGCCCTTGCCGTAGTCGTAGTTGGCGTAAAGGTTGTGATAGAACACATTGGCATTGATCGCAGCGTTCTGCGGGGCCTTGGCCTGCAGGCCGGCGTAGCCCACGCGGAACGGGCCGTTCAGGTAGTCGGCGGCCAACTGGGTGATCGGGGTGCTGACCTGCGCCGTGGTGGTGCTGGCCTGTTGCTGCGCAAAATGGCCTTCGAGTTGCAGGCCGGCCCAACGCGGCGAAATGTACGACACGTCGTTGTCGAAACGTGAGGGCACGCCGAAGTTGTTGACGATCGAGCCCAAGGTGCGCGAGGTGTAGTCGATGTAGTCGCCACGGTAGAAGATGGCGGTGTTCTGGCGGCCGATGCGCACCTCACCCAGGCTGCTGTCGGCCAGACCGACCCAGCTCTGACGGTCGAAGGCGCGGCTGGCGTCTGCAGTGGCGCCCGTCACGGCGGCAATGCCCATTTCAAGCTGGAACTTGGCCGACAGACCGCCGCCCAGGTCTTCGACCCCGCGGACGCCCAGACGGCTGCGCAGGTCCTTGCCATCTTGCAAGGTGTTCAGCTTGGCACCGCTGCTGCTGGTCATGTGGTTGAAGTATTGATCGATGCTGCCGTAGAGGGTCAGGCTGGATTGGGCCTGGGCGGCACCGGCCAGGCCGAGGGCCATGACGGCGGCGATGATGGGGTTTGTCTTCTTCACGGAGTGCTCCTGGTGACTTTGTTTTGACTTGCTTGTGCGTTTCAATCGGCGCGTTGCTCAGACTCATCACCCGTTTGCGTGCCGGGTGAACAAAACAGCGTCGGCACACAGGCCGGCGCTCTTTTGCAGGGGACCCGGGCCGCTGCCGTCAGCAGCCTGGGGGAACAGGTATCCAGGCGTCGGACTTGATCGCCCGCGGTGGCAGCCGCGAGCGAAAGACCCGTGGAACGCCGCCCCCTCGCGAAGGCACGGCGCCCCTCCCGGCACCTTGGATGGCTGAATGCTAGGCATCGCACCAGGCCAATTCAATGCAAGCCCTCGCGCCCCGTGCGCATAGCGCGCAAGTCGAGCGCCGGGCACCCGATTCAGGGGATATCCCTAGCGCCCTGCACGTCCAACAAACAACAAGCCGTGTCCGCCAAGTCCTTGCCACTCAAAGGAAAAACCCTGTGATGGCAGCCTGGCCGGACGGCCTGCGCGCTGTGCGCCCACCCGCCGTGGCGCCCGCTTGAAGCCCGGCGATCCAGCCACTATCGTGCGGGCCTCGTTCATTGAAGTGCCGGCAACGGCGCCCTTTTCGCATGCTCATCGACGGACACACCCAGGTCTTCTTCGTGCTCGGTCACCCGGTCAACCAGGTGCGCGCGCCTGAGGTCTTCAATCCCTTGTTCCAGGCCCATGGCGTGAACGCCGTGCTGCTGCCTGCCGAGGTGGCACCCGAGCGTTTCGAAGGCTTTGTGCGCGGTGCCCTGGCGGCCGCCAACGTGCCCGGCCTGTGGCTCACCATCCCGCACAAGACACCCGCACTGGCCCTGTCCCAGCACGTGGACCGGCTGGGCCGGCGCGCCGGGGCGGTGAACGCGCTGCGCCGCGAACCAGATGGCAGCCTGCGGGGGGCCCTGTTCGACGGGCTGGGCCTGTCCAAGTCGCTGGACCATTTCGGGCTGGCCCCGGAAGGCCGCCGGGTGCTGGTGCTGGGGCTGGGCGGCGCGGGCACCGCCGTGGCCACCTCGCTGGCCGAACGCCGCCTGGGCGAGCTGGCCCTGTGGGACCGCGACCCAGCCCACACACAGCGGATCGCTGCGCGCCTGGCCGAAGGCGCGGCCAGCCCGGTGCACGCCATGGCCACACCCGATGCCAGTGGCTTCGATCTGGTGGTGCACTGCACCTCGCTCGGCTTGAACCGCGACGATCCGCTGCCCTTTGACGTGGCGGCCCTGGCGCCGGATGCAGCGGTGGTCGACATCCTGATGAAGCCCCATGCCACGCCCTTGCAGCAGGCCTGTGAAAAGCGCGGCATCACCGTGCATCCCGGCTTCGAGATGCTGACCCAGCAGGTACCCGAGTACCTGCGCTTCTTTGGCTTCGAAGCCATGGCCGATGCGCTGACGGCCGACCTGGGCCCGGTGCGCCAGGCCTTGCAACGCGTGGCCTGACTCAGGCCAGCAGGTCGTCAAGGCGCTCGATGAAGTGCACCTGCTGCACCAGGGTGTCGGGCAGGCCGGCGCGGGGGTGCAGCGAGCAGGCCCGCATGCCGGCGGCCAGGGCGGCTTGCAGGCCGGGCAGACTGTCTTCAACCACGGCGCAGCGTTGCGGCGTGACGCCCAGGGCCTGCGCCGCATGCAGGAACAGGCCCGGCTCGGGTTTGAAGCTGCCCACCTCGTAGGCGCAGTAGACATGGGGGCCAAAGGGCTCGCGCAGACCGGTCAGGCCCAGGGACAGTTCGACTTTCTCACGCGGCCCGTTGGTGGCCACGGCGATCGGCAGGCCCTGTGCGCACAGGGTGCTCAGCAACGCCTGCGCACCCGGCATGGCCTGCAGGCCCTGGTGAAAGCGGATGTCGGTCTGGCGCCGCACCCGGGCGATGAAATCGGCCTCGAATCCGGCAGGTCGGCCTGGGCGCTGGGCCGCGATCCAGGCCACGCACTCGGTCATGCGCACACCACGAAAACGCAGCCGCGCCTGCGTCAGGGTCAGGTTGAGGCCCGCTTCAAGCGCCAGTGCATGCAGCACTTCGAGGCCCGGCTCCTCGCTGTCGACCAGGGTGCCGTCGCAGTCAAAGATCAACGCGTCGATGCCCTGCAGCACGAGGGCGCTCACACCAGATCCCGCAGCACGTTGGCCACCTCGGTCAGGCGCGGCAGAAAGCGCTGCACCATCTCGTCGTGGGTATAGGGCTGGGCCGGCATGGTCGAACCGATGGCACCCCGGCATTCGCCCTTGCGGTCTTTCACCGGCAGGGCAATGCCGCGCAAGCCCAGGGTGAGCAGCCCTTCGCTGGTCCAGTAGCCCTGGTGGCGGGCGGCGGCCACGGTCTGCAGAAACTGCGGCGCATTGGCCGCGCTGTTCTGGGTGAAGGCGTTGAACTCGTGCACCTCGGCCCAGGCCTCCAGGGCCGGCACCGGGAAGGTGGAGAGCATCGCAATGCCCGGCGTCACCAGGTGGGCCGGCACCCGTGCACTGACCGCAAAGCCGATGGATTCCATGCGGTTGCTGGCGCTGCGCGCCACGTACACCACCTCGTGGCCGTCGAGCACGCTGAAGTTGAAGGTCTCGCCGCAGTCGGCCGACAGGCGCTGCAAGAAGGGTTGCACCAGGCGCGGCAGGCGCGCCGAATCGAGGTAGCTCTGGCCCAGGCGCAGGATGCGCGGCATCAGCCAGAAGCGCTTGCCGTCGGTGTCGGCATAACCGAAGTGCACCAGGCTGAGCAGGTAGCGGCGCGCGGCGGTGCGGGTGATGCCCGAGCGCGCGGCCACCTCGGACGAACTCAGGCGCGGATGCGCGTCGTCGAAGGCTTCGATGACGCGCAAGCCCCGGCCCAGGCTGTCGATGATGTCGCTGGAATCAGCGTTGTCTTTGGAAGCGGCGGGCGCAGTGGACATGGCGGTACGGCATTCAGGTTTGACGGGGCGGCACCCACTGGAGTGCCGCCATGGGCTGCATCATGCCTCAAGCGCAACCCCATTAGGCTCATGGAAATGGGCCTGCGCCATCGTGCGCAGGTCGCTGGCGATCAAGGGGCGGAAGGCCATCTGATCGATCACGTCGCGCTGCAGGTCGATGCCCGGCGCCAACTCGAACAGCTCCAGCCCTTGGGGCGTGAGCCTGAAGCTGGCGCGCTCGGTGAGGTAAAGCACCTGCTGGCCCCGCACCAGGCTTTGCGGCCCGCTGAAGGTGATCTGATCGACCTGGCGCACCAGCTTGCGCACCTGGCCCTGCTGCAGCACACGCATCTGGCCGTCGCCGGTCTGCAGCTTCACGCCCTTGGCGGCAAAGGTGCCGCAAAACACCACCTTGCGGGCGTTCTGGGCGATGTCGATGAAGCCACCAGGCCCCACGGTCAGGCCCCCCAGGCGCGACACATTGACATTGCCCTGGGCATCGAGCTCGCCCAGACCCAGGAAGGCGATGTCCAGCCCGCCCCCGGCATAGAAGTCGAACTGCGTGGCAGCATCGAGCATGGCGCTGGCATTGCGGGCGTAGCCGAACAGCACGCCATCGAGCAGCGTGCCGCCATAGGTGCCGTGCTCGATGGTCTGGTACAGGCGGTGCTGCTCGCCCCGCGCTGCGATCAGCTTGGCCACGGCATCGGGCACGCCCACCCCGAAATTGACCACCGGGCACGGCTTGCCGGTGTTGAACAGCTCTTCGGCCGCCCGCCGGGCCACGGCCTGACGCTCGCCAAAGGCCTGGGTGGCGGCCAGTCGCTCGGCCTCCCGGTCGGCCTGTTCGCTGGCATGGCGGGCTTCGCCCGTCAATTCGCCGCTCAGGGCCGGATCGAAGGGGATGTCGTAGCTGGCGCGCTGCCCGGGGTCGACCACGATGGCGTCCACCCAGGCGGCCGGGATGCGCACCTCGCGCGCCTTGAGGGCGCCGCGGGGCAGCCGCTCCCTGACCTGTACGATCACCCGGCCGCCGCTGTTGCGCGCAGCCAGCGCCAGCGACTGGGCATCGAGGTTGGCGGCCTCATGCTCGAAGCTGATGTTGCCGTCCTCGTCGGCCGCACTGGCCCGCACCAGCGCGATGTGGATGGGAAAGGGCTTGTAGCGCAGGAACTCGCGGCCATCGAGTTGCAGCACCTCGGCCAGGTCGTCGCATGCGCGCTCGTTCATGCGGCCGCCGCCCTGGCGCGGGTCGCACACCGTGCCCAGCCCCACATGGGTCAGCAGGCCCGGGCGGCCGGCACCGATCTCGCGCATCAACTGGCTGGACACCCCACCGGGCAGGATGTAGGCCTCGATCTTGTTGTCCAGCGCCAGTTGCTGCATGGCCGGCGACCAGACCCAATGGCCGCCGATGACGCGGCGCACCAGGCCCTCGTGGGCAAAGCAGTTCATGCCCTTGCTCTTCTTGTCGCCAATGCCCAGGGCATGCACCACGCTGAGGTCGCGCGGTGCGCCACTGGCCAGGAAGCGGGCCTGCACCGCCTCGAACAGGCAGGTGGCCTCCATCAGGCCACCACCGCCGCCCATGAGGCCCACGGTGTCACCGTCACGGATCAGCGCCGCGGCCTGGGCCGGGCTCATGAACTTGGATGGCTTGTGTTCGCTCATGTCGGGCCTCAACGGTGCAGGTCGAACAGGGTGGCGCCCTTCTTGAGCACGCTGCGCGCAATCACCGTGCGGTGGATCTCGCTGGTGCCGTCGAAGATGCGGTAGATGCGGGCGTCGCGGTAGTAGCGCTCGATCGGCAGCTCCTTGCAGAAGCCCATGCCGCCAAACACCTGCACGGCGCGGTCGACCACGCGGCCCAGGGTTTCGGCGGCATGCACCTTGACCTGGGCGATACTTTCGCGGGCATCCTGGCCCTGGTCGAGTTGCCACGCCGCGTGCAACACCATCCAGCGCGCGGCGTTGATCTCGATCACGCTGTCGGCCAGCATCTGCTGGACCATCTGAAAGTCGCCGATGGGCTGGCCGAACTGCTGGCGCTGCGTGGCGTAGTCGACCACTTTTTCGAGCACATGGCTGGCCTTGCCCACGGCACGGGCGCCGACCTGGGCCAGGCGAACCACGTTGAGCGCCCCCATGGCCAGTTTGAAGCCCTGGCCCTGCTCACCGAGCAAGGCCACGGGTTCGAGCGGCACATTGTCGAAGAACAGCTCGACGTGGGGCGTGCCGCGCAGGCCCATCATCTTCTGGTCCTTGCCCACGGTGAAGCCGGGCAGGCCCTTGTCCACCATGAACATCGAGATTTCGCGCTCGCCCGTCTTGGCCGAGACGAGAAAGAAGTCGCTCCACTCGCCATCGCTGATGAAGTGCTTGCTGCCATTGAGCACCCAGCCGCTGTCGGTGCGGCGGGCATGGGTGCGGATGCCCTGGGCGTCCGAGCCGGCGCCGGGCTCGGTGATGGCAATCGCGCAGGTGCGTTCACCCCGCACCGTGGGGCGCAGCCAACGCTCCACCTGCTCGCCCTGGCACTTGAGCAAGGGCTCGTAGATGTTGCCGAAGGCACGGCGGATCAGGATGTCGCTGGTGTGGCCGAACTGCTCCTCGCACAGGATGCGGTCCACCACGCCCAGGCCACCGCCGCCATGTTCAGCCGGGATGTTGAGGCCGTACAGGCCCAGGGCCTTGGCTTTCTCGTGCACGGCACGGGCCTTGTCGGGGGCCAGAAAGCCCTGCTGCTCGATCTCGTCTTCGAGGGGCTGCAGTTCTTCGGCGATGAATCGACGCACGGTGTCGATCATCATTTTCTGTTCGTCATTGAGGGCGAAGTCCATGGGGTTCTTTCAGATTCGGGAAACGGCAGGCCCCCACGCGACGACACAGCGACGACGTGGCAGGGCCTGGATGGCGAGCACAAGACAGCGCCAACTCAGGCGCTGCTGTACCAACGGGCTCCGAAAAAGAAAGGCAGGCGCGACAGCGCCTCGCCGCACGACACCCAGGTGGCGCAGGCCGACGCCAGCCCGGCCATCAGCCGGCAGGGCATGGGGAACATCGTGGGCGCAGACATGGGTGATCGTGGCATGAATTCAATTTCTGGAATCTTATTCCATTTTTGAAGATCATTCCAATATCAACCCCTTCAGGTCATCGGATCAGTGGGTGAAGGTGTGCAGGGCGTTCGGACCGGAGCGCAATTCATCGACCAGAAACGAGAGGCCATGGCGCAGCTTGGGCGACTGCTGGGCCCGGGCGGCCGTGACAGCCCACACGTCGGCGTTCTGGCGATACTCCGGCAACACACGCACCAGGCTGCCGTTGCGCAAAGGCTCGTCCACATCCCAGCTCGACAGCAGCACGATGCCCTTGCCGGCCAGGGCCAGGTGGTTGACCACATCGCTGTGGTTGGAGCCCAGGGTGCCGGTGACCTTGACGGTTTCGGGCCCGCGCGGCCCCTCCAGCCGCCACACGCCAAAGCTCTGGTGCCGCTCGCGGAACAGCAGGCAATCGTGCTGCACCAGATCGGCCAGTTGACGCGGGGCCCCGCGCCGGGCCAGGTAGGTGGGCGCCGCGCACAGCACGCGCACGCTGGGCAGGATGAGGTGGGCGATCAGGTGCGGTTCGGTCACCTCACCCATGCGGATGTCGATGTCAAAGCCCTCCTCCAGCAGGTCGATGCGGCGGTCCACCAGCTCCAGCCACACCTCCAGCGCGGGGTGCTGGTCGGACAGCCTGGCCAGGATGGGCGACAGGTGATTGCGCCCCAGCCGCAGGCTGGTGGCAATGCGCAGCGTGCCGGTCAGCGCATCCCCGCTCGCAGGCCCCTGGGCATGCCACTCGTTGGCGGCCTCCAGCACCCGCCTGGCCCAGGCATAGGCGGCTTCGCCCGCTTCGCTGATCAAGACCCGCCTCGTGGTGCGGTGAAAAAGCGTCACCCCCAAGGCCCGCTCCAGGCCCGCGATGCGCTTGGTCACATAGGCCGGCGAAATGCCCAGCTCGGTCGCGGCCCCCACAAAGCTGCCGCGCCGGGCCACGAGGCAGAACACCTGCAGGTCCACCAGGTCCCAGGCTTGATTCATTTATTCACCATCAGGAAATTGTGAATGGAATTTCAAGCACATTGTGAATGGATCAAGCGGTTTTATCGTGGCAGGGCCGGCGCAACAAGACCCTTCCAGAATTTGAGACACGCATGACCCACTCCCTTCGCATCGCCGTGGCCGGCGCTGGCACCATCGGCCAGGCCCACATGGCCGCCCTGCAACAGACCCCGGGCGCGCGCCTGAGCGCCGTGGTCGACCCCTCCCCTGCCGCGCAGGCCCTGGCCGCGGCGGCGGGCTTGCCCTGCTACCCCAGCCTGGACGAACTGCTGCGCCACGACCGCCCCGACGGCATCGTGCTGGCCACCCCCAACACCTTGCACGTGCCGCAGGCCCTGCAATGCCTGGCGGCCGGCCTGCCGGTGCTGCTGGAAAAGCCGATCGCCCCCACCGTGGCCGAAGCCCTGACCCTGGTCGAGCGTGTGGACGCCACGGCGGGGCGGGTGTTGATCGGCCACCACCGGGCCCACAGCCCCATCATGGCCAAGGCCCGCGAGGTGGTGCAGGCCGGCACCCTGGGCCGCCTGGTGGCGGTGATGGGCAGCGCCACTTTTTTCAAGCCGGCGCGCTACTTTGACGAAGGGCCCTGGCGACGCGAGCCCGGCGGCGGCCCGATCCTGCTCAACCTGATCCACGAGGTGCACAACCTGCGCCTGCTGTGTGGCGAGGTGATGGCGGTGCAGGCCCTGGCATCGAACGCGGTGCGCCGCCACGCCGTCGAAGACACCGTGAGCATCAACCTGCGCTTTGCCAATGGCGTGCTGGGCAGCTTCATGCTGTCCGACACCGCGGCCTGTGCGCGCAGCTGGGAGCAGACCTCGCAGGAAAACAAGGCCTATCCAAGTTACGATGACGAGGACTGTTACGTCATCACCGGCACCCAGGGCAGCCTGTCGGTTCCGACGATGCGGCTCAAAACCTACCCCCGCAGCGGCGAGTCCTCCTGGTGGAAGCCTTTCGAGGTGGGCGTGGTGGGTCTGGTGCGCGACGATCCGATCATGCAGCAGATGGCGCATTTCGGGGCCGTGGTGCGTGGCGAAGCGCCCCCGCTGGTGAGCGCACGCGACGGCCTGGCCAACCTGCGCGTGACCGAAGCCATCGCCCGCGCGGCGGCCAATGGCGAGACGGTCGAACTCCTTTGAAGCCCCCTGATCACCACCCGATTCAAGCAACACAGAAAGACAAGCGATGAAGATCCTCATGCTGCACGGCATCAACCACAACATGTTCGGCAAGCGCGACCCCAAGCAGTACGGCACCATCACGCTCGAACAGATCGATGGCCAACTGCAAGACCTGGGCCGCGAGCTTGGTGCCGAAGTGGTGAGCTTCCAGACCAACCACGAAGGCGCGATGTGCGAGCGCATCCACCAGGCCTACGAGGAAGGCATGGACGCCGTGCTGATCAACGCCGGTGCCTGGACCCACTACAGCTACGGCATCCGCGACGCACTGGCCATCCTGACCGTGCCGGTGGTCGAGTTGCACATGTCCAATATCCATGCGCGCGAGGCCTTCCGCCACGTCTCGGTGTTTGCCGAGATCGTGAAGGGCCAGATCTGCGGCTTTGGCGTGGACAGCTACTTGCTGGCCTTGCGCGCCGCCGTGTCAGCCGTACAACAAGCCCAAACCTGATCCCATTGATTTTTTCTCAGCGCCCGCCGGCCGAAGCCCGCGGGCGCTGAGCCGTTTTCAGCCTCCCACATGCTCGACATCCTGGCCATCACCGGCCCCATCTACATCGCCATCGCCCTGGGCTTTCTGACCACGCGCGCCGGCCTGTTCAGCAAGCCCGACATGCGCCTGTTCGGCAAGTTCGTGGTCAACCTGGCCTTGCCGGCCATGCTGTTCAATGCGCTGGCCAAGCGCCCGATCGGCGAGATCCTGAACACCGGCTACCTGGTGGCCTACCTGGTGGGCTCATTGGCGACGATGGGGCTGGGCTATGCCGCCTGGCGCCGGCTGGGTCGACACCCCGCCTTGCAAAGCACCTGCTACGCCATGGGCATGTCGTGCTCGAACAGTGGCTTTGTGGGCTTTCCGATCCTGGTGCTGACGCTGGCGCCCGTGGCCGGTGTGGCCCTGGCCCTGAACATGGTGGTGGAGAACGCCTTGATGATCCCGCTGCTGCTGGCCATGGCCGAGCGCGCGCGCGGCCACGCCACGGGCTGGCGGCACATGCTGATGGACACCAGCCGGCGCCTGATCACCAACCCGATGGTGATCGGCCTGCTGCTGGGCTTTGCGGTCTCGCTGTCGGGCCTGCACCTGCCGACTGCCCTGGAACGCAGCGTGGGCCTGTTTGCCCAGGCCAGCAGCGCCTTGTCGCTGTTCGTGATCGGCGGCACCCTGACCGGGCTGTCGTTTGGCCGCCTGCTGCGCCGGGTGGCCCCCATCGTGGCGGGCAAGCTGCTGCTGCATCCGCTGGCCGTGCTGGCAGCCGTGTCCGCCCTGCCCCTGATCGGCCTGGCCCCATTGGCGCCCCAGCTCAAACTGGCCGCCGTGCTCAGCGCCGCCATGCCCATGATGGGCATCTACACCATCCTGGCCCAAGCCTACGGCGAAGAAGACACCGCCGCCGCATCCCTGCTGGCCGGTACCGTGGTCTCGTTCTTCACTGTCAGCGGCTTGTTGATGGCGTTGCACACGGTGTGAGGCCGACGAACTGCCTGATCCAAAGATCAGGCTGCCCGCCCTCAATCATTCAGGCATCCCCGAATGGGCACTGCCATGAACACACGCAACATCAACGTCAAAGGGACCGCCGTCACGATCACCTCAAGGCATCAGCAAGACTACATTTCGCTGACCGACATGGTGAAGGGCTTCGAGGGGGGCAGCGCCCTGATTGAACAACGGCTCAAAAACAAGGACACCGTCTTGTTTCTGGGTGTTTGGGAACAGCTCAACAACCCAGGTTTTAATTCCCCCGAATTCGAGGGAATTAAAAATGAGTCCGGTCGAAACAGCTTTTTCCTATCTGCCAAGAAATGGATCACCAGCGCGGGCGCCATCGGGCTACACGCACGCGCCGGACGCTATGGTGGCACCTGCGCTCACAAAGACATTGCTTTCGAATTCGGCTCCTGGCTCAGCCCTGAATTCAAGCTCTACCTCATCAAGGAATTCCAACGCCTCAAAGACGAGGAAGCCCGCAGCCAATCACAGGCCTGGAACGTGCAGCGGACGCTGGCCAAGGTCAACGACAAGATCCACACCGATGCCATCCAGGCCCACCTGATGCCACCGCGCATCACGCCGGAGCAGGCACGCACCCTCTACGCCAGCGAAGCCGACCTGCTCAACATGGCCCTGTTTGGCCTCACGGCAGCCCAGTGGCGTCAGGGCCATGCCAAGAGCGGCGACAACCTGCGGGACACTGCCACCCTGGAGCAGTTGGTGGTGCTCTCCAACCTGGAGAGCATCAACGCGGTGTTCATACATCAGGGCCTGGGTTCGGAGCAGCGCCTGGCCCAGCTGAACGCCATCGCCATCACCCAGATGCGTTCGCTGCTGGGACTGGCCGATTTGCGGGCCCTGCAGGGGCCGCCCCCGGCCTGATCAGTACTGGATCTGCGCCACGGCGCGCAGTTGCTCCGGGGTGGCACTGCCGAAGCCGAAGAACTCCAGGTAGGCCGGGATCATCTCGAACAGCATGTCGGTGCCCAATTGCACCGGGCAGCCCTTGGCCAGCGCGGCTTGCAGCAGCGGGGTGTAGGCCTGCTTCATGACCACTTCGCCCACAAAGGTGCCGGGGGCGATGCGGTCCACATCAAAGGGCAGCGGGTCGCCTTCCTTCATGCCCAGGGGCGTGGCATTGACGATCAGCTCGAAACCGGCCGGGTCGTTCGAGCCCGTGCTCACCTTGAGCGCGGGGTAGTGGGCTCGCAGGCGGCCGGCCAGGGCCTCGCAAGCGGCGGTGTTGAAATCGAACAAAGCCATCTCCGCCACGCCAGCCGCTGCCAGCGAGGCGGCAATGGCCGAGCCGACGCCGCCGCAGCCGGACACCAGCACGCGCCGGCCGGTCAGGGCAAAGCCCTTGCGTTCCACGCCGCGCACAAAGCCGGCGCCGTCGAACTGGTCGCCCAGCAGGCTGCCGTCGGGCCGCAACAGGATGGCGTTGCAGGCGCCCGCGATGCGGGCCGTGGGGGTGGCCTCATCCACCAGGTCCAACGTGACGACCTTGTGCGGCATGGTGATCAGGGCCCCGTGCAGATTGGTGAAGCGCCGCAGCACCTGCAGCGTGGCACGGTAGTCGTCAGCCCTCACGCCCATGGGCACCACCACCGCGTCGATGCCTTGCTGCTCGAACCAGGGGTTGTAGATCATGGGGGCCTTGAAGCTCTCGGTGGGGTAGCCGATGTGGGCAATGAGTCGGGTTTTTCCGCTGATGGGCATGTCAGTTCCAGGGGGCAAAAGGGTTCGAAGGGGATCGAGATCAGGGCTAGGCTCAGAGGCCTTCAAGTGCCACGGTGCGTTCTTCGCGCGCACTCAGGGCCAGCGCTTCGAGCGTGGCCATGTTGTCCAGGCTGCTTTGCCGCGCACGCTCGAACAGCGCCCGGTCGCCATGGGCCAGCGCCTGGGCAAAGGTTTCGGCGGCAAAGCGAAAGCCGCTGCCTGTGGGACAAGAAATCTCTTCAAACGGCAGGCTGTTGGCCACGCCGCGGCGCAGGCGCAACTGGCTGGGCAGGTAGCCCCAGGGGTTGTCGCCCGGGGCCTCAGCGGTGTGGTTGAGGTATTCGGTCTCAAGCGTGCCCAAACTGCCCATCACGGTGGCGCGGCGGTGGTTGGCCGTGTCCATGGCACAGGAGAGCTGAGCGCGGCGGCCATCGGCGTAGTACAGGGTGGCGCTGGTGCTGATGTCGACGCCGCTGTCGCTCCAACTGGCATCGGCCCGCACGCGCTGGGGCGCACAGCCCATCACCGAGCGGATCAGGCTGAGGGCGTAGCTGCCGGCGTCCAGCAGTGCGCCGCCGCCCAGCTCGGGCTGCAGGCGGATGTTGCCCGTGCCCTGGGCCACAGTGAAGCCAAAGCAGGCCTGCACGCTGCGCACCTCGCCCAGCCCCCCCTGGCTCAACAAGCCCAACAGGGCCTGGTTCTGCGGCTGAAAGGCATAGGGGTAGGCCTCCAGCAGTTGCACGCCGTGCCGTTCGGCTGCATCGAACATGCGGCGCGCCTGGGCCACGCCCAATGACAGGGGCTTCTCGCACAGCACGTGCTTGCCAGCCTCAGCGGCGCGAACAGCCCATTCGGCATGCAGGCTGTTGGGCAGGGGCAGGTAGATGGCATCCACCGTGCCGTCGGCCAGCAGGGCCTCGTAGCTGCCATGGGCCCGAGCGATGCCGAGTGCCCCGGCAAAGGCCACCGCCGTCTCCAGCCGGCGGCTGGCCACCGCCACCACCTGCACGGCCGCGCAGGAGGCGGTGTCGCGCACAAACTGGCGGGCAATGTGGGCGCAGCCCAGGATGCCCAGGCGCAGGGTTGACGGTTCAGAGGAGAGGGGGTGGGTCATGGCGGGGCTCCGGTGAAAGGGCCGCCGGGCCAGAAGCCGGCAGCCGGGATCCATGAAAAAAGGCCCGCCCTGGGCGGGCCCTGGGGCCAGCGCCCCCTGCCGTGGCAGGGGGTGTGGCGGACATCAGCGCTTGGCCGTGGCCAGGGCCTGTGCGCGGGCCTTGTCGTAGTCCGCGGTGGACACCGGGCTTGCGTCGGGCTTGCCCAGGTCCTTGGTCTGCAAGCGGTAGGTTTCGCGGGCCGACCAGGCCGCCAGCGAGGCGATCACGGTGATGCCCAGGGCGATGGCGCCCACGGTGGTCGGGATGTCGGCGGCGCCGGGCGGGGCAACGGCAGCAAACAGGGCCGGCAGCAGGGCCGTGATCATGGTGCCCACGTTCTGCGAAATGGCCATGGCCGTGACCCGGGTGCGGGCTGGGAACAGCTCGGGGTAGAAGCTGGGGAACACGGCGTTGTAGCCTTGGTACACCACGCCCCACATCAGCAGCGACATCACCACGGCCAGGGGCACGTTCTTGGTGCTGATGGCATACAGGTACACAAAGGACAGCAGACCGGCACCGATGGCGCCCACGATGATCGGCGGGCGACGGCCGATGCGGTCGGACAGGTTGCCGACAAAGGGGATCACCAGCACCGCCACGATGTTGCCCAGCACCGGAATCCACAGGTACACGCTCTTGTCAAAGCCGACGCCATAGCCCGGCTGCACCGCGTAGGCGGCACCGAACACGGTGGTGACCACGGGGATCACATTCATCAGGGCCATGCAGACCACGCGCAGCATGTTGGGGCCACTTTCGGCAAAGGCCTGCACCACCGGGGCACGGGGCACGACACCTTGCTTGGACTCTTCGGCAAACACCGGGGTTTCCTCGACTTCGCGACGGATGTAGTAGCCCACGATGATCACCACAAAGCTCAGCAGGAAAGGCACTCGCCAGCCCCAGCTGTTGAATTGCTCGCTGGGCAGGTAATAGGCCAGGGGCAGGAAGATGGCCGCCGCCAGGATCTGGCCGGCCTGCACGCCTTGCAGGGTGAAGCTGGCGTAGTAGCCACGACGCCCCATGGGGGCGTGCTCCAGGATCATCGAGCTGGCGCCCGAGATCTCACCGGCCACGGCAAAACCTTGCACCAGGCGCATCAGCACCAGCAGTGCCGGGGCCCACAGGCCGACCTGGTCGTAAGTGGGCAGCAGACCCACGGCCATGGTCGACAGGCCCATCAGGAACATGCACAGCACCAGCACCTGCTTGCGGCCATGGGTGTCGCCCCAATGGCCCAGAAAGAAGGCACCGATCGGACGCGCCACGTAGCCCACGCCATAGGTGGCCAGCGACGCCACGATGGCCACGGTCGGGTTGCCCGAGGGGAAAAAGATCTGCGGGAAGATCAGCGAAGCGGCGGTGGCGTAGATGAAGAAGTCGTAATACTCCAGCACCGAGCCGATCCAGCCGCTGGCGGTCGCTTTCTTGGTTTGTTGCAAGCCGTGCGCAGCGGCTTTTTGATCAGACATGGATGTCTCCAATCGTCGGTTGTGTTGTCGAATGCCGTCCAGAGGCACAGCGTGCTCACACGGCTGCGCCCCGGACACATCGAGGCGGCCGGCAAGCCGCTTCGGGGTGGAGGCGAATGTAGGTGGCGAGGCTTTGAAATGCCAGTGCCTACCCCCATAACGCGTGCGATGATCGAACGCTGCTGTGCGCCAATGAATCACAATAGGGGTTTCACCCGAGGTCACCCTGATGAGTCAGCCCCCCGCCATCGACCGCCAGCACCTGATCGAAGGCCTGGGAAAAGGCCTGCGCGTGCTGGAATCGTTCTCGGACGAACACCCACGCCTGACCGCCACCGAGGCGGGTGAACTGGCCGGCCTGACCCGAACCGCCGCACGCCGCTACCTGCTGAGCCTGGTCCACTTTGGCTACGCCGACACCGACGGCAAGCACTACTGGCTGCGCCCGCGGGTGCTGCGCATCGGGCAGACCTACCTCGAGTCCGCCCGCCTGCCCCGGCTGGTGATGCCTTTTCTGCAGCGCCTGTCGATGCAGACCGGCGAGACCGGCAACCTCAGCGTGCTGGACGGCCACGACGTGGTGTACCTGGCCCGCAGCAACTCGCCGCGCGTGCTGTCGATCGGCTTTCACACCGGGGCCCGCATCCCCGCGCACTGTGTGTCGCCCGGACCGGTGCTGCTCAGCAGCCTGGAGCCCCCGGCGCTGGCGCATTGGCTGCAAGAACACGATTTCAGCCGCTTCACGGCCAACACCATCACCTCGCAGCAGACCTTCGAAGCCTCGGTGACGCTGGCCCGCCAGCAGGGTTATGCCGCCACCGACCAGTTCATCAATCTGGGCATCTGCGGCCTGTCGGTGCCCCTGGTCAACCGCAAAGGCAGCAGTGTGGGGGCCCTGAGCCTGACCTTCCAGCGCGAGGCCTACCCCGCGGACACGTCGTTGCACAAGCTGCTGCCTGGACTCAAGGAGATTGCCGAAATCTTGCGCGGCCTGGTCTGAGTCGGCGCTCGACAAGCCTCTCGCCCGGAAAATTCTGGGCGACTATCGCGCAGTTCGCGCGCCAGCCGATGGATCTGGGCGCCAGGCCCGACTTTCGTCGCAGTCCTTGGCAGCATTGGCGGCATACTCGCCTCATCGCCCTGCCAACGGCCGTATCAGGCCCCTGGACGGGCTGTTGCGAACCGAAGAGGACCGAATGACCCCACTTGGCACCGACCGCGAAGCCGTGCCCGACATGCCCAATCGCCTCGGGCTGAACGGCATCGAATTCATCGAATACGCCACCACACGCCCCCAGGCCCTGGGCCATGTGCTGGAGACCATGGGCTTCAAGCCGATCGCGCGCCACCGCTCGCGTGAGGTCATGCTGTACCGCCAGGGCAGCATGAACCTGATCGTCAATGCCCACAGCGAGGACGCCCGCGTCAGCGCCCTGCTGGACGAAAAGCCCGTCATTTCGGCGGTGGCCTTCCGCGTCAAGGATGCCTTGCGGGCCCACACCCGCTGCGTGGAACTGGGGGCCTGGCCGGTGCCCAGCCATGCCCAGGCGATGGAGCTGCACATCCCCGCCATCCACGGGCCCGGCGGCAGTCGCATCTACCTGGTGGACCGATGGACCGAGTTCTCGATCTATGACATCGACTTCAAGCCCATCCCGGGTGTGGACCAGCACCCGCCGGCCCTGGCCGGCCTGGACTACTTTGGCCTGGTGCAATACGTGGACCCGGGTCGCAGCGAGGACTGGATCCGCTATTACGAGACCATGTTCGACTTCAGCACCGTGCCCGAAGACGAGCGCTACGGCATCCTGCCCAAGGGCAAGGTTCTGAAGAGCCCCTGCGGCCAGTTCATGTGGCAGTTGATCGAACCCGACCCCTGGATGGAAAGCGACCGCGCCCCCGAGAACCTTGAACGCATCGGCCTGGGCACCCCCGATGTGGGCCAGGCCGTGACCCTGCTGAAAAGCCGAGGGGTCGAATTCATCGAAACCAGCAGCCTGCACCCCGAAGACCGCGGCGCGCTGACCCGGCGCGAACTGGGCTCGGTGTCTTTCGAGCTGGTGCACCGTACAAGCGAGTGACAGAGGCCGCCATGACGATGTTTGAAAGCTACAGCCTGGACAGCCGCACCCTGGCCGGCCCGCTGGAGGCCCGGCTGACGGCCATCCGCCAGGCCGGCTTTGCCAAGGTGATGCTGGACGCCCGCGACGTGGTCAGCCACCCCGGTGGCGTGGCCGGGGCCGTGGCCGCCCTGCGGGCCAGCGGCCTGCGCCCGGCCGGCCTGCAGACCCTGCACGACTTTGAAGGCCTGAGCGGGCCGCTGCACCAGTACAAGGTCGAAGTGGCCAAGGGCATGCTGCAGACCTGCGCCCAGGTGGGGGCCCCGCGGCTGCTGGTCAGCGCCAGTACCCTGCCCCAGGCCAGCACCGACCTGGCCCGACTCGCCGCCGACCTGCACAAGCTGGCCATGCTGGCCGTGCCACTGGGGCTGCAGGTGGCCTACAAAGCCCTGTCCTGGGGCCAGAGCGTGCGTGGCTTCCTGGATGCCTGGGATGTGGTGAGCGATGCCAACTGCAGCAACCTGGGCCTGTGCCTGGACGCCTTCCACATGTTTGCCAACAGCGACTCGCTGGACGACCTGATCGAACTGGAGCCCGAGCGCATCTTCCAGGTACAGCTGTCCGATGTCATCGGTGCGCTGCCCGAGCCCGCCGCCCCCGACCCCTCGGCCCGCAGCCTGCGCGTGTTCCCCGGCCAGGGCGCCCACAGCGAGCAACTGGCCAACCTGGTGCTGCGCCTGGCCCGCCTGGGCTACACCGGCGACTACAGCCTGGACGTGAGCAACGACGACTACGCCCAACTCCCCGCCCAACACGTGGCCGCCCAGGCCCGCCAAAGCGCCAGTTGGCTCAACGACGACGTGCTGCACCGCGCCGCCCCCCTACCCCACTGGACCCGAACCACCACGGGTGCGCGCTGAAGCGCTGCGCGCCCGCCGTCGGATCAGACCCAGGAATCCGAAGCGCTCGTACGGGCCCACGACGCCCGATAGCACCGCGGTCTTAACGTTCAGAAGGCTGCGGAGCAAGCCATGCCAGCAGACACCGCGGAGCTGGCTTTGCCAGGCCGCGGGTGTCGCCCCTTGGGGGCTGAACCCTGCGGCTCCAGGCCTGCCTGCGCAGGGCTGGACAGGGTGAAGAGCGTCCGCGTCTCGCGGCCGCACGTAGGCGCCGAAGGCGACTCAGGGGGGGTCACAACACTTGTTGCAACTGCATCGCCACGTCGGTGACCCGCGGCAGCAGACGCGCCACCATGGCCTCGCGGCTCTGGTGCATGGTCATGGTGGCGCCCACCGCGCCCACGCATTCACCGCGCCGCGTCTTGATCGGCACGGCAAAGCCGCGCAAGCCCGAGCTGAGCTGCTGCTCGGCCACCCAGTAGCCCAGCTCGCGCGCGGCGTCCACATCGCGGCGGAACACCTCGGCATGGGTGGGCGTGTTGGCGGTGAAGGTGCTGAACTCGTGCTCGGCCACCCAGGCCTCCATGGCGGCCGGCTCCCAGGCCGACAGGATGGCCGGCCCCGGCGTGACCACGTGGGCCGGCACGCGGGCCCCGACCGGAAACCCGATCGTCACCATGCGGTTGCTCTGGCTGCGCGCCAGGTAAACCACCTCGTGCCCGTCGAGCACACTGAAATTGAAGTTCTCGCCGCACTCGGCCGCCAGCCGCTGGATGAAGGGCAGCACCAGCCGGGGCAGGCGCGCCGCGCTGAGGTAGCTCTGCCCCAGCATCAGCACCCGGGGTGACAGCCAGAAGCGCTTGCCATCGGTCGCGGCATAGCCGAAATGCACCAGGCTCAGCAGGTAGCGCCGCGCCGCCGTGCGCGAAATGTCGGCCCGGATGGCGGTTTCAGAAGCCGTGAGCCGGGCATGCTCGTCGTCAAAGGCCTCAATGACCCGCAGCCCCTTGCCCAGGCCGTCGATGATGTTCTTGCGCGCAACTTCCATCACCGATTCTGTGCCGGGCGTCTCGGGCCTGGCCCTTGGTGATATCCCTCAAAACACCCGGCTGGCGCCCAAATTGCGCGCATGTCGCGCACCCCCCCCACCAGGAACCGTCACTCCAATGCAGAACGGCTGGCCGCCAAAGCCGCACGCGCCCAGGCGGTCTGGCCCAGGCGCGCCACCCGCACCTGGTGCGGCACCTCGACACTGATGGGCAGCTCGGCCGGCAGGGCGGCAAACATGCCGGCCAGGTCGATCACGCCTTCGCCGGGTAGCTGGCGCTCGCAACGGGCCGTGTGGATCATCTGGGGCACCGTGAGATCGGGCCCGCCAGGGGCGTCGCAGATCTGGGCGTAATGCAGCAGCTCGCGTGGCAGGGCGCGCAGGTCGTCCAGCGTGGTGCCGGAGCGCCCCACATGGATCGCGTCGACCAGAATGCCCGCCGCCTGGGGGGTGCCGGCGGCCTGCACCACGCGCAGCGCGGCGCGGGCATCGGGCACCGCGGTCCAGGGCATGAACTCCAGATCGCAACTCAAACCATAGGGCGCCGCCAGCTCGCACAGGCGGGCATAGCCCTCGACCAGCCGCGCCTCGTTCGTGTCGTCGCCAGCCACCAGCAAGGCCTTGGCCTTCAGCGCCGCCCCCGCTTCAAGCAAGGGGCGGTAAGTCAGGGCATCAAAGCCCTCACCGATGCGGATGATCTCCAGATCGAACACGCCCACGCCGGTGTCGCGTTGGGCCGCCAGCGTCTCGCGCTGCTGCTGAGGATCGTCCAGCCAGGTCTGGAAGGGCCCGCCGGGGCCGTTGGGCAACAGGCGCAGGCCCACGTGGGCATAGCCCAGCTCCGCGGCCAGCCGCAGCATGGCGGCCGGGGTGAGTGAGCCCGCCGTCAGGTAGGCCAGAGAGTAGGTCCGCATGGTGTTGACCTCATTTCAAGGGCGACACCGCCGTGGGCAGGGCGATGGTCGAGAGCATCTGCGTGCTCAGGTGCGCCGGGCCCCCCTTGGGCGGCCAGATGCCCTGGGCCACCGCATCGGCGCGGGCCTGGCTGCGGGCATCCAGCGTGGGGTAGGCCCAGATGTTGGTGAAGCGCAGTGGACCGTCGAGCGCCACCATGGCCACCACGCAGGGCGACAGGGCCTCGCGCGCGGGCACATGCTGCGCCCACAGGTCGATGGTGGGCTGCACGCCACCGGGCTTGATGCCATAGGTGCGAATCTCATACACCGGCCCCACGATGCCCGACTCGGCGCTGGGGCGCACTGGCTTCATCCAGGGGAAGCCGCGAAAGCTCTCCAGGCTCAGGCTCTGGTACAGATCACCGCAGCCGAAGGGGCTGGCGCTGTTTTGCGTGCGCTGGCGCTCGGCTTCGAGCGTGGTCAGATCGGCAAAGCCGCGCAGCACGATCATGCGGTTGAGTTCACCGATGTCGGTGGTCCAGCAGGCCAGCAGTTCGCCCTGCGCTTCAGGCGCGTTGGCAAACGCCTGCACCTGGGTGGCCGCCTGGCCGGCGGTGCCGAAGGGAAGAGTCAGGGTAGCGAGTTCGTAGTACATGGACAGACCAGTGGAGTGTGAATCAAGGAAAAACGCCCGCGGGCTGCGCGCCCTCAGGTCGGCAGGGCCACGCCCGCCGCATGGTGGGCCGCGATGAAACCGAAGGTCATGGCCGGCCCCAGGGTGATGCCGCCACTGGGGTAGCAACCGCCCATGAGGCTGTTCATGTCATTGCCAGCGGCGTACAGGCCGGGAATGGGCAGACCCTGGGCATCGAGCGCCTGGGCATGGGCGTTGGCACGCAGGCCGGCGAACGTGCCCAGGCTGCCGGGCAGCACCCGCACCGCGTAGAACGGGCCGTGCTGCAGCGGCGCCATGCAGGGGTTGGCGGTGCCGGCAGCCGCATCACCCTGGATGCGGTTATAGGGGCTCTCGCCCTTGGCAAAGTCGGTGTCGCGCCCTTGTAGTGCGGCGGCGTTGTAGTGCTGCACCGTGGCCTGCAAGCCCGCCGGATCGATGCCGCAGGCCCGGGCCAGTTCGGCCAGGGTGTGACCGCGCAGCAGGTAGCTGCGACGCAGCCAGGGGCCCAACGGCATGGGCGCGGGCTTGACCGCCCCCAGACCGTAGCGACGGATGAAGCGGTGGTCACACACGAGCCAGGCTTGCACCGTTTGGCCTGCTGGCGTGGCGGCCAGCAGCGCACTCATGAAGTCGTGGTACGAGTCGGCCTCGTTGACAAAGCGCCGGCCCGCCGCCGTGACCGCGATCAGGCCGGGCTTGGCCCGTTCGATGAGGTGCGGAAAATGCGCCACCGAGCCATCGGCGCGTGGCACCAGGGACACCGGGGCCAGTGCCGCGGCACTGCGCAGGTCACGCGCCACCACGGCGCCGGCCGATTCACCCAGGCGCAAACCATCGCCCGTGTTGCCACGCGAGGCGGCCGACCAGTGCTCGCGTCCGCTGGGGGCATGCGGCAGCAATTCGCGCTTGCGCGCCTCGTCGTGTGGAAAGCCACCACAGGCCAGCACCACGCCACAGCGGGCGCGCAGGGTTTGGTTGCCGTCGGGGCCAGCGGTCTGCACCCCAGCCACGCGCCCGCCCTCGATCAGCAGGCGCCTGACCGGGGTGTCGACCCGGATCGTCACGCCGGCCTCGATGGCCGAGGCCGCCAGCGCGCCCACCAGGGCATTGCCATTGACCAGTCGCATGCTGCGCCCATGCAGCAGGCCATCGCGCCAGTAGCGCAACACCAACCCGGTCACATGCCAGAACGAGCGCGGGCTGCGCAGTGCATTCAGAAAATGCCGCAGCTCAGCCCCCGAGGCAATGCCCATGCCCCAGAGCGTGGTCTCGGCCAGCGGAGGCTTGAGGCGGTCGATGTGGCGGCCCAGGCGGCGGGCATCAAAAGGGGCTGCACAAACCGAGCGCCCGCCCAGCGCGGCCGCCGGACTGAGGCCATGGAAGTCGGGTATGCCGTTGCCATCGATGAACTGCAGCGCGGTCTGGCGCCGGAAGAACTCGACCATGCGCGGCCCCTGGTTCAGGAAGGCGCTCACGCGCGGGGCATCAAACTGTTCGCCCAACTCGTGGCGCAGGTAGGCCTCGGGCAGGGCCGGGTCTTCGTCGATGCCGGCGGCGCGCGCCAGCGGGTTGCGCGGGATCCACATCCAGCCGCCCGACCAGGCGGTGGTGCCACCGTACTGGGGGTCTTTCTCCAGCACCAGCACTTTCAGGCCCAGGTGCGCCGCAGCCACGGCGGTGGCCAGCCCTCCGGCCCCTGAACCCACCACCAGCAAATCGACATCGGCGTTGGAAGAGGAGCTGGCGGGGTTCATGCAGGCGTGGTGGGGCCCTCAGGCCGCGTAAATGGGTTTGGCACCTGCCGCGGCGCGCACGCCCTGGGCAGGTTTGCTGAAGAAAGGCGAGCTGCCGCTGGCAGCCGCCAGTTGAGCAGCGCAGGCCTGCAGCTCATCGCCCAGGGCCTGCATGCGCTCGGGGGTGAAGCGCACGGTCGGGCCTGCGATGCTGAGCGTGCCCAGCGGTGGCTGGCCATGCAGGCGGATCGGGGCGGCCATCGCATTGAGGCCGGCGGTGTAGGTTTCACAGGTCAGGCTGTAGCCGCGCTGGCGCGTGGCCTGCACCTCGGCCATCACGGCCTGCAGGCTGGTGGGGGCATTGGGGCCGTATTTGCCGGGTTCACCCAGCCCTTGCTGGGCCAGCAGGGCCAGGGCTTCGTCGTCGCTCAGGCCCGACAGCCAGGCCAGGCCCGAAGACGAACAGGCCAGCAAGGCATCGCTGCCCATGTCGGGGTCATAGCGCAGGCCTTGGCGTGCCCCCTGGGCACGGGCCACCCAGGTGAGGCGGTGACCGTCGACCACGGCCAGGCGCACCAGTTCCCCCGAAATCTCGGCCAGTCGGTCCAGCAGGGGCTGGGCGATGTCGACGATGCCCGTGCTGCTGAGAAAGGACAGGCCCATGGCCACCAGCTTGGTGGTGAGCATGTAGTCACCATGGTCGCGCAACTGGCGCACATAGCCACAGCGCACCAGATCGGTCAGCAGGCGGTGCACCGCGCTGCGCGGGATGTCCAGGCGGTCGGCGATGACGGCCAGTTCCAGCCCGTCGCCATGCTGGGCCAGCAGTTCAAGAATGCCCAGGGTTCTTTCCAATACGCCACTCATTGCTCAACACTCCATGCGGGAAGGAGCCCGAGCGTACCCGAGCCACAGCCAGCGGTGGGGATGAGTGACGGGGCGTTGCGTGACAGCATGGCCCAATCATATCCATAAATTGGAATTAAATTCAATAGTTGAATTGAATTCCACTTTCAAATACGATCTGGCTTCTTTTCACCAGTCATCACCCTCACACCATGACAGACAAGCTGAGCCTTTCGCTCGACGGCGCCACCCGAGTCCACTACATCGTGGGCGACCCGATTGCCCAGGTCAAATCCCCCGCCGGGGTCAGCCTGGCCTTGCAGGCGCGTGGCCAGCACGCCCTGGTGGTGCCGGCCCATGTGCCGCCGGCCGAGCTGGCGGCGTGGACGCGTGGCGTGTCGCTGGCCCGCAATGTGGACGGCATCATCGTCACCGTGCCGCACAAGTTCGCCTGCTTCGATCTGTGCAGCGCCCATTCCGAGCGCTCGGCCTTTTTGCACACGGTCAACGTGATGCGCCGCCTGCCCGATGGCAGCTGGTATGGCGACATGTTCGACGGCCTGGGTTTTGTCAGCGCCATGCAGGACCGCGGCTGCCACCCGGCGGGAAAAAAAGCCTTGCTGGTGGGCGCCGGCGGCGCCGGCTCGGCGATCGCCCACGCGCTGGTGCTGGCGGGTGTCAGCGAACTGGCCATCCATGACGAGGACAACACCCGCCGCCAGACCCTGGTGAGCCGCCTGGCCGGCCTGGGCCGCTGCCCGGTGCAAGACGGCAGCGCCGACCCGAGCGGCTTTGACATCGTGCTCAACGCCACGCCCGTGGGCATGAAGAACGGTGACCCTTACCCCTTGGACGCCAACCGCCTGCAGGGCCAGATGTTTGTCGGCTGCGTGATCACCCAGCCGGCCGTGACCCCACTGATCGCCCATGCGCGCAGCCTGGGCTGCACGACCATGACTGGCGCGGACATGTTCGCGCGGGTGAAGGACCTCATGGTGGATTTTCTGTCCCCCGCTTAAGGCCGCTCCCTGAGCCGCCTTCGGCCCCACCGTTTTCTCTTGGATCACTGAAATGCAGTTGTTGGACAAAGACCTGAGCGGCCTCACAGCGGGCCAGACTTTTGATGTGGTGGTGGTGGGTGCAGGGGGGGCCGGGCTGTCGGCGGCGCTGTTTGCGGTCATCGAGGGGGCGCGGGTGTTGGTGGTGGAGAAGACCGGGTACGTGGGGGGTACAACGGCCCTGTCGGCGGCCACCACCTGGGTGCCGGGCACGCGCCAGGGCGCCGCGGTGAACCCGCAAGACAGCCTCAACGAGGCGGCGCGCTACCTCGACAACGCCATCGGCGACAACGCGCCGCGCGCCCTGCGTGAGGCTTTTCTGGCCCATGGACGGGCCGCGGTCGAGCAGATCGAGGCGCACTCCGAAGTGCGCTACCGCGCCTACGCCAAGCACCCCGACTACATCTCGGACCTGGGCGGCTCGACGCTGTGCGGCCGGGCGCTGGAACCCCTGCCTTTTGATGGCCGCCGCCTGGGCCCGCTGCTGAAGTTGCTGCGCCCACCCATCCCCGAGTTCACGGTGCTGGGCGGCATGATGGTGGACCGCAACGACATCAACCACCTGCTGGGCATGACCCGCTCGTGGGCTTCGCTCAAGCACTCGATCAAGATCCTGGCGCGGCACGGCCTGGACCGCCTCAGCCACCCGCGTGGCACCCGACTGGTGATGGGCAATGCCCTGATCGCGCGCCTGCTGTATTCGCTGGCGCAGCATGACTCGGTCAGCCTGGCACTGAACACCAGCGTGGCTGCCATCGGCCCCGACCAGCAGGGCCTGCGCGAACTGACACTGGAGCACCAGGGCCAGCGCCTGAACGTGCGGGTGCGCGGTGGTGTGGTGCTGGCCAGCGGGGGCTTCAACCGCCACCCCGAGTGGCGCCAGAAACTGCTGCCCGGGGCGGACGACGCCTGGTGCCCGGCCGCGCCCGGCCACACCGGCCAGGCCCAGAGCCTGGCCCAGAGCCTGGGTGCCCGGCACGGCCAAAACGGCCTGAGCCCGGCCTTCTGGGCCCCGGTGTCGCTGCGCCGCCGGCCCGACGGCAGCCAGGCCGTGTTTCCGCACTTCGTGATGGACCGGGCCAAGCCCGGCATGGTGACCGTCAACCAGGCCGGTGAGCGCTTTGTCAATGAAAGCACCTCGTACCACCTGTTTGGCTTGGCCATGCAAAAGGCCGCCCCACACGCCCCCGCCATCCCGGCCTATCTGGTGTGCGACGCCAAGGCCCTGCGCCAATACGGTCTGGGCATGGTGCGCCCGGGCGGCAAGGGGCTGGCGCCTTTCCTGGCCGAGGGCTACCTGCTGCGCGGCCAGACGCTGGCCGAACTGGCCGCCCAATTGAAGGTGCCGGCGCAGGCGCTGCAACACACGGTGGCACAAATCAACCGCTACGCCGAGACCGGCGTGGACCCCGACTTTCACCGCGGAGAAACCGCCTACCAGCAGAACATCGGCGATGCGGCGGCGGGCCATCGCAACCCCAACCTGGGGCCGCTGAGCGAGGCGCCGTTCTACGCCATCCGCCTGTACCCCGGGGACATCGGCGCCAGCACCGGCCTGGTGACCGACGCGCAGGCCCGATTGCTCGATGAGCACGACCAGGCACTGCCCGGCCTGTACGCGGTGGGCAACGACATGAACTCGATCATGGGGGGGGTGTACACCGCCCCGGGCATCACCATCGGACCTGGCCTGGTGTTTGCCTACCTGGCAGCGCAGCACGCCTGGGCGCGCGCCAGATCTGCGCTCTGAGGGTTGAAACCTTACATGGGCACCGCGAGCAAGGCCTGCTCGCTGTCGCCCAACTGGCCCAGCAACTGATCAGCGTCGAGCAGGATCAGCATCTGTTGACGGCCCTCCACGCTCAACTCACCCAGGCCCTGGATGAACGTACCGCGCCCCCCATCGGCCAGCTCAGGGGCGGGCTGGATTTGAGCCAGGGCCAGGCCCACCACATCGGTCACGCCATCCACCACAAAGCCCACGGTGCGCTGCTTGAGGTTCATCACGATGGTCACGGTAGCCACCCCGATGTCGGCCGGCAGGCCCATGCTGTGACGCAAATCCAGGATGGGGACGATCACGCCACGCAGGTTCAACACGCCGCGCACCACCTCGGTGGCACCCGCGATGCGGGTCGGCATCTCAAAGCCGCGAATCTCCTGCACACGCAGGATGTCAACGCCGTACAGCTCTTTGCCAACCTGGAAGGCCAGGTACTCACGCACCTGGGTTGCGGCCTCAGTGGGTCGGCCGGCACGGCTGGTAGAAGGCATTGAAATCGAGCGCTCCATGATTGACTCCAGAAGGCAAGCTTGTTGCCAAGTCGCCATATTTGCTTAAATTGATTTAAATGATAAGCAAAACAAATGAAAAAATCAATAGAAAACACACCCGCAGCGCGCCTCCCCTGCCCCGCAGAAAGCGAGGGGTCGCGCCGGGACAACGGCCATCCAGCCGCTCACAGGCCACAATCGGGGCCGTGGCGAGCGGCGACTGAAGCACCATCGCCCTGCCAAACAAATCAATGAAATCAATGGAGACCCCATGACCAAGACCGTGGTCTATGAAGTGAAGGTGATGTTCGGCGACTGCGATCCTGCGGGCATCGTGTTCTTTCCGAACTTTTCGAAATGGATGGATGCCTCGTCGCTGAACTTTTTCGTGAGCTGCGGCGTCCCGCCTTGGCGTGAACTGGTCAAGACCACCGGCATCATCGGCACGCCGCTGCTGGAGATCAACACCAAGTTCATGCGCCCCGCCACCTATGGCGAAACGCTGCAGATCCACACCAGTGTCGAGGAATGGCGCGACAAGACCTTTGTGCACCGCCATGTCGTGATGCGGGGCGACGACGTGCTGTGCGAGGGCCGTGAGGTGCGCGCCTTCTGCGTGCGCCTGCCCGAAAGCCCCGAAGGCCCTGAACGCATCAAGGCAGTGCCGGTGCCAGCCGACATCCTGGCGTTGTGCCGCTGAGCTGAAGGCCGGTCCGCATTCGATGCGGTAGCGTCTTCAGGCCTGTGACAGCGCCCTGCCCGAGGGGGCGACCATCACCATCGGCTGCGGCAACAAGGCCTCGGCCACCACATCCCCGATCATGTCCGCGGTGACGGCGCTCAGCGTCCAGCCCAGGTGACCGTGACCGGTGTTGTAGAACACCCCGGGAGCCCGGCCCCGGCCCACGCGCGGCAGCATGTTCGGCATCATCGGTCGCAGCCCGGCCCAAGGCACCACGCTCTGGGTGCTGACACCCGGGAAGCACTGCTGCACCCAGTCGATCAGGGGTTGGATGCGGTCGGCCCGGATGTCTTTGTTGAAGCCGTTGAATTCGGCTGTGCCCGCCACGCGGAATCGGTCCACCCCAAGGCGGCTGGTGACCAGCTTGGTGGCGTCGTCGAGCAGACTGACCTGGGGAGCGGCACGCTGGCTGGTTTCATCGCGCAGGTTGACGGTGATGGAGTAGCCCTTGACCGGATAGATGTTGATGCGGTCTCCCAGGCTGGCGGCGATCTGGCGGCTGGCGGTGCCCGCGCAGACCACGACCCCGTCAAAGCGGTGCTGCATCACGCCCGAATCATCGGCTGCCGTGATCTGGATGCCGCCACCATGTGCCTTCACGCCCTGAACATCCTGCCCGAACAGGGTGCGCACCCCGCGGCGTTCAGCCGCACGGGCCAGGCCATTGGTGAACTTGTGGATGTCACCGGTGGAATCGCTCTCGGTGTAGTAACCGCCAAAGTACTGGCCGGCCAGCGTGGGCTCGATGGCTTTCATCTCGGCGGGGGTCACGGCACGGCGCGGCAGGCCGCCGCGCGCCAGCAATTCGGACACCCGGCCCGCATGGTCAAAGCCGGCCTTGTCGCGGTAGATGTGCAGGATGCCCTGCTTCTTGAGGTCGAAGTCGATGGCCTCTTCCTGGGCCCAGCCAAACAGATGCTCGCGCGCCGCCACCGCCAGGCGGGCCGTCTCGATGGTATTGCGCTCGTAATGCGGCAGGTGGGCCATGAACTCAGCGAACCACGAGATTTTGTGCCAGCTGGGTTTGGGGTTGACGAGCAGCGGGGCATCGTTGCGCAGCATCCACTTCAGGCCCTTGAGCAGGGTGGAGGGATGGTTCCAGACCTCGGCGTTGGAGGCCGACAGCTGGCCGCCGTTGGCAAACGAAGTCTCCATGGCGGCGTAGCGGTTCTTCTCGAACAGGGTGACCGACAGGCCGCGGCGGGCCAATGCGTAGGCGGTGGTGACACCGGTGATGCCGCCGCCAATGACTGCGATGGTTTTCATGGGAAAAGCTCCAGAACTCGTCATGAGGTTGGGGCCTGCACGCGACATTGCGTGGCAGGCGCCCCCTCTGTTCTGGACCTGAGAGATTCACCCGGCCGCCGCCCTGACAGGGGGGCGGTGCGGGCTTGCTCCTTCGGTGCGCCGGACGACGAAAACGATTTCCGGCAGCTCTTCAGAGTATCTGTCGCGTGTGAACCCGGTCCTTTTGCCTGAGAGTTTCCGGGGCGGTTGCTCCTTCGGCGCTGCGCACCAGCCATCGAAGGCGGGGCAGTCTCTCCCGGGTTCACTTGGTGTCGGAGGTTTTCAACCGACAACCGGGCGCAGTGTAGAAGAACCCGGGCCACTTGGAAACAAAAAGTTTTTACCCCCATGCCAAAACCCACCAGTCGCCGACACGACAAGGGTGAGCGAATGCGTTTGCGAACATCCGGACACATTTTCAAGGGCCGACAGCCCCGAACCCTCAAAACAGCCCCAAGGAGACACAGACAATGCAACAGCCCGGCCGCATGATGGACCGCCCCCTGCTGGTTTCGGCCATCCTGGAACACGGCACCGCCCAGTTCGGCACTCAGCAGATCGTCTCGCGCGAGACCGATGGCAGCCTGCACCGCTGCACCTTCACCGACCTGGCCCGGCGCGCCCGACAACTGGCCAAGGCCTTGCAGGCACTGGGCCTGAAGACGGGCAGCACCGTGGGCTCGATCGCCTGGAACAACCACCGCCACCTGGAGGCCTACTACGCCGTCTCAGGCAGCGGCATGGTGATGCACACCTGCAACCCGCGCCTGCACCCCGAGCAACTGGCCTACATCATCAACCACGCCGACGATGAGGTGGTGCTCTTCGACACCAGCTTCGCCCCCCTGGTGCAGGCCGTGGCAACGCATTGCCCCCGCGTGCGCCACTGGGTGGCCCTGTGCGACGAGGCGGCCCTGCCCTCACTGGAGGCCGGCCCGGCCGTGCTGGCGGTGGACAGCCTGATCCAGGCCCAGGACGACCGCTTTGAGTGGCCGGAGCTGGATGAAAAGACCGGCGCCGCCCTGTGCTACACCTCGGGCACCACCGGCCACCCCAAGGGGGTGCTGTACTCTCACCGCGCCCTGTGCCTGAGCGCGTTGTCGGCCTGCCTGCCCGGCGTGCTGAGCCTGTGGGCGCAGGAGACCCTGCTGCCCGTGGTGCCGATGTTTCACATCAATGCCTGGTGCCTGCCCTATGCGGCCCTGATCTCGGGCGCCAAGCTGGTCTTGCCCGGCCCTCGTCTGGACCCGGCCAGCCTGTACGAGCTGATGGAGTCCGAACGTGTCACCGTCAGTGCCGGCGTGCCCACCATCTGGATGGGTCTGATCCATCACGTGGAGCAGCACCAGCTGCGCTTCAGCACCATGCGCCGCACTGGCGTCGGTGGCTCGGCCATGCCCAAGGCCCTGATCGCCAAGTTCAATGACGTGTATGGCGTGGACGTGCGCCACGGCTGGGGCATGACGGAGACCACGGCCATCGCCACCATGAGCCACCTGGGCCCCGACGAGATGGCCCGCCCGGCCGAAGAACGCCACGCGCTGGTGGGCAAGCAGGGCAAATCGGTGTTCGGCATCGAGATCAAGGTGGTCGACGAAAACGGCCACAACCTGCCGCGTGACGGGGTGTCGCAAGGCGAGCTGATGGTGCGCGGCCAGTGGATCGTGGAGCGTTATCACAAGGCCGAGCGCGAGGCCCTCGTTGACGGCTGGTTCCCCACCGGTGACATCGCCACCATCGACGCCCAGGGCGTGATGCAGATCCGCGACCGCACCAAGGACGTGATCAAGTCCGGCGGTGAATGGATCAGCTCGATCGATCTCGAAAACGCTGCGGTGGCCCACCCCGCCGTGGCCATGGCTGCGGTGATCGGCGTGAAGCACCCGCGCTGGGATGAGCGCCCACTGATGTTCATCGTGCGCAAGCCCGGGCAGGATCTGAGCAAGCAGCAGGTGCTCGATTTTCTGACGGAGCGGGTGGCCAAGTGGTGGCTGCCCGACGAGGTGCTGTTCGTCGACAGCCTGCCCCTGGGCGGCACGGGCAAGGTGCAGAAAAACGAGTTGCGCCACCAGCACGGCGGCGTGTTCGAAGGCCAGTGACCCACCGGCCACGGCTTCCCACAACAAAAAGCGCCTAGGCGCGCCTGGAGACTTCATGACCCTGTTCAAACCCTCAAGCCTGCGCCGCCGCACCTGGCTGGCCACCGCCCTGCTGGCCGCTGCGGCCCACGCCGGCGCCGCCGAGACCGTGCGCATCGGCTTCATCGACCTGCTCTCGGGGCCCTTTGCGCTGACCGGGCAAAGCTCGCTCAAGCAGTTGCGTGAGGTGGTACAGCAACTCAATGCCAAGGCCGGCCCGAACGACCCCAAGTTCGAGGTGGTCGACTTCGACAACAAGGGCTCGCCCCAGGAAAGCCTGAACGTGCTCAAGGCGGCCACCGACCGGGGCATCCGCTACATCACCCAGGGCGGTGGCTCAGGGGTGGCACTGGCCCTGGTCGATGCGCTCAACAAGCTGGCCGAGCGCGAGCCTGAGCGCGCCACGGTGTACCTGAACTACGCCGCCATGGACCCGCTGCTGACCAACGACAAATGCAGCTTCTGGCATTTCCGCTTCTACCCCTCGAGTGAGATGAAGATCGAGGCGCTGACCACCTACCTGCAGGGCCGCAAGGATATCAAGAAGGTGTACCTGCTGAACCAGGACTACACCCATGGCCGCCAGGTGTCCAAGGCAGCCCGGGAGTACCTGGCGCGCAAGCGGCCGGACATCCAGATCGTGGGCGACGACTTCATTCCGATCGCCCAGACGCGCGACTTTGCCTCGTACGTGGCCAAGATCGCCTCCAGCGGGGCCGACACGGTGATCACCTCGAACTGGGGCAGCGACCTGACCCTGCTGTTCAAGTCGTCACGCGACTACGGGCTCAACATCAACTACTTCACCCTGAACGCCAACAACCCGGGCACCCCGGCCCAGTTGGGCAACTGGGGTGAAGGCAAGGTAGGCGTGGTGTGGAACTGGGTGCACAACGCGCCCACGCCCGAGCTGGAGAAGATCTACGTCGACTACAAGAAGAAGTACAACGACGAATTCATCTTTGCCGCGCACTGGAACAGCATGAACATGCTGCGCGAGGCCATGCGCAAGGCCAGCTCCACCGACGCCAAGAAGGTGGCCCTGGCGCTCGAAGGCATGAGCTACAAGAGCCCCATGGGCGAGGTGAAGATGCGCAAGACCGATCACCAGCTGGAGGCCCCGCTGTACCTGGGCATCTGGGCCAAGCAAGGCAGCAAGGGCGTGAAGTACGACGCCGAGAACACCGGCTACGGCTTCCGCTCCGAGGTGGCCTGGGATTCGTACATCAGTGCCCAGCCGACCTCCTGCCAGATGAAGCGGCCCAGTTGAGCGCCGGCGCGGCGACACACATCAGGGCCGGGCGGGCGGCGCCACTGCCGCCCCTTCGATGCCGTGGCGGCGCAGGCTGTCGGCCACCCGGCCCGAGGCCTTCATCTCTTCAATGAACGCACTGAGCCAGGCCTGCGCGGCCTGCCGCCCCTTGGGCACGGCCATGGCCTGCTCGATCACCATGAAGCGGCCGGGCAGCAGCCGCAGCGCAGGGCCGCCGGTGGCGGCCAAGCGATCCCTGTCGGCCTGCAACTGCTGACGCACGCCGGCCGCCACCTCCAGCCCCTCGGCCAGGAACTGATCGACCACGGCCGGCGAGGTGGCGGACCGCACCAGTTGGGCGTGCTGCAGCGTCCGCGTCAGGTACAGGTCGTAAGCGCTGCCACGGCCCACCACCACCCGGTTGCCCGGGCGGTCCACCTCGTCCAGGCGGCTCAGCGCCGAGTCGGCCCGCACCAGGTAAGCGCCCTCGATCACCACGTACGGCGGCGTGTAATCCAGGTCAGCGCCCCGCACCGGGTCGATGGCCACGAAGGCCAGGTTGACCTGCCGGGCCCGCACCGCCTCGACCGCCCGGCCCGCCGCAGGCAACTCGACCCATTCGATGGGCAGGCCCAGGCGTCGACCCACCTCACGCGCCAGATCGACCGACACGCCCTGGGGCGCACCGGGCTCGTGGCCCCGCGACGCCAGGATCGGGTTGCCCAGGTTGATGGCCACCCGCAGACGCCCCTCGGTCGCGAGTTCAGACCGAACCGCAGCGGCGGAGACATCACCCGATCGGCTGGCGCAAGCCGCCAGCGGCCAGCTGAGTGCACAGGCCCCCAGCAGTTCACGGCGGCGAACCGAGACAGCCCCGGGCGGGGTTGGGCAGGTGATCGGGCGCATGCAGTCTCCTTGGGGGCGGGTCGCCATCGTCGTCAGCGACCAAGCCCCTGTCAACCCAGACCCGGCGCCACCCCGCCCAGCAAAAACGGAGGGCCTATGCAATACTTTGAAACACAAAACAGGAGACAGACCATGTTCAAGACATCCCGGCTTTCCACCGTGGGCGCCGCGCTGGCACTGACTTTCAGCTGCGGACTCGGCACCGCGGCGGCCCAGAACGTGAAGGAAAGCGTCAAGGTCACGCCGCTGGGCGGCATGGCGGGCGAGTTCTGCCCCCAGGACCGAGCCCTGGTATTTGAAGATCCGAATGGCACCCGCATCCTGTACGACCCGGGTCGCACAGTGGCCGGTGCCAACGACCCACGCCTGGGCAAGATCGACATCGTGCTGGTCACCCACTTGCATGGTGACCATGTGGGCAATGCCCACAACAAGGCCCCCAACGCAGGCAGCTGCGCCCAACCCGATGTGTCGGTCTCGGCCCTGCCGGCCACCAGCGCGGTGGCGATTGCCGTGGCCAAGAAGTCCAAGATCATCAGCGGCAGCGAAATGCCCGCCTTCTTTGCCGCCAAACTCAAGTCCAACGGCGGCGACCCTGGGCAATCGGTGCTGGCCCGCTTTGGCGGCAGTGTGATGGTGGGTGGGGTTCGCATCGCCACCGTGACGGCCCTGCACAGCAATGGTGTGGACCCCGACTACATCGGGGGCGATCTGGGCCGGGCCATGAAAGAAGCCGGCATTGCGGGCGATGCCGGTGCGGCCACCGGCTATGTGCTGACCTTCAGCAACGGCCTGGTCGCCTACCTGTCGGGCGACACCGGCATCCTGGCCGATCAGGAGCGCGTGGTGCGCGACCACTACCACGCCAAGCTCGCCGTGATGAACATGGGCGATGGCTTCACCACCGGGCCTGCCGAGGCCGCCTATGTGATCAACGACCTGGTCAAACCCGCCTCGGTGATCCTCTCGCACGCCAACGAGGTCGGCACCGTGGGCGGCAAGGTGCGCCCCGGCAGCAAGACCGAAGCCTTTCTGAAGGCCAGCAAGGTGCCGGCCTATGTGCCGCTGTCGGACAAGACGCTGGAGTTCGATGCCGGCGGCCTGTGCACGGCCGGCTGCTCCTGAAGCACAGGCCTGCAGGCCGACAGCCCCGGTGCATGCCGCTAACATGCCGGCATGCCATCCCCCACCCTGACACAACGCCTGCGCCCGGGGCTGCTGGCGGCCCTGCTGGCCAGCAATGCCCTCTGGGCCCACGCCTCGGATGAAGCCTTGCCGGCCACGCCCCCCGCGGGCACGCGCCCCTCTGCCATCGCACCCGCCGCCGACCTGAGCGGCAATGAACACCGGGCGGCCATCCGAGCCAACCGGATGCAACACCTGAGCGAGCGCATCAACGGTGACCCCCAGCTCACGCGCGAGCGTTGCCGCTACGAGTCCGAGATCTCAACGCCCCCCCCGCCCCAGCACGTGGCACTGACCTTTGACGACGGCCCCGAGCCCGGGCAGACCGAGCACATCCTCGAGGTGCTGGAGCGGCACCAGGTACCGGCCACCTTCTTCATGATCGGCGAAAAGGCCAAACGCCACCCCGAGTTGGTGGCTGCGGTGCAACGCTCGGGCCACCACCTGATCGGCAACCACTCCTGGAATCACCCCAACTTTCACAGCATCGCGGTCGACGTGCAGGCGCGTGAGGTGCGCGACACCGAGGCCACCCTGGGCGCCGCCCTGAACCCCAAGCTGTTCCGCTACCCCTATGGCAACTCAAGTTGCGAAACCAACGCGCTGCTCAAGACCGAGGGTTACCAGACCGTGGGCTGGCATGTCGATTCGTGCGACTGGGCTTTTGACGCCAACGGCAGCGTGGACAGCAAGGAAGCGCTGGAGTGCGGCGTGCTGCCAGCCTACCGCAAAGACTACGTGGGCCACGTGCTGTCAGCACTGCGCGCGCACCGCGGAGGCATTGTGTTGATGCATGAGATCCACCCCAACACCCTCAAGTCGCTGGAGCCCCTCATCGAGGCCTTGTTGGCCGCAGGCTACACCTTCGGCTCGCTCAAGGACGAAGGCTTTGCAAGCTCCCTGCGCTGAGGCCGGGCAGCGCTCATGGCCCCGGCTCGCGGGTCAACGCCGCCTCGAACAGGGCCATCTCCTGCGCCAGGCTGCCGCGGCTGCGAAAGTGCCGGGCGGCGCGGTTGTACCAGTTCTCGGCATCTTCCAGGTCGCCCTCTTGAAGGTGCAGCAGGCCGTGCAGCCAGGCCGCCAGCATGGAATCGTCGTGCTGGATGCGGTCATGCGCCTCGTTCCAGCGGCCGGCCTGCATGAGGCGCAAGGTTTGGCGAAGGTCGGACATGGGTACGGGCTCCTGGTGGCGGACAGACAGCAGGCAGGATAAGCGCTGGCGAGCCGCGCCGACCCCGCCCGCCAGCGCATCGCAGGCTCAGCCCAGGCTGGCCTGCAGCAGCGTGGCCAGGGGCGTGGTGGGGCGCGCGATCAAGCGGCCCAACTGGCCGCTGCCCTCGTACAAGCCGCCCTGGGCCGCACCGGCATCCGAGTTGGCCAGCAGTTCGGCAATGGGCTCCGGCAGACCGGCCTGAAGCAGCGCCCCCTTGAAGTCTGCCTCGGGCAGGTTCACATACGGGACGGTCTTGCCCGTGGCCTGACTGAGCTCGGCGGCCAATTCGCTCAGGGTGTAGGCGCTGTCGCCCGCCAGCTCATAGACCTTGCCGGCCTGATCGGCCTGAGTGAGCACGGCAGCCGCGGCGTCGGCATAGTCAGCCCGCGCGGCCGACGAGATGCGCCCGTCGCCCGCGCTGCCAATCAAGGCACCGTGCGCCAACGCAGCCGGCACACTGGCCAGGTAGTTCTCGGTGTACCAGCCATTGCGCAGCAACACATGGGGCAGGCCCGAGGCCTTCAGGGCACGCTCGGTGGCCAAGTGCTCGGCCGCCAGGCCCAGGGGCGAGGTATCGGCCCTCAGCAGGCTGGTGTAGGCCAGCAGCTTGACGCCGGCGCGCACCGCGGCATCGATCACGTTCTGATGCTGAGGCTGGCGTTGGCCCACCTCGCTCGAAGAAATCAGCAACACCTTGTCCGCGCCAGCGAAGGCGGCGTCCAGGGTGGCCGGGCGGTTGTAGTCGGCCTCGCGCACCTGCACGCCCAGGGCGGCCAGCGCGCTGGCCTTGGCTGGCTGGCGCACGGCGGCGACGATTTGCGAAGCGGGCACGCTGCGCAGCAGCGATTGAATGACGAGTTGACCCAGTTGGCCGGTGGCGCCAGTGACGACGATCATGAGATGCTTTCCTGTGCTTGAAAAAGAGATGAGCCGCTATGATTGCGACGACACTAACTTTTCGCAAGTACGCACAAAAAGGTAAGCACCATGAACAAAACACGCCCTGAGGACATCCCCCTGGCCGGCACCCTGGCCGAACGCATGGCCCGGGGCGATGTGTTCTCCGAGGCCTGCCCTTCGCGCGAGGTGCTGCGCAACGTCACCAGCCGTTGGGGGGTGTTGATTCTGGTGGCTCTGCGGGGCGGCACGCACCGCTTCAGCGACCTGCGCCGCAAGATCAAGGGCATCAGTGAAAAGATGTTGGCTCAGACCCTGCAGACGCTGGAGCAGGATGGCTTTGTGCTGCGGGTGGCCCACCCGGTGATTCCGCCCCATGTGGAGTACTCACTGACGCCAGTGGGGCAGCAGGTCAGCCAGCGGGTGGAAGACCTGGCCAACTGGATCGAGCAGAGCCTGCCCGTGATCCTCAATGCGCGCGAATCGGCGCAAGCCAAAAGCCCCTGAGGCTCTGAGGCCCTGAATCTGGGGGTGCCGGCCTGCGTGTTGACCGAGCACAAAGCAAAACGCCCACTGATCAGTGGGCGTTTGCTACAAGCCGCAAGGGCTTGGGTATTGGTTGCGCGGGCAGGATTTGAACTTGCGACCTTTGGGTTATGAGCCCAACGAGCTACCAGGCTGCTCCACCGCGCAGACGAATCATAACAGTGTTCGGAATATGAAATTCCGTTGATAGAAAAATAAGTTTTAAAAACTGCCAGCCCCCCCGCCGGTGCTTTGCCAGGCTGAGACACAGGCGAGCGCCAAAGCGATGACAATCGCACCGTGCTCGGCAGCTTCCATCGCCCGGCCCTCCTGCAACCCACCCCCTGGAACCGCATGATCACCGTCCACCACCTCGAAACCTCGCGTTCGCAGCGCGTGGTCTGGCTGCTCGAAGAACTGGGCCTGCCCTACCAGATCAAGACTTACAAGCGCGACCCCAAGACCCGCCTGGCGCCGCCCGAACTCAAGGCGATCCACCCGCTGGGCAAATCGCCGGTGATCACCGATGGATCCATCACGGTGGCCGAGTCCGGGGCCATCCTGGAGTACCTGGCCGAGCAATATGGCCAGAGCCTGAGCGGTGAACTGGCCGGCCTGGAGCCCGCCCGCGGTACCGAGGAGCATCGGCAATGCCGCTTCTGGATGCACTACGCCGAAGGCTCGTTGATGAACTGGCTGGTGATGAAGCTGGTGTTCATGACCATCCCGACCCAGCCCATGCCCTTCTTCGTGCGCCCCATCGCCCGCCAGCTCTGCGCCAAGGTGCAGGCCGCACTGATCAACCCCAATGTGGACACGGCCATGGCCTTCATGGACAGCCACCTGGCCACCCACACCTGGTTTGCCGGGCCGGTACTGACACTGGCCGACTTTCAGATGAGCTTTGCGGTGGAGGCCGCCCTGTCCCGCGCCGGCAAGGCCGACCGCTATCCGCACTTGGCGGCCTTCTGCCAGCGCATGAACGCGCGCCCAGCCTACCAGCGCGCCATCGCCCAAGGCGGGCCGGTGGTGATGTGATGGCCATGAAGCCCGCATCGCTGGCCGGCCTGGCCCTGGTACTGGGGTGCTGCCTGGCCGATGCCCAGACCAACGCCCCGCCCGGCAGCCAGGCCGCGCTGGAGGCCGAGGCCCTGAAAAACTGCGAGGCCAACCAGATGAGCTTGAACCTGTGCTCTTTTCACCGCTACAAAAAGGGGGATGCCGAGTTGAACCGGCTGTACCAGGCGCACCTGGCCCGCATGTCGTCCAAGGTGGATGCGCAGCGCTACCGCGAGGCCCAGCGCGCCTGGCTGAAGTACGCCGAGGCCGATTGCCTGTACCGCAACGGGCCGCGTGAAGAATCGGGCACGATCTGGCCTCTGCTGCAAAACACCTGCCTGAGCGAGCACACCGAGGCGCGGCTGCGCATCCTGCGACAACAATTCAACTGCACCCAGGACGGTTGCCCAGGCAACTGAGGCACCCAGCCGCAGCCTTTCAGCCGCGGCTATGGCCCAGTAGATCGCCAGCGCTGGTGAACCCTTTGGAGGCCCGAGTCCACCACTGCGAAAACGAGGTACAGGGCCGCTCCACCAGCGGGAACAGCCTGGGCGCCGGCAGGCAAGTTGCCCATCGGCTCAGCCAAGACTGCAAGTGCGGCTCGGCCACGCAGCGCACCTTGCGCGCGGCGGCAAGGGCGCAGCCCACCGCCTCGGCATCGCCCCACCATGACAGACTGGTCAGCTCGGCCAGCCGTGTTCCGACAAAGCGCCAGCGCGCCTCGCTCCAGGGCCAGGCTTGGTGAAAATCCGCCAGCCACAGGCCGATCACCACCGTGCCGGCCGGCAGATCCGCAGGCAAAGCCCCCAGCTGCCAGGGGTGCACCAGCCAGACCTCCCGGCCCGCCACATCCGCAGCCTGGGGCGAGTGGGTCCGCAGCCCCTCGGGGGGCTGGCTGTGCAATGCGGGCTCATTCAGCGCAGGCGCCAGCGCAGCCCCTGGTGACACAGCGCCAGGGCTGCGCGCCATCATGTCCAGCGCTTCGTAGCGGGTGTCGATCACGCTGCCCTCGCTGTGCCAGGACGCGGGCGCAAAGCGCGCCACATTCTCGGCATTGAACACATAGGGCTTGCTGCTGCCCGTGCCCGCCACCCATTGCCAACTCAGGTGGTTGCTCGCCAGATCGCCGTCCAGCAAGTGGCCATACAGCCAATCAGCCCCCGCACGCCAATGCACCTTGCGCACATGCACCACATAGCTCGCCAGCCACATGCGGGCGTGGTTGTGCAGGTAGCCCGTGGCGTACAAGGCCCGCACGGCCTGATCGACCGCCGGCACACCCGTGCAGCCCAGCCGGACGTCAGGCGGCAGCTGCGGCGCATACGCCTCGTCCGGCAAGGGGCCGGGATGCAAAGACTGAAAAATACCGTCCCCCAGCCGCCCCCAGACATGGCGAGCAAATTCGCGCCAGCCCAGTTCGTAGACCCACTTGTGCTGCACCTCGATCGGGTGGCGCTCGTGCACGCCAGCCAACACCTGCGGCAGGCTCAGCAAACCATGGGTGATGTAGGGTGACAGCCCGCTGACGGCCCCCTCCAGCGAATTGCGGGTGCGCGCATAGGCGACAGGGTCCAGCGCGGCCAGGCGGGCCTGGGCCTCAGCCTGCGTGGGCGGGGCTTGGGTTTTGCTGACAAGCCAACCCGGGGCGAGAGGCCTGGCCTGCGGCCCATCGTCCGGGCCTTCAGTCTGATGCCATCGACTCATGAAGTGTCTTGGGAGAGGGCGTGGCCAAGCCACGGGCAGGTTCAACGATAAGCGTCAGGGTGGAGCGTGGCCATGGCACGGAAAGCCGGGCGCGCAAACAGATAGCCCTGCATCAATTCAATGCCCTGATCCAACAGAAAATCTCGCTCAGAGGGAGTCTCCACCCCCTCGGCGATGAGGGTGATGGCCATCTCGCGGCTCAGCCTCACCAGGCTTCGGACAATCGCCTGCCGCGCCGGGTTCAGATCGACACCGCGAATCAAATCCATGTCGATCTTGACCAGATCAGGCTGAAAGTCTGACAGCAGCTTGAGCCCGGCGTAGCCTGCCCCGAAGTCATCAATGGCTGTCTTGAAGCCACAACGCTTGTATTCACGAAGAATGCTGGCAAACCACGGCCCATCCTCGATCCGTTCGCCCTCGGTCACCTCAAAGATGATGTGGTCCAACGGAAAACCATGCACCCGGGCCGCTTCCAGCGTGGTGCGGATGCAGACTTCGGGTTGGTAGATGGCGTTCGGTAGAAAGTTGATGGAAATCGGCTCTTGAATCCCAAGCGCCTTCGCCCCCTTGATGGCCTTCACGCGGCAGGCCTGGTCAAAGCTGTAGCGATTCACATCATTGACCTGCGCCAGAACGCTTGCCGCCCCCTCACCATTCGGCCCGCGCACCAAGGCTTCATGCGCGAACACCGCCTTGCGCGCCAGATCCACGATGGGCTGATACGCATAATCGAAGGCAAACCCCACACGCTCGCCACGACCGCAATCGATGCAATCTTGAGCACTGCCCACCAAAGGGATGAACGTGTCCGGGAAGGATCTGTTCCCTGCGTTGGAAAGAGAGGACTCTGTCGACATGATGTGAATGGCGGGGCAGCCATGGCCTCGGAAATGGAAGCGCCACCCGAACGTCCCGCCCCCAGGTTCTACCACGTTCCAATTCGATGGACAGCCGGAGATTCATGGTGGCCCGAGCCGAACTCACGCCAGCTTTTGCATGCAAACCCAGCCTTCAGCCAGTGATGTTGCCACTGGGCTGCCACAAGGCCTCAGGATCAGTCACTCAGCACGCGGGCCCGCGTCACCAGTTCGGAAAACAAGGCCTCCAAAGCCGTGGCTCTCAGGGCAAAGGGATCAAAGCCCACCGCCGGCGAATAAGAAAACAACAGCGACAGGTTGTCTGCAACAGCGGGCACCAGCCCCATGCTCCACCCGCCAAAGAGACGGCGGTCGATTTCCGAAAAAGCCAGAATGCAGGGCTGCTGATGCCGTGAGTCCAGCGCAATCCGGTGATAAAGCGCATTCACAGAGGCGACGCTGCCTTCAAGGCACTGTAAAAACACACCGTCCACCAGCAGCAGGGCACCGGTCACGCCAACTTTGGCATTGTTGCGTTGGGACGTCCGGATGATGTCTTTGACATCTGCCGGGCCGAGCACTCCCTTGGTGCGACTGGCATAGGTCAGGCGGATGAGCATTTGGCGATGTTCCTCATGGCGGGTGCCCCAGTCTAGGCACTTGCATGAAACCCGACGCCTGAAAGGCTATTCACCGCCACACCCCCCCTGCCCCCCTCTGGACTCCATGGGGTGGCTTCGCCTTCCTTCAGGCACGCCAACAACGCAGAAGCCCAAAGGGCCCGGCATCGAGACAAGGGTGGGACGGGAAGGTGCGCGACGGCACCGCCGCCGGCGTTGGCCGGAATTTCATTTTTTGCACCGACAAAGAAAAACGGCCTGCGCTAGCTTTTCAGTAGCCGAGAGAGGGATCCAAATCATCTCCTGTTCACCCAATAAACCAGATGTTTCTTTGATAGAAAAAATCAAAGAACCAACAAAAATACCATCACTTAAATTTGTCGTTCTCTTGCAACGCTTTGGAGCGGTGACTGCATGCCACTCGACAGTGGAATGGCTGCTCTGCGGTTGCGGTCGTTCGGCACCAAGTGTTTGACTGGCATTTTCGGTTACTTTGCCGGCATTCGCTTGCAGTACGGCGTATCGGACGCTGCCACACGGATGGAGACAAAATGGTCTGCCAAACAGGTCGTGACGTCCGTCAGAGCCATGGCCTGGCCTGCCCGGCACAGTTCGCGGAGCCGATTGAACAGAGGTTTGAACCCTGGGCTCCGCTGAGCATTGGGTCGGGGGGGCTGTGACGGAATCCATCACCGGCCAGATCCGCTTGCCAACTTTCGCTGGTTGTTTGCACAAACCTGCAAGCTAGTCCCCATGGACAAGACTTTTGAACAAAGGCTGCATAAGCTGTCGCTATGGTCAAAATCTCCACGCAACAGTTGAACGCGGCACTCGCCGACGCGTCGGTGCAGGTGAACCTCTTGCGAGCACGCCTTGCTGCTCAGCTTGAACGTCTTGCCCTAGGCGATGGAGTCTTCGAAACCGCGATTCCGAAACTTCGGATTGGCCGGGTTTCGACTGTGCAGCAGCCCGTGCATACAGTGTACGAACCGGCGCTGTGCGTGATTGCGCAGGGCAGGAAACGTGTCCTGTTGGGCGAGGAGGTCTACATCTACGACCCCAGTCAGTACCTGGTTTTCGCCCAGAACCTGCCCGTGACTGGTCATGTTCATGATGCGACCCCGGAAGCGCCGCATCTGGCCATCCGGCTTGACTTCGACATCAAGGAAATCGCTGAGCTGGCCATTGAGTTTCAGGTCGGTGGCAAGCCGCCTGGCCGGGTGCCACAGCGGGGCATTTACACCGGTGAGCTGTCTGAAGAGCTGTTGGACCCGCTGATTCGGCTGATACGGCTGCTTGAGCAGCCCGATGACATCCCGGCATTGGCGCCATTGATCGTCCGAGAAATCCTCTACCGCTTGCTCAAGTCACCGGATGGATGGCGCCTTGTGCAACTGGCCATGATCGACAGCAATAGCCAGCGTGTGGCGCAGGTCATCAAGAGCCTGCGCAAGCGCTACCAGGAACCGCTGCGCATGGACGAACTGGCCAAAGAGGTTCATATGAGCACCTCGGCTCTGCACCATCAATTCAAGTCCATCACAGCAATGAGCCCGCTGCAATACCAGAAGCAACTGCGACTTCAAGAGGCCCGCCGCATCTTGCTAGCCGAGCACATCGATGCCGCCACGGCTGGGCACAGGGTGGGCTACGACAGCCAGTCGCAGTTCAGCCGAGAGTACAGCCGCTTTTTCGGTGAGCCCCCAGCACGTGACATCAAACGACTACGAGGGGCTCAGCTTAGGTAGGCCACCAGCTAAGTCAGCAATCGGAAGGCTGACTTTCCATACCGCCGAAGCACGGAACGGCTCCGCCAGATGGAGGGCCAGGGACGTGCTCACCCATAGGACCCATTTTTACCCAGTACACCAAGGAAAATTTCCATGAAAAAAGATGTAGTCGTCATCATTGGCGCTGGCGGAATCGGTATTGCGATTGCGCGCCGCCAAGGCGTTGGCAAGACCGTTCTGCTGGCAGATTTCAACGACCAAACGCTGCAGGCTGCCGCCGCCGAACTGCGCGGAGCTAGCTACACCGTCGAGACGCATCGTGTCGACGTCGCGGACCGTGCATCTGTTGCGCAGCTTGCTGACTTCGCTGCTGGTCTGGGCAATATCGTCCAGCTGGCGAACACGGCAGGTGTCTCGCCCAATATGGCGCCGGTCGAACGGATTCTCGCGGTTGACCTTTATGGTTCGGCAGTGGTCTTCGAGGAATTCGAGCGGGTCATCGCCTCCGGCGGCGCAGGGCTGCTCATCTCGAGCATGGCGGGCCACATGATGCCGGCACTGACGCCAGAGCAGGACAAGGCTCTGGCATATACGCCAGCTGAGGAACTTCTGAAGCTGCCCATGCTTCAACCCGAGCAGATTCCGAACACGCTGGTGGCATACATGCTTTCAAAGCGCGCAAACATCCTGCGAGCTCAGGCTGCAGCCATGAGCTGGGGTGCTCGTGGCGCGCGCGTCAATACGGTTAGTCCAGGGATCATCGTCACACCGCTGGCACGACACGAGCTGGAGTCCGAGATCGGACACGTTTACCAAGCCATGGTCGAAGCTTCGGCTGTCAAGCGCATGGCGCCTCCAGACGAAATCGCGACTGCCGCTGCCTTCCTTCTCGGCCCTGATGCTGGCTTTGTCACTGGCAGCGATCTCTTGATTGACGGTGGTGTCATCGCCGCCATGCGCGCCGGAAAGCTGCCCACTCCGGGCTGAAGACGACGAGCGCATGCGACTGCGTGACTACGCCGTCGCTCACCAGCCTTCATCAGCGCCGATGAGGACCTTGGCCACCGGCACCCTATGCCGGGAATTTATCGGGACTTCAGCATGCAGGTAGAGCAAAGCCGTAACGGCCGGACACACCATGGCACCTTGTTGGCCATCGTTCTGGTCAGCTACGCCATGATCGTGATTGACAACTCCATCGTCATCACGGGACTGCCCGCGATCCGAGCGGGACTTGGCTTCACGGACATCGGCTTGTCGTGGGTGCAGAACGCCTATGCGCTCGCGTTCGGAGGACTGATGCTGCTGGGCGCGCGCGCCGGTGACCTTCTCGGCAGACGCCGCATCTTCGTCATCGGACTCGGCATCTTCACAGCGGCCTCTATGGCGATTGGCCTCGCTGCGACACCCGCGTGGCTGATCGCTTCCCGTGCGGTCCAGGGCGCGGGGGCGGCGATCCTCGCCCCATCGACGCTCGCGCTGCTCTCGACAAGCTTCGCCGAAGGGCCGGAGCGCAATCAAGCACTGGGCTGGTACGGTGCTGTCGGGGGCATTACCGCCAGCATCGGCCTGGTCGTTGGCGGCGTCGTCGCCGACCTCGTCTCCTGGCGCGCTGGCTTCTTCATCAATGTGCCCATCGGTGCACTGCTCATCTGGGGAGCGCAGCGTTACATCGTCGAGACGACGCCACAGCCTGGCCGCTTCGATGTCGCCGGCGCAGTCTTGTCGACACTGGGCGTCGTGGCGCTGGTATATGGGCTGGTGCACGCCGCCGAAGAGAGCTGGCTGCACTGGGGCACCGCCGTACCGCTCAGCGTTGGAATCTTTCTCATCGGCATGTTCCTCCTTGTCGAGCGGCGCGCCGAGCAGCCGATCCTGCCCCTTCGCCTATTCGCCAGTCGGCGACGCTCCGGTGCAAACGCTGCGCGTGTGCTCTTTGTCGGCGCAGCAATGGGTTTTTTCTTCTACGCGACCCAGTACCTGCAAGGCGTCTTGGGCATGCGCCCCATGTGGGCGGGCGTCGCCTTCTTCCCATCGATGTTGGTCAACTTCTTCGGCGCTCTGATTGCCCCGAGGCTGGCCCGACGCTATGGCAACAACGCCGTCCTCACCGGAGGCATTTCTACGTCGCTGCTTGGTATGGCCTGGCTCGGCCAGGTTCAAGCCGATTCTCCCTTCTTGCTGGGGGTGGCACTGCCGATGGTCTTGATCGGTGCGGGGATGGGGTCGTCACTCGCCCTGTTGACCATCTCCGGCGTGGCCGGCGTCTCTGCCCGCGACGCGGGATCGGCCTCGGGACTCGTCGGCGTCGCACACCAACTTGGAGGGGCCCTGGGCCTGGCACTGCTCGTGGTCGTATTTGCGAGTGTAACGGTGGCACCAGGAAGCCCCCCAGACGCAGCCCTGGTACACCGCATCGGCATGGCCATCTCAGCCGGCGCCGTCCTGCTGGCGGTTGCTCTGTTCTTGGTGCTCACGTTCGTCGTACGCCGACCTGCTTGCATCGCCCAAGTAACCCATTCTTCGCAGGACTGAAAGAGGTACTCCAATGTCAACCTTGAATGTCGATGGCCGTGAATACGCGCTGAATATTACCCCGGACACACCGGTGCTTTGGACGCTTCGAGACACCCTGGGGATGACCGGCACCAAGTTCGGTTGTGGCGCAGCACTGTGCGGCGCATGCACGGTGCACCTGGACGGCCACGCAATCCGATCCTGCATAACGCCGGTCTCTTCGGTAGAAGGGAAAAAGATAACGACCATCGATGCTGTAACCGATGGTTCCGACCGGGTTGGTACCGCCGTGCGCGATGCGTGGATCAAGCATGACGTGGCCCAGTGCGGCTACTGCCAAAGCGGACAGATCATGACCGCGACTGCGTTTCTGAAGTCACTCCCCAAGGGCAAGCAGCCACAGCCGCGGAGATTAGCTCTGCCATGGCCGGAAACATTTGCCGCTGCGGTACTTATGCCCGCATTCGTGCCGCCGTCGCCGACGCGGCGCGCGAGCTAACTTAAAGGAGTTGTCATGTTTCCACCGATCTCGCTGCTCGAATGGCCCAAGGCCCTTTTACCTCATCAGCCCGATCTCGCAGCGACCACTTCTGAGGCCGCCATTGGGCGGCGCAGCTTCCTCAAGATCGCAGGACTTGGCGGCTTAGCGCTGGGAGCATTTCCGCTGGAGACGATGGCTCGAACAGAGTCGGTACACCCGGCTGCGCTGAAGCCCACCCAGCAGCCTTCGGCCTTCCTGAAGATTGATGCAGACGGCACGGTAACCGTGACCATCAACCGGCTGGATTTTGGACAAGGCGTGCAGACCGGCTTACCCATGATCCTGGCCGAGGAGTTGGATGCCGATTGGAGCAAGGTCAAGAGCGCGCATGGGTCAAATGACCCCGCCTACGTTGACCCGGTCTCTGGTATGCACATCACAGGCGGCTCCAACACCATCCGCAACAGCTACACCCAATACCGCGAACTCGGCGCTCGTGCGCGTGTCATGCTGATCTCTGCAGCCGCAGCTCAGTGGAACTTGGACCCAACCCAGCTTCATACTGAGGCTGGCTTTGTCTTCGCTGCCGATGGCCGCAAGGCTGGATACGGCGAATTGGCTGAGGCGGCGATGGCGCTGCCGGTGCCGAGCGTGGTAGTGCTCAAAGACTCCAAGGACTTCCGCATCATCGGCAAGCCCACCACACGGCTTGATGCACGCGACAAGAGTAGTGGGCGTCAGTCATACGGCATCGACACGCAGCTGCCAGGGCTGCTGACGGCTGTTGTGGCTCGGCCGACCGTGTTCGGTGCGCGACTTGTGGCAGTCGACGACAAGGCAGCACGAGAGACTCCCGGCGTAAAGGCAGTACTGCGTGTGCCCATGGGGCAAGGGCTGGAGGTAGTGGCGGTTATCGGCGACGGATATTGGCCCGCTCGACAGGGACGCGAAGCGCTGAAACTGCAGTGGAACAGCAGCGGCGTCGAAAAGGTGGACAGCACACGGCAACTGGCCGCCTATCGTCAGCTGTCCAAAAAGCTGGGCACCGTGCAATTCGATGCCGATGTCTCGGCCTTGGATAAAGGTCCGCGTCGCATCGAGGCAGAGTTCGTATTCCCGTATCTGGCCCATGCGCCCATGGAGCCGCTGAACTGCACGGTCAGCATAAACGCCACGGGAGCTGACTTGTGGCTGGGCACCCAATTTCCTGGACGGGACGGGCAAGCAGCCGCTGAGGTGCTGGGGTTGAAGCCTGAGGAAGTCCACATCCATGTACAGATGGCCGGCGGAGGCTTCGGCCGGCGAGCAACCGGTGGCAGCGAACTGGTGGTCGAGGCATGTCGGGTTGCGAGGGCCGCGAAGTCCGCCGGATTCGACGTGCCGCTTCGCACCCTATGGAGCCGCGAGGATGACATCCGCGGGGGGTTCTATCGCCCGATGCACGTACATCGCGCACGCATCGACTTCGATGCGAAAGGCAAAGTCCTGGCGTGGGACCACGTCATCGTCGGGCAGTCGATCGCGACCGGCACGCCTTTTGAACCTTGGCTGGTCAAAAACGGCGTTGACGCCTCGACCACCGAAGGCATGCGCGAACCCTACGAACTGCCCATGCGTCTCAGTGTCCACCATCCGCGCCAGAACGTTCCGGTGCTGTGGTGGCGCAGCGTCGGCTCCACCCACACGGCTTTCGTGATGGAGACCCTTATCGACGAAATCGCTCAGGCTGCGGGTCAGGACCCGGTTGCCTATCGCATGCAAGCCTTTGGTGACAAAGCTCAACGACACAAAGCCGCACTTCAACTCGCGGTCGACAGAAGCGGGTACCGCAAACGCAAGCTGCCGGCCGGCCACGCATGGGGAGTGGCTGTGCACCAGTCCTTTGGGACTGTGGTTGCCTATGTGGTCGAGGCCTCCATGCAAAGTGGAAGGCCGGTCCTGCACCGGGTCACCGCAGGAGTCCATTGCAATCTGGCGGTGAACCCACGCAGTGTTGAGGCGCAGATTCAGGGCGCGGCACTGATGGCTTTGTCCACCTGCTTGCCAGGTGCCGCGATCACCTTGAAGGACGGTATGGTCGAACAAAGCAATTTCGGGGACTACACGGTCGCGCGGATGCCTGACATGCCCCTGATCGAGGTCCATATCGTGCCCAGCGCCGAGCCGCCAACCGGGATGGGTGAGCCCGGCTTGCCGCCACTTGCACCCGCATTTGCCAATGCCGTTTCAAGGTTGACCGGCAAGCGGGCTCGCCAACTGCCGTTGGCGACGAACTAAACCAACTTTCGACTGGAAATATCAATGCAATCCATCTTCAGAATTGCCCTGATTGCGGCAGCTACTTGGGTTGGGGGACCTTCGGCCTTCAGCCAGGCGTTGCCCATGTCGTCAATCACCTTCCACGCCGATGAGGTCTATCCAGAGAGCGTGACTTGGTCCCCTCGCCAGAAGGCATTCTTCGTTGGTTCACTCCGCAAAGGCAACATCGGCAAAGTCTTGATGAACGGCGAATACCAGCCTTTTGCGCAAGACGTGCTGATGCTTGGGTCGTCTGGAGTCAAGTACGATACGAAACGTAACTGGGTTTGGGCAGCTATGTGCGACATCGGCGTCGCAACTGGGAGCTCACCGGCGACACAAGGCAAGGTCGCCGCCATAATCGCTTTCGATGCCACGACGGGTGAGAAGAAGCGCTTCATCGACCTAGCGCCCTTGGTCGAGGGGGGCCGATGTGCAAATGACTTGGCTTTCGACCCGGCTGGAAACATCTATGTGACCGACAGCTTCGCGCCAGTCGTTTATGTCATCGACAAACACTTCAAGCCACGTGTTCTGATCAAGAGCGACCTGTTCTCCGGAGAGAACTTCAATCTCAACGGCATCGTCTATCACCCCGGTGGGTTCATCTTGGTTGGCAAACACAATTCGGGTGAGCTGTTTCGGATCACGCTCGCCCCCAAGCCAGAGGTTCATCCCGTCCGACTATCGAGTGCGATCCCTGGCGTTGACGGGATCGAACTTGAAGGGGCCACCTCATTGGTAGCGGCACAGAATTCTGGGCATGACCGAGCACTCCAAATCACGTCGAGTGATGGGTGGAAGTCGGCCGAGGTCACTGAACTTGCCAAAGCGGCTGCAACCTTTGCTGTAGCTGTGACCAGGGTCGGACACGATGACTACCTATTGGTGAATCGCGTTGACACATTGATTTCGCCGTCAGCAACCAAGGTCAGCGACTACATCCTCCAGCGCCTTCCATCACGAACGGGAAACTGACGGCTCGCTCATCCCAACACAGCCAAGAGGCCGGCAGGAACTGACGCTATGGTAACTTTTGAATGGATCATCCTGCTGTTGATCGCCGCGGCGGTCTTGGCAGAACTTGCCAGACGCCTCGATGCGCCCTATCCAACCCTACTCGCCCTTGGCGGCGCAGGGTTGGCTTTCATTCCCAATAGCCCTCAATGGGTGCTCGACCCTGAACTGGCCTTGGCGCTCTTCGTGGCGCCTGTGCTTCTCGACGCAGCCTATGACACATCGCTTCGCGACCTCCGGGCCAATTGGCGCCCTGTTGCAGGCCTAGTGATCGCCGCAGTGGGAACCACGGTGGTTGGCGTGGCTCTGGTCTGTCGCTGGCTTGTACCGGACATGCCCTGGTCCATTGCGTTGGCGCTCGGAGCCGTTGTGGCTCCACCTGATGCAGCCGCGGCCACTGCCGTCATGCGGCAGGTCGGCTTACCTCATCGAGTGATGAGCATCCTAGAGGGTGAAAGTCTGCTCAACGATGCCAGTGCACTGCTCATCTACCGCCTCGCTTTGATGGCGGCAATCAGCGGCCCATTGGGTGCCGGCGACTTGCTGCCTGTGTTCTTGTTGACAGTCCTCGGCAGTGTCTGTGCCGGCATCGGTCTGGCCTACGCGTCGCGGCCGCTATTGAGCATCCCCAAACATGTGCCGACTTCGCTGATCCTGCAGTTCTCACTGACCTTTGGCGTATGGATTGCGGCTGAAAAGGTCGGGCTGTCAGGCATCCTGACGATGGTAGCCTTCGCCATGGCGATGGCTCGCGGTGGTGGGCCCCGAATTCCGGCCCGCATGCGGGTGCCGATATGGGCCGTCTGGGAAACAGTGGTCTTTGTCATGAATGGTCTGGCATTCGTTTTGATCGGCATGCAGTTACGCCCCATCTGGGAACGCCTAGGCGCTGGCGAAGCACGCATGGAGGCCATTTTGTTTGCCCTGGCCGTGCTTGTCGTCGCTATCGTGACGCGGTTCATGTGGGTCATGGGCTACGGTGCGTTCGCCATGCGACGCCCGCACAAAATATACAGGTCTCAAGACGACGGGAAGCTTTGGGGCAGCGGCGTGGTAGTGGCATGGGCTGGCATGCGTGGCATCGTGACGCTCGCTGCCGCATTTGCGATTCCGGAGACCCTCCCCAGCGGCGGCCCGTTTCCATACCGCGACCTGATCGTGCTCAGTGCGTTCACCACTGTGTTCGGAACACTGATCCTTCAAGGCCTGACGATGAAGCCTCTCATTCGAATGCTGGGAGTGACCGAAGCAGTCGACCCCGTCGTCGCAGAAGTCCGCTCAGGTCGCGCAGAAATCTATCGAGCACTGCTATCGTCTGTCGACAGCAGTGACTCCTTACAGGCTCGATTGCTTGCGAAGGAATATCAAGCCGTTATTGATCTGAACACCAGCCGGGATGTAACTGCACCCATCCTTGAGGTCCCTGGAGGCCCCCTGAGACGGCATGCCCTTGAAGCAGCTCGGCAGCGGGCGATTGACTTGCGCAATCAACAAGTCATTGGTGAGCATGCCTACAGAATTCTGATCCAAGAACTGGACTGGGCCGAGCTCGCCGCCGGCGGTGCCGGTGTTTGACGGCAAGGGGCGGTGCGTACGCCGCCGATGGTGAATCTACCGGAGGAAGAATCATGTCCAAGGGCGACTTGTCGAAAACGCTCGTTGCATCTTATCGACGAATGCATGCGGCCATGGTGGATGGCGATACGGACGTTCTCGGGTCCCTGCTGAGCCGGGACTTCATCCTGGTCCATATGACTGGCTACGCCCAGCCCAAAGCCGAGTGGCTGCAGCATATTGACAGCGGCAAGATGCGCTACTTCTCCTCGACAGAGGATTCCGTCTTGGTCAAGGTTCAAGCCAAGACCGCGAGCCTTCGCGGTCAGAATCGAGTGAGCGCTGATATTTGGGGTGCACGTGGAACCTGGCCGCTGCAAATGGACATTGACCTCGAACAGCGCGGCGACCTCTGGGTGATGACTTACGCCAGCGCGAGCACCTACTAGGCTCAAGCAAGTGCGAGTCGTCGTCTCAAGGACTGAACCGTCGCTGCACTTCTGAGACTTTGGCGAAGTCCGTACGCTGTCGCGGTCACGGATTCGTGTCCACCACGCTATGGGGCACCACCTTGAGATACCAATCCCACATTCAGATTCCGGGCTTAAACACCGTCGACTCTGAAGCCATTCGGGGGCGGTTGCTGCATACGGTGCTCACGCCTCTTGGGCCTGAACATCATGCCGACCCCGGCCATCCTCCTCCCACGGCACGGATCAACTGAACGGATGCGCGGCGCTGGCGGGTGAGCAAGTCCTGCTCGGCCCGTCGCGCAAGCAGTTGCGCCGTCTGGGCCGTCAGGACATCAAGGTAATTGGCGGCACCGCCCTGGTAGCGGCTCATCGCCATATCGAGGGCACGGTTGGCACTGGCCGAAGCCGCCTGCTCGTTGGCGGCAGCCTCGGCGTATTTACTCAACAAGGCGAGCTGGTCTTCAACCTGCTGGAAAGCTCCCAGTACCACGCCCCGGAAGCGCTGGACCGCTTCGTCAAGCACTGCCACTGTGCGAGCTTGCTCGGCCTTGCGACGGCCACCGTCGAATAGAGTCACGGCCAGATTCGAGCCTATAGCCCAGAATAGGTTCGGAGCCTCGACAAAGCGACTCAGATCACTGCTCTGAAAACCACCCTGCGCCCCCAGCGTCAAGGTAGGAAAAAAGGCCGCCTTGGCAACACCTACCGACGCGGCAGCTGAGCTCACACGCTCCTGAGCCGCACGGATATCAGGCCGCCGCATCAGCAGTTCCGAAGGCAGGCCGACTGGAATAGTCGGTGTCGAGAACTTCACGACGCGCGGCTCCACAGTGAAGCTCGAAGCACTCTTTCCAACCAGGGCCGCCACCGCGTGCTCGAGAAGGGCACGCCGGGCCTGCGCCTGCTGGACCTGCGAGCGGGTGGATTCCATCTGCCCTTGCGCACGCGTGAGGTCCAGTCCAGACGAAATGCCTTGACGATGGCGGGCACCGAGCAACTCGACCGCGCGCCCGTAGCTCTTCAAGGTCTCGCGCAGCAGACTCAAATCGGCGTCAGCGCCACGAAGAGCCAGCCAGGTGTCGGCCAACTGCGTCTGAAGTGAAAGGCGTGCGCCCTGAAAGTCGGCGTCGGCCGCCCTCAGTTCTGCGTCACCAGCCGCAACTCGCTGCCTGACGCGCCCCCACAAATCGACCTCATAAGAAACGTCCACCTGCACCGTGGCGTTGTTGTATAGATCCGGCGAGTTCGGCCCCAGCACGCGCAGCGGCCGGAGTTCGCTTTGGCGCAGTCGCTGGGTTCCCAACCCAGCACCTACCGTTGGCGCCTGAGTTGAGCGTACCGCGCTGGTTGCAGCCTGCGCCTGCTCGTGGCGTGCTAGCGCCGCGGCGAGGTCCGGGCTGCGATCGATCAGCTCCGCCTGAAGCTGATTCAGTTCATCGTCACCAAAGTACTCCCACCACTTCGCTGAAATCCTCGATTCGCTGAGCTCCGCCGTGGCCACCACCTCCTTGTAGCCTTGTGGCACATCGACCCGTGGCAGAGCAACCGGTGCGACTTGCGCGCACGCGACTAACGCGACTACCAAGGGGGATAGCACCCACGCACGAGGGGGCCTGTTCTTGAGGGCGCTCATGACGAGGCCTTGCTTGCATCGTTGGTGACGCGCACTCGGTCACCGCTTTTCAGTCCATCAGGAGGGCTGTCGATGACTCGGTCCGTGGGTGAAATGCCTGCTTCCAGCTCCACAACAGAGCCCAGGTCTCGCGAGATGCTCACCGGCTTGACGACGGCCTTGTCACCTTGCAGTAGCGCAACGCGAACCCCTTCCTGGCCGAAGATCAGAGCACCAGGAGGCACGCCGAAACGGCCCGAATTGCTCACCTGAGGGAAACTGATGGTCGCAAAGGAGCCTGGCAGCAACTCACCGGGGGCGTTATCCACCACGAGTTGGACGAGCATGCCACCCGTTCCGGGTTGAATAGCCTGGGCAAGCGACTCCACGCGAGCCTTGAAGGACTGGCCCGGGCGTTCAGGCACCACAAGCTTGGCCTCGCTGCCAATCTTGATGCCCGGGACTTGGCGTTGCGGCACAGTCACATAGACGCGCAGGCGGCGGATGTCAGACACGACAAAGAGCTCCTGCCCAGGTGCCGAACCCGCGGTAACCAGCGCTCCAATATCAATGTTGCGCGCCGTCACGACGCCGTCAAACGGCGCCACTAGGCGGGCGTACTGCTTCGTGGCGAGCACCCGCTCGACATTTGCCTGCAGACCTTTGACCAAGGACTCCTTGGCTGAAAGGTCGCCCACCTTCTCATCGACCTCCTGGCGCGATACCGAATCGCTGCCCAGCAAGGCCTGCCAGCGTTGTGCCGTAGTGGCCGCCAATGCTGCATTGCTGCGCGCGGTGGCCAACTCAGACTGGGCCTGGAAGAGTTGCTGATCCAGTTCCGGCGTCTCGATCTCGGCCAAGAGCTGTCCGGCCTTGACCTTAGAGCCGATATCCGCCTTCCAGCTTTTCAGATAGCCACTGACTCGCGCGTTGAGCGGAGCACGGGTCCAGGCTTCCACGCGGGCTGGTAGTTCCAGTCCGACGGCGGCCATTGCGGTCGGACTCACTACCTTCACGGCGGGGACGGACTGGGCCATGGCGAGGGTCTGAAGCTCTTGTGTCTGGGCACGACGGGACATTAGTCCGAAGACAATGACACCAGCCACCGCTAAGGCGACCACTAGAACTGATGCGCGGGTTTTGAGGAAGTTTGGTGGGTTAGGCATGAGCGCTTTGCTCCATGGACGTATTGAAGGGCTCCGCGGATGAGGGTTCAATTGCCGCGCGCCTATCACGGGCATGAACCAGACTGAAGAGCACCGGGACGAAGACCAGGGTGGCAACGGTCGCGGCCATCAGCCCGCCCACCACCGCGCGGCCGAGCGGCGCGTTCTGCTCACCGCCTTCACCCAGGCCAAGGGCCATCGGGAGCATGCCAATGACCATGGCCAGCGCCGTCATCAGCACGGGGCGGAAGCGCATGTAGCCCGCCTCAAGAGCGGCGGCCGTGGCGTCGCCGAGTTCTGCCAATCGCTCGCGGGCAAAGCTCACAACCAATACGCTGTTAGCCGTGGCAACGCCCATGCACATGATGGCACCGGTCAGCGCGGGGACCGATAACGTCGTCTGGCTGGTAAACAGCATCCATACGATGCCGGCCAATGCAGCCGGCAGTGCAGAAATGATGACCGCGGGATCCCGCCAGGACTGAAAGTTCACCACCACGAGCAGGTAGATCAGCAGCACCGCGCCCGCGATACCGACGAACAGGCCGGTGAAGGCTCGATCCATGGTTTGCACCTGGCCCATCAGCTCAACGGAGGCGCCCTTGGGGAGCTCTCCCTGAAGTTCAGACAGGACGGCGCGAATGTCAGCCGCCACAGCGCCCAGGTCACGCCCTTGCGCAGCGGCATGGACCTGCACCATGGGTTGTACATCGTAGTGGCTGATGACAGTACTGCCCCAGGCCCGCTCGAACGTGGCGACTCCACCCAGAGTCGTCGTCCCACCCACAGTGCCATTGCCAATAGACAGGTTCTGCAGCGCCGCCAAGGAGTCAAGCTCGTGTTGTGGCGCCTGCATCACGATGGGATAGCTGATGCTGTTGGCTGGGTTGAGCCAGAAAGTGGGTGCCACCTGGCTGCTGCCGGCCAGATTGACAACAAGGCTGTTAGTGACGTCACGAGTCGTCAGACCGAGTTGCTGAGCCTGCGTGCGATCCAGCGCCACATTGAAGACCGGTGCCTTGTTGGACTGCTGGATGCGCACATCCACCAGGCCGGAGACGCTGCGCAGGCGGGCCGATAGACGCTGAGCGAACTGGAAGTTGGACTCCAAGTCGCGGCCGCGGACCTGGATGTCAATGGGAGCAGGAGCGCCAAAGTTGAGGATTTGACTGACGATGTCCGCCGGGGGGAACCAGAACTGGGTGTCCGGGAAGGCGTCAGGCAACACCTTCCGCAACTCGCTGACGTAGTCCGCCATGGGCTTATGGCCCTCACGCAGCGCAATCTGGAAGTCGCCGTCGTGCGATCCGGAGACACCTGTGCTGTTGTAGGTCAGGTTGATGTTGCTGGATGGCAAGCCGATGTTGTCCACCATTGTCTCGATTTCCTCCGCAGGAATCACCTTGCGGATGGCGCGTTCAATCTCCGCAAATCGGGTCGCGGTTTCCTCAATCCGCGTACCAACAGGCACCCGCGCATGCATCAGGATTTGGCCGGAATCCACCGATGGGAAGAAGTTGCTGCCGATGAAGGGCAGCAGGCCGAAGGACGCCAGGACCGCGGCAGAGAAGCCGAATAGGAAGCGGCTGCGATGCGTCAGAGCCCACACCAAAAGCATGCGATAGCGGCCACGCAAGCCATCAAAGCCAGATTCGAACTTCTTCTGGAAGCGGACCAGTGGGTTGCGCGAAGAACCAGCATCGGTTTGCGCGACGTGGGAACGCAACAGGTACTTGGCCAGTGTTGGCACCAAGGTGCGCGACAAGATGAACGAGCACACCATCGCCAGCATCACGGCTATCGCCAGGGGCACGAAAAGGAAACGGGACACGCCGTCCAAGAAGAACATTGGCACCAGCACGATGCAAATGCACAGCAGCGAGACCAGGGCGGGAACGACAATCTGACGCGCCCCGTCCAGGATGGACGTTTCCACGTCCTTGCCTTGCTCCAGGTGCCAGCTGATGTTCTCGATGGTCACCGTGGCGTCATCCACCAGGATGCCCACCGCGAGCGCTAGACCGCCTAGCGTCATCAGATTCAGTGTCTGCCCGAGCAACGACAACGCGACGATGGCGCCAAGGATGGACAGAGGGATGGACACTGCAATGATGAGCGTGGGACGCCAACTGCCCAAGAAGAGCAGGATCATCACACTGGTCAGCACCGCCGCTATGGTGCCTTCCAGCGCCACGCCCTTCACTGCGGCGCGAACGAAGATGGATTGGTCGTTGATGGGCAGCACCTTCAGGGCTTCCGGCAATGACGCGCGCATCTGGTTCAACTTCGTCCGCACGCCGTCGACGATGGCCAGCGTGGAAGCAGAGCCGTTCTTCAGCACCGACATCAACACTGAGCGACCGCCGTCCACATGTACGATGTTGGTCTGCGGCGCATTGCCATCACGCACTTGCGCCACATCGCTCAGCATCACCGTCGCTCCATTGATAACCTTGACCGGAATGCGGCCGATGTCGGCGATAGCTGACGGCGCGCTGTTGAGCTGAAGCGTGTACTCCAGACTGCCGATCTTTTGCGCTCCGATGGGCGTGAGCACGTTCTGGGCGGCCAGCGCAGCTGCCACATCTTGGGCGGACAGTCCACGAGCCTGCAGCGCTGCAGGGTCGATATCGATCTGAACCTGACGCTGCTTGCCTCCGTAGGGCAAGGGAATCGCAGCGCCAGGCACCGTCACGAGCGGGGTTCGAACCGTATTCATGCCCAGGTCGAAGAGCTGCTGCTCGGAAAGGCCTTCACCTGACAGAGCCACCTGAAGAATAGGGACGGTCGCCGCGTTGTAGTTCAGGATGACGGGGGGTTGGATGCCCGCTGGCATCAGGCGCAGCGCCACCTGGGACGCGGCCGTCACTTGCGCGTTGGCAGTGGCGATATTGACGCCAGGCTGGAAAAAGATCTTAACGACGCCAACGCCCTGGTAGGTGCTGGCCTCAATGTGCTCGATGTCATTCACCGAGGTGGTCAGGATGCGCTGGAACGGCGCTGAGACCCGTCCCGACATCTGTTCGGTTGACAGGCCCGTGTACTGCCAGGCAACGGCGATCACTGGTATCCGAATCTCCGGAAAGATGTCGGTCGGCGTGCGCAACGCTACGAGGGGGCCAATGATGAGCAGCAGCAACGCCATCACGGCGAAGGTGTAGGGGCGTCTAAGTGCGACGCGGACGGCACCGATGAGCATGGCGTTGGGTCTCGGGGTTTCGATTGGGGCTGAGATGCTGAGTTGACGGGAAAGCGGCTCGGGTCTGCGTTACGGGCTCATCGCCAGGCGAAAGCCGGTGCTGATGCCGCGGTATGTTGACGCGTAGGGCTTACGAAACGATGTGCGCCAGCTACCGGAGGTTTCGTGCCAGCTACCGCCACGCATCACCTTGCTGCTGCCTGAGTTCGCGCCGACGGGATCGGTCACCGCAGCGGCGCCGGCATAGCGCTCGGCATACCAGTCTTGGACCCATTCCCACACGTTGCCGTGGATGTCGTAGAGGCCCCAGGGGTTGGGCAGCTTCTGCCCGACGGCGTGGGTGGAGCCCGTGGCGAAGTTCTCGCCATACCAGGCATAGCGACCAAGCTGACGGGCATCGTCTCCGAACGAATAGGCCGTGGTGGTCCCTGCTCGTGCCGCGTATTCCCATTCGGCTTCAGTCGGTAGTCGGTAACGGGTATGACCTTCGTGCTGGTTCAGGCGTTGGATGAATTGCTGCGCATCGCTCCAGGAAACCGTAGCGGGGTTCTGAGGGTGATTGAGACGGGCCGCCATCCCTGGCAGGTCGTAATACGGGTTAGAACGATCCAGCGAAAAGGGACTGGCACCCATGACCGCTACCCATTGGGCCTGCGTCACCTCGAATTGGCCGAGATAGAAGCCCTGGCTGATGGTGACAGCATGACGTGGCTTCTCATTGGCACCGGCCTCGTGGTCGTTGTCGGGGGCACCCATTTCAAAGGTGCCGGCGGGGATGAGCACGAAGCGCATCCCAACGCTGTTGATGTGCTCCCGCGGCAGCGTGTCTGCGCTCGCGGCGGCGACCATCGAAGACAGAAGCAGTGACCCCAATGCCGCCGCGCGCTTGACGAAAGTGATGGTAGGCATCTTGGTCACTTCAAGTCCTCAGGTCGCAGGAGCGAGCGCGCCGAACTTGTAGGCCGCAGTGACGCCGCCGTCCATCAGGATGTCGCTGCCGGTGATAAAGCCCCCATCCGGCCCCATCAACAGCGCAGCCACATTGCCGACCTCGTCCGGCGTTCCCGCCCGTCCGACGGCACACATCTCGATCATTTGGCGGTAACCCGCGCCACGCGGCCCTGTGAGCTCATCGCGCGCCAGCGGCGTCATCACGATGCCCGGGCTGATGGTGTTGATGCGTGCACCACGTTTGCCCCAACGCACAGCCTCGGCCGCCACGCGCAGGGAATTACCTCGCTTCGACAGTTGATAGGCATGCAGGGTGTCCTTGACCTGGCCCAGTTGCAGCATGGGGAGCTGTAGCAGTTCTTCCGTCGGCGTCATGGCTAGCTGAAGGTCCTGTTTGGGGCTCAGTGCAGGCAGCCGGTGGCCAGACTGCGATGCAATCACCACGCCGGATCCGCCGTGCGCCATCACCGCGCCGAAACACTCGAGAACCACGGCATTGCCGTAGAGGTCGACTTTCAGAATGGTCTCAATCGGCGCCTGGGATGGCGACACACCTGCCGCCTGAACCAAGCCGGTAATCGGTCCCAGCGACTGAGCCTTAGCCACCAGGGCTTCGACCGAAGTACGCTGCGAAATGTCAACCACGCTGGTGCTGACGTCGAAACCGGCGTCGGCCAAGGTCTCGGCCGCAGCGTCAGAGGCGGCCTGTGAGTGGTTGGCGACCAGCACGTGCTTGCCGGTGCCGACTCGGCGGGCAATGGCCTGGCCGATGTAGCCGGCGCCTATCACGACCATAATGTCTTTGTTCATCGTTCTCTCCTGGTGAAGCCCAATGGGCTGATGTATTGCTCTTCGGACACCTGCTCCATCCAATCGGCAGCGCTGCCGTTCATCACCTCGGTGATGGCGATGTGGGTCATCGCACTGTCCGGTGCGGCCCCATGCCAATGCTTGACGTAAGGAGGGATATGCACCACGTCACCCACGCTGATTTGTTCGACCGGCCCACCCCAACGCTGGATGCGCCCTACACCTGCGGTGACGAGCAAGGTTTGACCCAAGGGATGGCTGTGCCAGGCGGTGCGCGCACCCGGCGTGAAGCTTACTGATCCGGCAGACGTTCGCTCTTCGCCGCTGGGTGTCTGCAGCATCTCGACGCTGACCTTTCCGGTGAAGTTCTGCGCCGGTGCGGTGTAGGCGGACCGGGTGCCCGAGCGACTGATCTGAAGTTCGCCTTCGGAAGCAGAGGCTGGATCAATCAGGGTCAGGGCCATGGCGGCTGCGGTGGCGATGGGGTTCATATCGGGATTCCTTCGTGTACGACTCTGTGACCGCGAATCAGTGGGCTCGAATGCTGAATTCAGACAGCAAGGACCTGCCGGTAGTCGTTCTGTACGCTTGCAGGTTCTGATTCCAAAGGCATGTTGGGTTCGTCAAGAACTGCGTCCAAGGCCTTCGGCAGATCGGACTGCAGCGCCTTGAACAGGACGTCCAGGTCCTCTTGCGCGGTGCCCTGCTCGGCGACCAGTACGAAGGTCTTTCCTGCGGAAGCGTCGGACGTGAGGCTGTGAACGAGAACCTGGGCAATCTGCTGGCGTGCAATGACACCATCGCTCGAATCACCTGCACGCCGCCTGTCTCCTTGCAGGAAAGAGAGGCGATGTTGGTCCTTGTCGTTGTAATCAAACCAACCAGGGCGAACGATGGTGTAGGGCATGCCGCTGGCACGCACCAGGCGTTCACCACGGCGCTTCCAGTCGTGCACTTCGGTCGACCGGTTGTAGGCACCATTGCGATTGGTAGTGCCGATGGAAGTCATCAGTGCGATGCGCACCGATCGGCCGCCCAAGGCCTGCAAGATGTTGCGGACTGCGCCGTAGTCCACCTCCTCTGCTCCCTTCTTGCCGCCACCATCCGAGCCGTGGGTGAAGACGATGGCGTCCACACCTTGCACAACCACCCTCAGTGACTCTGCCTGCGTCAGGTTGCCAACGATGCGTTGTGCCTCCACCGGAAGATGCTGTGCACGAACCACATCGCGGACCAAGGCACGTACCGTGAAGCCGCACTTCAGCGCTTCTTCAACAACCAGGCGTCCAATGCTACCGGTGGCGCCCACGACGAGCACCGTGAGGTTCTTGTGATTCATGCCTGCGTCTCCTTGAGCGAGGCCATGTCGATCACGAAGCGGTACTTCACGTCCGACTTGAGCATGCGCTCGTACGACTCGTTGATGTCCTGGATGCGTATGAGTTCGATGTCCGAGTGAATGCCGTGCTGGCCACAGAAATCGAGCATCTCCTGGGTCTCCGCGATACCACCGATGAGTGAGCCGGCCAAGCCCTTGCGGCGGAACACCAGTGGGCCGGTGTTGAAGTCGTCCAACGGGCCCAGGTAACCCACCATCACGATGGTGCCCCCTGTGGCCAAGGTCGGCACGTAGGGGTTCACGTCGTGCTTGTAGGGCACGGTGTCGACAATCAGGTCGAACTGTCCGGCCACTGCTGCCATTTGTATGGCATCGGTCGAGATGACGATGTAGTCGGCGCCCAGGCGCCTGGCATCGGCCTCCTTGCCTGGCGAGCGGCTGAACAGAGTGACTTCCGCCCCCATGGCCTTGGCCAGCTTCAGTCCCATATGGCCCAGGCCACCCAGACCTACAACGGCGACCTTGCTGCCGGAGCCAACGTTCCAGTGACGCAGTGGTGAATAAGTCGTGATACCAGCACACAGCAGCGGTGCAGCGCCAGCCAGGTCGAGCCCGTCGGGTACCTTTAGCACGAAGTGCTCGGCCACGACGATCTTCTCGCTGTAGCCACCGTAGGTGCGTGTGCCGTCAATGGAGTCCTTGTGGTTGTAGGTGTAGGTCGCGCCGTTTTCGCAATACTGCTCCCAGCCCTTACCGCAGGCGCCGCAGTGACGGCACGACTCCACCAGGCATCCCACGCCGACGCTGTCACCTGCCTTAAAGCGGGTCACGTTGGGGCCTACCTCCAAAACCCGGCCGACGATCTCGTGGCCCGGAACCATGGGGTACTGCGCATTGCCCCAGTCGTTGCGCACGTTGTGCACGTCTGAGTGGCAGACGCCGCAGTAGAGGATTTCAATGACGACGTCGTCAGCCCGCGGCGTGCGGCGTTCGAACTGGAACAGGCCCAAGCGCCCCGTCGGGGAATGGGCCCCGTAGCTTTTGATGGGATAGGTCATGGTGAGTTCTCTGAGTGGATACCGCTTAACGACCGACGCGGGCGGCAAGTTGCGTGGGGTAACGCGCTCCCAGCACAGGAATGCGAGCGAGAACCTCAGAGATGTTCGCAAGGTCGGCCTCTGACAGGCTCAGATGCGTGGACGCCAGGTTCTCTTCCAGGCGATGCAATTTGGTCGTCCCGGGAATGGGCGCAATCCAGGGTCGTTGCGCCAGCAGCCACGCCAGTGCCACCTGGGCAGAAGTCACATGCTTGGACTTGGCAATGTCTCCAATGGCATCCACCAACTCCTGATTGGCCTCGCGCGCCTCGGCGCTGAAGCGGGGCACGACATTGCGGAAATCGTCCTTACTGAACTCGGTGCCCGAGGTGATGGCGCCCGTCAGGAAGCCCTTGCCCAGCGGGCTGAAAGGCACAAAGCCAATACCCAACTCTTCCAGCAGCGGCAGGATGGTCTGCTCAGGTTCGCGCCACCACAGTGAATACTCGCTTTGAAGTGCGGTGACCGGCTGCACCGCATGAGCACGACGGATCGACTCCACGCCAGCCTCCGACATGCCGAAGTGGCGAACCTTGCCTTCGACGATCAGGTCTCTGACCGTGCCGGCCACATCCTCGATGGGCACCTGCGGATCGACGCGGTGTTGGTACAGCAGGTCGATGTAGTCGGTGCGCAAGTGCTTGAGCGAGTTCTCGACGACAACGCGGATGCGCTCAGGCCGGCTGTCGACGCCGGCAACGGCATTTCCGTCCTTGAAGCCAAACTTGGTCGCAATGACGACCTGATCCCGTACGGGCGCCAGTGCCTCGCCCACCATCTCTTGGTTTAAGGTGCCGTAGGCCTCGGCGGTGTCGAAAAGGGTCACGCCGCGGTCGACGGCCTCGCGGATCAATTGCACGCCTGCGCCGCGGTCCACGGCTGGGCCGTAGCCAAAGCTCAGGCCCATGCAGCCAAAGCCCAGCGCAGAGACTTCCAGTCCGCTGCGGCCCAGTTGACGCTTGTTCATTTGAGTCCCTTTCAAAGTTCAGTTCGGTGCCGCCACAACTGCCGCGGCACCGAGCAAGGCGCGTCGTCAGATGACGCAGGAGCACAAGTCCAGCCGTTCCATACCCGCGCGTTGCGCGGCCTGAGCACCGCCGGTGGGTGCAGTAGAGAAGTTCATGCCCGAACTTTAGGCGCATGTCTTTCAATCAACTAGATGCCAAAAGCTTGAACCATATTCAAGTAAATGTTTAAATTGGTGCAAGATGCATCAAGAAAATCGTCATGGCCATCAATGAGTTAAGGGCCATCGCCACGCTGGCGAAGGCCGTCGAGTTGGGAAGCATCCGTAAGGCTGCGCTGTCCCAAGGGGTGACTGCTCAGGCGGCAAGCCAGGCCTTGCTGCAACTGGAGGAGCATCTAGGGGTCCGATTGCTGAACCGGACAACGCGCAGCCTGTCACTCACCGATGAAGGCCAACACTTTCTCGAAACGACCCGGCCGGCGCTGGCCGCGCTAGACCGAGCGTTGGCTGAAGCCCGTGAGTCCAAGGACGAAATCGGCGGGGCACTGCGCATCGTCGGCCCCAAGTCCTCGTTCGCATCCATCCTGATGCCCGTTGTCAATGAGTTTTGCCGACGCTACCCCGCCGTGCAGCCCGAAATTCAACTCGACGACGGCAAGAGCAACTGGGTTCTTGAGCGTGTCGATGTGGGCTTTCGGATTGGTGCTACGACAGATGAAGGCGTGATCGCTCGACGCCTCTTCCCTGTGCAATTGATCATCTGTGCAGCGCCAAGCTATATCGAGCGCTATGGCATTCCAAACACGCTGGCCGAACTGCAGGCCCACCGCTGCAGCGCCTTTCGCCATCCATCCACAGGTCGGGTGCTCCCCTGGTACTTGAAAATTGACGGGCAACTCGTGCATCGCCACGTAGTGCCCACGCTGTCCACCAACGACACCGAACTCGAGGCGCACGCCGTTCTGGCGGGGCAGTTCATCGGTCAGGTGGCCAATCTGTCCGCGGCGGCACATATCCGAGAGAGGCGGCTCGTGCCCATCCTGCTGGAGCACATGACCGATCACATTGGCCTGCATGTGTACTACGGTAGCCGGGAGGCGCAGCCCAAGAGGGTGCGCGCATTCATCGACTTGACGCTTGAGATGCTGCTGGACCCGCCGCAGCACGTGCTGAGTCGGAAAGAGTTGCTTGCGGCGGCTGGGGCGGGACGCTCATTGCAGCCTAAATAGCCAGGGTGACGGATAAGCGTCTGCTTAGGCCAACCCGCAGACATTTGCGCTATGTCAGGCGAATGTCTGCAACCAGCCTGAAGCCGATGTTAATTCCAGATTTTTTCAGTGATATATCCCCCTCCTGAGCTGATACAGATGGGCCAACTTCCAGCCTGCTTCCAGCCCCAACGCCCCGCTCGGCCTCGTGCCCAGCGGGGTTTCTTTTTGTTCCTTCACCTCAGGAGAAATCTTTGATGTTTCCAACCCCTTCCCCCATGGACTGCCTGTCCGCCTTCGTCGTGGTGTTCGCCCTGGGCGCACTCACGGCAATGGCCGCTCAGCGCATGTCGCAAGCCCGCCCCCGTTGCTCCCCCAGCCCTCATTGCCCCCGCGCCGACCATGCGAGCTGAATGCCCTCGCTGCCAAAGCGAACAAACCACCGAGCTGGCCTGGGGTCGCAAGACCGGTTGTGCCATCGGTCTGATAGCCGGTCTCGCGGCTGGGTCTGTCGGGCTGGGTGCGGCCACCTCAGGTGGTTCTGGTTGGGATGTGCCGGCCCTGGCAGATTCCAACTCGTCTTCCAGCCCTCTAGGTCAATTGATCCTGGGCGCACTGGTTGGCGCCACCACCGGCTGTGCTGTGGGTGCCCGCCTGGGTGAATCCATCGACGAGCACTTGCTGCACAACCGCCGCTGCCTGGACTGCGGTCATCGCTTCAGCATCAGCCGAAGTTACTGACGCGCGTTCGCTGCCCCTGCCCCCTGCCCGCGCTCCCTTTCAGGCGGCGGGCTTTGCTCTCACTCCTCACTGCTGTTGGCCCCGCGTACCTCTGGGTACCCGGGGCCTTATGCCGTCTGGGGTGGGGACAGCTTGGGGCGTCTTCCCTTTCTTTGTCTCGCACTGCTTCGGCCTTGGGCCAAGGAGGTTTTCATGACTTGTTTGTGTTCATCTGGTGGTGCCGCCGTGGGCACCGTTTCCCGTTCTGTCTCGGACTCGACGGTGGTTTGCTCTGGTCTGTCCACCTATTCCCGTGCCCCTGTGGTTCAGGAAGCACTGGCCCATCTGGAGCGTTCGGTGCGGAAGAGCTACTTCCTGAGCGGCCCCTGTGCCGTTCGGGATTTTCTGCAGGTGCTGCTGGCTGACCGACCGCACGAGGTGTTCACGGTGGTGTTCCTGGATGCCCAGAACCAGGTCATTGATGCCCTGGAGATGTTCCGGGGCTCCTTGACCCAGACCTCGGTCTATCCCCGGGAGGTGGTGATCGAAGCACTGGCTCGTCAGGCCAATGCCGTGATCCTGGCTCACAACCATCCGAGCGGTGCCTGACTCGCATGCCCAGCTTGATAAAGAGCTCAACTGCTCGGATTCTGTCTTCGTAGGAATACATGAACTACCTCTTGGTAGTCCAAGTTTTCGTCCGCACCCCCGACGCCTCAAAACAAAAAACCCCGTAGAACCTAGGCCCTACGGGGTATCTTGGGTGACCGCTTGGACCCGTTTGGATCCTTCCGGACATCGTCTTGGAGGAGAGAGAGGGATTCGAACCCTCGATACAGCATAACTGTATATCGGATTTCGAGTCCGACGCATTCGACCACTCTGCCATCTCTCCGTGGTCCCGAAACTTTCAATGCCAGTTTGGCCAGCTTTGAAAGCCGCTCTGCGCGAGACCGCAGAGCTGAATTTTTTGACATTCGGCTTAGCGCCGTTTGTCGAGCCTCGAATTCTAGCAGGGTTTTTTGGGCCTTTTGAAGAATCTCAGCAACAACGCCCCATTCTCCCTTTGCCGCCCCCGTAGCGGGCCTCCTGGCGCTCACGGAAGAAGGCCTCGTAGCTCATCACCGGCTCGCCGGGGTGGGTGCGCTGGCGGTGGGCCACGTAGGTGTCGTAGCTGGGCTGGCCCACCATCAGGCGAAACGACTGGGCAATGTAGCGCCCGGCCTCCAGCAGCGGGCTGGCGGCGGCGGGCGCCGCTGCGGTGGTGGGCGCTGCGCTCATGCCCGGGCCTCGGCCGGCAGGGGCTGGTAGGGCACTTCGCGGGTCTGGTCCCTGGCCTGGCCGCGGGCGCGCAGACAGGCGCGCACGCTGTAGACCAGGGTGCTCAGCACCACGGCCATGAACAGCACGCACAGGCCGGCGTCCAGGCGGTCGTTGAAGATCACCCGGGCCATGGCTGCTGCCGTCTTGGCGGGGGCCAGCACCTGGCCCTGGGCCAGGGCGTCGGCATAACGGTTGGCATGGGCCAGAAAGCCCACCTTCACATCGCTGGAGAAGATCTTCAGCCAGCCCGCCGACAGGGTGCAGGCCAGCAGCCAGGCCGCCGGCAGCGCCGTCACCCAGGCGTAGCGCTCGCGCTTCATGTTGAACAGCACCACGGTGCCCAGCATCAGGGCCACGGCCGCCAGCATCTGGTTGGAGATGCCGAACAGCGGCCACAGGGTGTTGATGCCACCCAGCGGGTCTTGCACGCCCTGGTAGACGAAGTAGCCCCAGGCCGCCACGGTGAGGCCGGTGGCCAGCAGGTTGGCGCCCAGCGATTCGGTGCGCTTGAGGGCGGGCACGAAGGTGCCCAGCAGGTCTTGCAGCATGAAGCGGCCGGCGCGGGTGCCGGCGTCCACCGCGGTCAGGATGAACAGGGCTTCAAACAAGATGGCAAAGTGGTACCAGAAGGCCATCATGGCCTGGCCCCCCACGGCCTGGTGCAGGATGTGGGCCATGCCGACGGCCAGGGTGGGGGCGCCGCCGGCGCGTGCCAGGATGGTGTTCTCACCCACGTCCTTGGCGGTCTGGATCAGCACGTCGGGCGTGATCACAAAGCCCCAGGTGGAGATGGTCTGGGCCACCGCCTCGGGCGTGTTGCCCACCAGGGCGGCCGGGCTGTTCATGGCGAAGTAGATGCCGGGGTCGATCACCGAGGCTGCGGCCAGGGCCATCACGGCCACAAAGGATTCGGCCAGCATGCCGCCGTAACCGATGAAGCGGGCCTGGGTTTCGTTCTCCAGCATCTTGGGCGTCGTGCCCGACGAGATCAGGGCATGAAAGCCCGACACCGCACCGCAAGCGATGGTGATGAACAGGAAGGGAAACAGGTCACCCGCCCACACCGGGCCATTGCCCTGGGCAAACTGGGTGATCGAGGGCATGGCCAGCGTGGGGTTGACCACCACGATGCCCACGGCCAGCGCCAGGATGGTGCCGATCTTCAGGAAGGTCGACAGGTAGTCACGCGGGGCCAGCAGCATCCACACCGGCAGCACCGAGGCCACAAAGCCGTAGCCGATCAGGATCCAGGTCAGCGCCTCGGGGCTGAAGTCGAAATACGGGCCCCACACCGGGCTCTCAAACACCGCCTGGCCACCCACGATGGCCGCCATCAGCAGCACAAAGCCGATCACCGACACCTCGCCGATGTGGCCCGGGCGCAGGTAGCGCACGTAAAAGCCCATGAACAGCGCGACCGGCACGGTGGCCATCACCGTGAACGTGCCCCAGGGCGAGTGCGCCAGCGCCTTCACCACGATCAGGGCCAGCACCGCCAGGATGATGATCATGATCATGAAGGCGCCGAACAGCGCGATCACGCCGGGCACGTTGCCCATCTCCTGCTTGACCATCTCGCCCAGCGAACGGCCGTCGCGTCGGGTCGAGATGAACAGCACGATGAAGTCCTGCACCGCGCCGGCCAGCACCACGCCCGCCAGAATCCACAGCAGGCCAGGCAGGTAGCCCATCTGGGCGGCCAGCACCGGGCCCACCAGGGGGCCAGCGCCGGCAATGGCGGCAAAGTGGTGGCCGAACAGCACGTGCTTGTGGGTGGGCACAAAGTCCAGCCCGTCGTTGTGGCGCCAGGCCGGGGTGTTGCGCGTGGCGTCCAGGCCCAGCACCTTGTCGGCGATGAACAGGCTGTAGTAGCGGTAGGCGATCAGGTAGACGCAGATCGCAGCCATCACCAGCCAGGTGGCACTGACGGCTTCGCCGCGGCTCAGGGCCAGGGTGGCCAGGCCCCAGGTGCCGAGCAAGGCCACGGCCAGCCACGGCAGGTGGCGTTTCAAGAATTCCATGCAGGTCTCCGTTGTATGAGAAGGCCGGCGCCGCCCCTGTGGGGGCACGGCGCCGCGGTGCGGAAATTGTCCAGAGCAGGTCGGGCCGCCGCATCCGTCGCACCACGTGGGTGCGCACGCGGCAACACCTAATGGATAACCCTGATCACCGAGTCCTGATCACAGACGCCCCTGCCGGGCCTCGAAAGACGCCAGTGTGCGTTTGGCGATGTTCAATTGGTGGATCTGGCTGGTGCCTTCGTAGAGGCGGAACAGACGCACGTCGCGGTAGAAGCGCTCGATCGGGTGGCCATGGATGTAACCGCTGCCGCCCAGCATCTGCACACAGCGGTCGGCCACCCGGCCGCACATCTCCGAGGCAAAGTATTTGCAGATCGAGGCCTGCAGGCTCACGTCCTCGCCCGCATCGCGTTCGCGTGCGGTTTGCAGGATCAGGGCCCGGGCGGCCTGGATGTCGGTCTGGCAATCCGCGATCAGGGCCTGCACCAGCTGAAACTGCGCCACGGGCTGACCAAACTGACGCCGCTGCGTGGTCCAGCGGATGGCCTCCTCCAGCATGCGGATGGCTGGGCCGGTACACAGGGCGGCCAAGTGGATGCGCTGCTTGTTGAGCACCTTCATGGCCGTTTTGAAGCCCTGCCCTTCACGCCCACCGATCAGGTTCGCGGCCGGAACACGGCAATGGTCAAAGTGCACCTCGGACACCGGGGAGCCCGCCTGTCCCATTTTTTTGTAGGGCAGCCCGGTACGAAGGCCCGGCGTGTCGCGTTCGACCAGAAAGGCCGAGATGCCATGCGCACCGGCCTGCTCGGGGTCGGTGCGGGCCAGCACGGTGAACAGGCCCGCCAGGGGCGCGTTGGTGATGAAGCACTTGCTGCCGTTCAGGATGTAATCGCTGCCGGAGCGCAATGCCTGGGTCTTGAGCGCGGTGGCATCCGAGCCGGCCTCGGGCTCCGTCAAGGCGAATGCGCCCGTGATGTCACCACTGGCCAGACGGGGCAGGTAGCGGGCCTTCTGCTCTGGGCTGCCATCGGCCACCAGGGCCTCCGAACCAATGCCGGTGTTGGTCCCCACCCGGGCCCGGAAAGCCACCGAGGCCTGGGACAACGCCATGGCGGCCAGCACCAGCTCTTCGGTCGTCATGCCCTGGCCACCCCACTCTTCCGGAATGGACCAGCCGAAGTAGCCCAGGCTCGCCATCTCGGCCACCAGATGCGGCGGCACTTCGTCCTGGGCCTCCACCTCGGCCTCACTCGGAATGAGGCGCTCACGCACAAAGCGCTCGATGGATTGCAGGGCTTGGGAAAACGCTTGGGGATCTCGGATCATGGTGGACTCACTGGGTTGATGGGTGGAATGGACGCAGAAAAAAACAGGAGGAGAACACTCAGATGACGCGCTCGTCACGCAGGCGCGTCAGGTCCTCGTCACTGAGCCCCAGGCCCCGATACAGGACCTGGTTGTGCTCACCGACCGAGGGGCCGGTGCGTGGCAGCGGCGGCTGAAAGCCAGTGATACGGGGCACCGTGGCCGGCGCGGGGACCGAGCCCAACTCCGGATCTGGCAAACGCACAAAAGCACCTCGGGCCAAAAAGTGAGGGTCCTGCAGCGCATCGTCGATCGAGTTGACTTTGCTGAACGGGACATCCTGCTCACGCAGCCGCTCGGCCAGTTGCTGAAAGGTTTGCGAAGCGCACCACTCAGCGACCCAGGCATCCAGCACCTGCAGGTTCTCAACCCGGGCCGGGTTGGTCGCGAAACGAGGGTCGGCCCCCAGCTCAGGCCGGCCCATGGCGGAGCACAGCCTGCGGAAAATGGGGTCCGATGTGCCCACCAAGGTGACCCAGGCCCCCTCCCGCGTGCGGTACACGTTCGAGGGCGCTGTGTAGCCGGCTCTTGCGCCCATGCGCCCCCGCGCCAGCCCCAGGCGTTCACGCTCGACGGCCAACGGTTCCAGAACCCGAAGCAGCGCCTCAGTGGCCGACAGATCGATTTCACGGCCCGGCGCCTGAGGGTGGCGCTGCCGATAGGCGGCCTCGGCCGCGAGGCTGAACGCGGCGAAAAGCCCGGCCATGGAGTCGCCCAAAGGAAAGTTCAAGTGCTGGGGACTGCCGTCGGCTTCACCCGCGAGGTGGGCCAGACCACTCATGGCCTCGAAGATGCGGGCAAAGCCCGGCCGATTCGCGTCAGGCCCGGTCTGGCCAAAGCCGGTCAGCCGCAGCACCGTCAGCCGAGGTTGCCGGGCATGCAGGACAGGCAAGCTCAAACCCCAGCGGTCCAGCGTGCCGGGGCGAAAGTTCTCGACCAGCACATCGAACTGGGGCAGCAATCGCAGAAACAACTCGCGCCCCTGCCCCTTGCGCACATCCAGCGTGATGCCCCGCTTGCCGCGATTGAGCACCTTCCAGTACAGGGCATGCCCGGGTTCGACCGGCGCCAGTGACCGCAGGGGATCGCTGCCATCGGGCAGCTCAAGCTTGACCACCTCGGCCCCCAGATCGGCGCACAGGCTGGAGGCAAAAGGTGCGGCCACCACGGTCGCCATGTCAAGAATGCGCAGACCGCTCAAGGGGCCTTCACCGCGCACGCCAGGTTCGAGGGCATCAGTCAATGCGCGCTCCCGTCGATTTGACCAAGGCACCCCAGGTCCGGGTGTCCTCGGCGATCACCTTGGCAAAGGCCTCAGGGCTGCTGCCGACCGGCTCGGCCCCGAGTTCGATCAGGCGCTTGCGCAATTCGGGGCGCAACAAGGCCTGGGCCACAGCCTCCTGCACACGTCGCACCACCTCGGGGGGCGTCCCGGCGGGGGCCATCAAGCCCTTCCAGGCTGTCGATCGGAATCCGGGCAAGCCCGCTTCGTCGACCGTGGGAATGTCCGGCGCCCCTGAGGCGCGGTGGTCACTGGCCACGCCCAAGGCACGCAATCGGCCGGTGCGCACCTGGGGCAGCAACGCGGGCATGTTGTCGATCATGAGCGTGATCTGCCCACCCATCAGGTCATTCAGGGCAGGGCCGGTCCCCTTGTAGGCCACATGGATCAACGACAGGCCGGCCCTCTGATTCAGCAGTTCACCCCCCAGATGGGCAGGCGTTCCGTTGCCCGGAGAACCAAAGGAAAGGCGGTCAGGTCGCGCCTTGGCGTAGTCCAGAAACGACTTGAGATCGTTGACCGGCAAGCGGGCTGAAACAGCCATCAAGTTGTGCTCACGAACGATCTGAGTGACGGGAACCAGATCGACATCGGGGCGAAACCCCATTCGGGGATAAAGGCTCGGATTGATGGCCACCGGGCCGGTGGCTGCCAGCAACAGGGTGTAACCATCAGCGGCTGCCTTGGCGACCATCTCCCCCGCGACATTCCCGCCTGCGCCGGGTCGGTTGTCCACGACCACGGGCTGTTTCAGGCTTTGGCGCATGTCCTCGGCCACGAGGCGGGCCAGCAGGTCAGCCGATCCGCCAGAGGCAAAGGGGACGACGATCTTGATGGGCTTGCTGGGCCAGGGGGGCGCCTGGCTCATGGCCTGGTGAGGTGCCAGCAATGTGCCGGCAGCGAGGGCCATCGCTGCGATCCGCTTGAACATGGTGTCTCCGTTCCGACAGCCCGCCGAAAGGAGGCCGTTGCCGGGAGACTAGGGCTGAGGCCGACGACGCTCCAGCTTTGTTTCGCTATATTGAACGCATGCCGGCAGAACCCCCTCTCAGCACGACAAGACGCGTGGCCGACCCGCGCATGGCGTCCTCCCTGGGCCATGGCCTGGATGTGCTGGAAGCCCTCTGCGAGGCCGGCACGGCGCTGAGCAATACCGAACTGAGCCGGCGAACCGGGCTCTCCAAGGCCACCATTTCGCGCCTGACCCTGGCCCTGCTCAGCCGGGGGCTGCTTGACGACAGCGCCCCCCAGCGGGGCTTCCGGCTGGGCCTGGGCGCGCTGAGCCTGGGTTATCCGCTGCTGGCCCGATGGGGTCTGCGACAACTGGCCCGCCCGGCCATGCTGCAGCTTGCCCAGGCCTGGGGCGCCTCCGTGTCCCTGGGGCTGCGCGACCGCCATCGGATGATCTATGTCGAAACCGTTCGAGGCAGTGACCCCGCCCAGTTCAATCCCGAAGTGGGTGCCCAGCTGCCCATGCTGGCCACCGCCATGGGCAGGGCCTGGCTGGCCAGCGCCCGCACTGACGAGCTGCAAGACCTGCGGCTTCAATTGAGCCGCCTGCAGCCCTTCGACCCCGCCCAGTTCGAAGCGCGCAGACACGAGGCCGTGCGCCAGCTTCAAGGCCAAGGCTTCTGCATCTCGGCAGGCGAGTGGTTGAGTGATGTCCACGCCCTGGCCACCCCGCTGAACATCGAGGTCCTGGGTCAGCGCCTGATCCTCAACCTGGGGCTGCCCAGGTCCAGGTGCGACGCCCCATCATTTCCGGCAACACCGGGGGCGAATCTAGGCCGGCTCGCGCAACACATCGAGCGCTGCTGGAACGAGCAGGGGGCGCCCAGGCCAGCCCCCTTCCATGCCGCCCGCCGTGCGGCGCCCAAACCCAGGCCCCGCCTTCGGCATCCCTCGGCCCAGACGCTGAGCGCCGGCCTGGACCTGCTCAGCCTTTTCGAGCCCGGCCAATGGGAGCTGGGCAACAGGGAAATCGCCGACCGGCTGGGCGTCTCGCCCCAGACGGTCGTGCGCCTGACCCACACCCTGTGCGAGCGGGGCTTCCTGCAACGCAGTGGACAGCCTGTCCGCTACCAGTTGGGCTGGGCAGCCCTGACGCCAACCCAGGCCTTGTTGAATGACCTGCGCCTGAGACGCGACGCGCGGGTGATGTTGCTGAACCTTTCCAGGCGTTTGGGGGCCGCCGTATCGCTGGGGCTGGAGTACCGATCCAGCATGATTTATGTCGAGACGGTGTGGCAAGCTGACGAACGCTTGCGCCCCCCCGACATCGGTGCCCCCATGCCTTTGTTGCGCACCGCCATGGGCCGGGCCTGGCTGGGCCAGGCCTCACCCACGCAACGGGTACAGGCCCTGAATCGACTGCGCCTGCATCAGCCTGAGGAATTCAGCCTGTACCAAGACGCAGCGCAACAGGCGGTCGATTTCTATCGGGCCAACGGCTGGTGTGGGTCCAGTGATTTCCAGGCCGACATCACCGCACTGGCCACCGCGGTGAAAGCGCCGCACGAAGGGCGCACCTATGTGCTCAACGCCGGGCTTCTGCGCTCACGCCCGCTGACAGAGCCCAGGCTGAGGGCGCTTGCCGAGGCCCTTTGCGACACCGCCCGATCCATCGAGGAGACCCTGCGGCACTGACACGCGGCCATCACCCAGACATGAAGCAGCCATCACGCAGCGATCAATGATCGCCCGCATGCTCCACCGCGTACTTGATCAGCTCGGCCTGGCCCTCGATGCCCAGCTTGCGCTTGATGCTCTGGCGGTGCGCCTCGACCGTGCGAAAGCTCAGACCCAGGCGGGCCGCCATCTGCTTGCTGGATTCGCCGCGCCCCAGGGCGCTCAGCACCTCGGCCTCGCGGGGTGACAGCAGGGGTTTGGGCTGGTCGTTGCGGAACAAGCGGCCCGCCACCCCCGGGCTCAGAAAGGTGGCGCCGCTCATCACCACGCCGATCGCGGCCACGATCTCGTCGGCCGGTGCGTCTTTCAGCAGGTAGCCGCTGGCGCCGGCCTGCAGGGCACGCTGCACGAATTCGGGGTTGTCATACATGCTGAACATCAGCACCTTGAGGCGCGGCCAGCGCGCCAGCACCTGGGCCGTCAGCTCGATGCCGTTGACGGGCTTCATGCCGATGTCCATCAGCACCAGGTGGATGTCGTGCCGCGCCAGGCTTTGCAGGGCCTCGGCGGCCGAACCGGCCTCGTCCACCACCGTGAACTGCGCCACATGGCTCAGGCGGGCGCGCAGGCCCTCGCGCACCATGGGGTGGTCGTCCACCAGCAGCAAGCGCACTTCCGATTCGCTCATCCTTCTGACTCCTGATTGAAACGGGGGCCGGCACCGGGGCCGGGGGCCGCCGGACTCAGCGGCACCTGGGCATCGAGCTGGGTGCCCTGCCCTGGCGCACTCAAAAACTCCACCGAGCCACCCACCGCCGCCATGCGTTCGCGGATGTTGCGCAGGCCGATGCCCTGCTGCGGATCGTGGTGCAGGCGCTCGGCCTCGAAGCCCCGCCCGTCGTCGCTGATCTGCAGGTGCAGCGTGGGGCCGGCACCCGGGCTCGCGGCGTCGGCCAGCAGGCTCAGCTGCACCTGCTGGGCGGCCGCGTGCTTGGCCACATTGGCCAGGGCCTCCTGCGCCACCCGGAACAGGGCGGTCTTGATTTCTTCGCTGAGCTCGGGCACCTGGGGCCCCACAAAGACCTGAGCGGCCACGCCGCTGGCCTCGCTCCATTCGGCCACCAGCTGCTCCAGCGCGGCCGGCAGGCCCAGGCGGTCCAGCATGGCGGGGCGCAGGCGGTGCGACAGGCGCCGGATCTCGGTCAGGCTGTCGCCCAGGCGGGCCAGGGCCTGATGCAGGCTGTGCTCAGGCGGAGGCCCGCCGTGCTGCACCGCGTGCAGGGCCGATTCGAGCAGCAGCTTGGTCGACACCAGGGTCTGGCTGCTGCCATCGTGCAGCTCGCGGGCCAGGCGGGCGCGCTCGTCTTCCTGCGAGCGCACCAGGCGCTGGGCCAGCAGGCGCAGCTTCTGGTCGGCAATGCGCTGCTCACTGAGGTTCAGCCACAGGCCGCTCACGCTCAGGCACAGCAGGGCCAGGCCGGCAATGCCCAGCATCCACCACAGGGTGGCGCTGATGTTGCCGCGCACCTGCTGATCGAGCTGGGTGAGGGTGTCGTCCATGTCGTCCAGGTACAGGCCGGTGCCCAGCATCAGGTGCCAGCGCGGCAGGGCCACCACGTAGCCCAGCTTGGGCACCATCTTGCCGCTGGAGGGCTTTTGCCACAGGTACTCCACGTACCCGCCGCCATTGCGGGCCTGGGCGATCAGGTGCTGGATGGTGGGCTGGCCCCGGGGGTCGCGCAGGTTCCACAGGTTGCGGCCCAGCAGCTCGGGCTGGCGCGAGTGCATCAACACCTCGCCGTCCAGGTCGTAGACAAAGAAGTAGCCATCGCTGCCATAGTCGAGCGAGGCCAGGCGCTGGATCGCCTGCTGACGCGTGGCCGCATCGGTCAACCCGCTGTCATACAAGGGGCGCACCGTGCTGACGGCCAGGTCCACGTAGTGGCGCAGCTCGACGCGGCGCGCATTCATGTAGGTCTGAAGCACCAGCACGCGTTCGCGCTCGGCCAGCTCATGGTCCTGGTGCGAGACGGCCAGGGCCATCAGGCCCAGTGCCCCCAGCAAGGGCAACAGGGCCAGCAGCACAAACTTGGCGCGCAGACGGCGCGCGGGTGACCAGCCGCCCAAGCGAAACATCATGCGCTCAGCCTGGCCGTGCCGGGGTGGATCAGGCTCAGGCCTTGAGCACCGTCAGGCCGCCCATGTAGGGGCGCAGCACTTCGGGCACGGTGATGCTGCCATCGGCCTGCTGGTTGTTCTCGAGCACGGCCACCAGGGTGCGGCCCACGGCCAGGCCCGAGCCGTTCAGGGTGTGCACCAGCTCGTTCTTGCCCTGGGCATTCTTGAAGCGGGCCTGCAGGCGACGCGCCTGGAAGGCTTCGCAGTTCGACACCGAGCTGATCTCGCGGTAGGTGTTCTGCGCCGGCAGCCACACCTCCAGGTCATAAGTCTTGGCCGAGCCAAAACCCATGTCGCCGGTGCACAGCGCCATCACGCGGTAAGGCAGGCCCAGCCGCTGCAGGATCGCCTCGGCGTGGCCGGTCATGGCCTCCAGGGCTTCGTAGCTGCGCTCGGGGTGCACGATCTGCACCATCTCGACCTTGTCGAACTGGTGCTGGCGAATCATGCCGCGGGTGTCGCGCCCGTAGCTGCCGGCTTCGGAGCGGAAGCAGGGGGTGTGGGCCGTGAGCTTGATCGGCAGTTCGGCCTCGGCCAGCACCACGTCGCGCACAAAGTTGGTCAGCGGCACCTCGCTGGTGGGGATCAGGTAGAGCGCCGCGTGGTCGGGCACGGGCTCGCCGTCCTGACCGCCCTTTTTGGCGGCAAACAGGTCGCCTTCGAACTTGGGCAACTGGCCGGTGCCCTTGAGCGAGTCGGCGTTCACGGCGTAGGGCACATAGCATTCGGTGTAGCCGTGCTCTTGCGTCTGCACATCGAGCATGAACTGCGACAGCGCGCGGTGCAGGCGGGCAATCTGCCCCTTCATCACGGTGAAGCGCGAGCCCGAGAGCTTGACGCCCATGTCAAAGTCCAGGCCCAGGGGCTCGCCCAGGTCCACGTGGTCTTTCACCTCGAAGTCGTACTGGCCCGGCGTGCCCCAGCGGCGCACTTCGACGTTGCCCGACTCGTCCGAACCCAGCGGCACCGACTCGTGCGGCAGGTTGGGCACGGCCATCAGCAGGTGGTTGAGCTCGGGCTGCAGGGCCTCCAGGCGGGCTGCCGAGGTGTCGAGCTCGGTCTTGATGGCGGCCACGGCGGCCATGATGTCGTCCACGCTCTCGCCCTTGGACTTGCGCTGGCCGATCTGCTTGGACAGCGTGTTGCGCTGGGCCTGCAGCTCTTCAGTGCGGGTCTGCAGGGTCTTGCGCTCGGCCTCCAGGGTGCGGAAGGCCTCCACATTCAGGTAGGCCTGGGGCTTTTTGCGGGTTTCAAGGCGGGCGACGACCGAATCGAGGTCTTTGCGCAGGGAATTGATGTCTAGCATGGGGCGATTTTAACGAGGGGTCTCAGGGCTATTCCGGCGGTGCGCTTCAGGCCAGGGTGGCGGGGGCGAAATTGGCGCCACACAGCACCAGGCAGACCCGCTCACCGGGGGCCGGCACATAGGCGCCCGACTGCAGGGCCGCCAGGCCCAGGGCGGCGGCGGGCTCGACCGCCAGCTTGAACTCGCTCCAAAGCGTTTTGCGGGCCTTGGCGATGGCCTCGTCGCCCAGCAGCAAGGCCTGGCCCACGTGGGCCTGCGTCACCTGCCAGCCGATGGTGCCGATGCGGCGAGCCCCCAGCGAGTCGGCCGCGATGCCCGACACCGCCACGTCCACGGGCTGGCCGGCCTCACGGGCTCGGAACAGGGTGGGCGCCCCTTCGGGCTCCAGGGCCACCACGCGGGCGCGCTGCTCGAACCAGGCAGCAACGCCGCCGATCAGGCCACCACCGCCCACGCTCACCAGCACGCTGTCGGGCAGGCCGGCCTCGGCCTCGATCTCGCGCGCCAGGGTGCCGGCACCGGCCACCACCTCGGGCTGGTCATAGGCATGGGTGATCAGGGCCCCGCTGATTTGCTGGCGGGCCATGCAGGCCTCGAAAGCCTCGGCATAGGTGGCCCCCACCACTTCGACACGGGCCCCCAGTTCGCGCAACTTCTGGCGTTTGGCCGCAGGCGAAACCTCGGGCACGAACACCTCGCAAGGCACGCCCAGGGCGCGGGCCGCCGCCGCGGTGGCAATGCCGGCGTTGCCCCCCGAGGCCACGATCACCCCGCTGGCCGGAATGGGCTGGGCCAGCAGGCGGTTCAGCATGCCACGGGCCTTGAAACTGCCGCTGACCTGCAGGTGCTCCAGCTTGAGCCAGACCTCGGCAGCCGCCACCCCCAGGGTGGCACCGGGCAGCCGCCACAACGGTGTGGCACGCAAAAAACCTTGGGGGCCCTGCTGTTGCAGGCGGGCCGAAGCGGCCTCGATATCGGAACGCAAGATCATGGGGCGGGCAATCGTCGCAAAATACGAAGCTCGCAGTGTATCTAGCCCTGATCGTCGGGGCAGCCCACCGCTGGCCCCCACGGGCGGCTCCGGAGAAGCGCATGTTCTACGTTTTTGGTCTGGGTGGCCCCATCTACCGGGGCACGATGGAAAACCTGTCCGAGCTGAGCCCGGTGCGCGCCCTGTCGGCCACACGGGGTGTGCACCGCAGCGACGCCCTGCACCGCGACGCCTTCGAGTTGCCCGCCGCCACCCCACGCCCGCCGTCCAACGCCTTGCACACCCGGCGCAACGACGCCATGGCGGCCTATGCCGATGCCCAGCAGGCCAAACCGCCGGCCCGCCAACCCCTGGACCGGGTGCAGGACGTGATGAGCCGCGAGGTGTTCAGCGTGCCACCCGAAATCACCGTGGCCGAGGCCTGGGAGGCCCTGGCCGCACGTGGCGTGGGCCAGGCCCCGGTGCTGGATGCCCAGGGCCTGTTGATCGGTTTGCTGCTGCGCGCCGACATGATGCCGCCGGTGCTGATGCCCGCCCCCAGCGCCACCGGCATCTCGGCCTGGAAGCTGGCCCAGCAGAGCGTGCGCGACATCATGCTCACCCCCGTGCCCGCCGTGGCCGGCGACACCTCGCTGCGCCGCGCGGCCCGGGTGCTGCTGGACATGGGCCTGCCCGGCCTGCCCGTGACGCAGGACGACGGCCACGTGATCGGCTTCCTGTCACGCGCCGACATCCTGCGCGCCGTGGTCGCCGACCCGCCGCTGGACCTGTGGACCTGAGCCCGCCTCCTCAAGCGTCCAGTTTCAGGCCCTTGGGCAAGGGGAACTTCAACGTTTCCTCAATCCCGTCCATCTTGCGCACCGCCACGGCCCCGAAGGCGCGCAGGCGCTCGATCACCTGGTTCACCAGCAGCTCAGGGGCCGAGGCGCCCGCGGTCAGGCCGACCCGGGCCTTGCCTTCGAACCAGGCGGGCTGCAGTTCGGCCGCGCTGTCCACCATGTAGGCGGGGGTGCCCAGCTTTTCGGCCAGCTCGCGCAGGCGGTTGCTGTTCGAGCTGGTCGGGCTGCCCACCACGATCACGATGTCGACCTGGGGGCTGAGGATCTTCACCGCGTCCTGGCGGTTTTGCGTGGCATAGCAGATGTCTTGCTGCTTGGGCTCGCGCACCTTGGGAAAGCGCAGGCGCACGGCCTCGGCGATCTCGGCGGCGTCGTCCACGCTCAGCGTGGTCTGGGTCACCACGGCCAGCTTGTCGGTCTGCCCGGGCTGCACACGGGCCACATCGGCCACGTCTTCGACCAGGTGGATGCCGTGATCCAGTTGGCCCATGGTGCCCTCCACCTCGGGATGCCCCTTGTGGCCGATCATGATGAACTCATAGCCCTCGCGCGCCAGCTTGGCCACCTCGACGTGCACCTTGGTCACCAGTGGGCAGGTGGCGTCGAAGATCGAGAAGCCACGTGCCCGGGCCTCTTCCTGCACCGCCCGGCTCACGCCGTGGGCGCTGAACACCAGGGTGGCGCCCGGGGGCACGTCATCCAGTTCTTCGATGAAGATCGCGCCCTTGTTCTTGAGGTCGTTCACCACATAGGTGTTGTGCACGATCTCATGGCGCACATAGATCGGCGCACCGAACTTCTGCAGCGCACGCTCCACGATCTCGATGGCCCGGTCCACGCCGGCACAGAAGCCACGCGGCTCGGCCAGGGTGATCTCGGACAGGGAGGTGGCGGGGGCGCTGCTCATCACAACACTCCGATCAGTTGCACTTCAAAGGTGACCGGCTGGCCGGCCAGCGGGTGGTTGAAATCGAACAGCACCGCGTCATCGCTGAGCTGCTGCACCGCGCCGGCATAGCTGCCGGTGCCATCGGGCGTGGGGAACTGCACCACATCGCCCACGTCGTACTGCTCGTCCGGGTCGCCGAACTGGGCCAGCAGCTTGCGCGCCACCCATTGCAGCATGTCGGGGTTGCGCTCGCCAAAGGCCTCGCCGGCCGGGATCTCGAACTGGGTGCGTGTGCCCTCGGCCAGGCCGATCAACCGCTGCTCCACCGCAGGCGACAACTCGCCCGAGCCCAGCGACAAAGTAGCGGGTTTGTCGTCGAAAGTATTGATGATGTCCCCCGCCGGCCCGGCCAGGCGGTAGTGCAAGGTCAGGAACGAAGAAGGCTGAACGACAGATGCTTGAGAGGGCGTTGTTGACATGGAAGTCCCGATAAACTGACCGCCATTGTAAAAAACCAGCCAGAGCCCCTTCAGCACCGGGGCTCTATTCCCCCGCCTCCCCCCGCTTTCCGCACTTTTCTCACCATTCCTGCACCTCAGCCCCGCCCCCTGAGCCCCCCTGCCCTGAGCCCCATGATCCCCATGAGCCCGCTGAACCTGCCCCCCGAAGCCCGCCCGCGCGAAAAGTTGATCGCGCGTGGCGCCGGTGCGCTCAGCGACGCCGAGTTGCTGGCCCTGTTGCTGCGCACCGGCCTGGCCGGCAAAAGCGTGCTGATGCTGGCGCAGGAGCTGCTCGACGCCTTTGGCGGCATGGCGGGCCTGCTGCAGGCCAAACTGGAAGACCTGAAACGCATCAAGGGCCTGGGCGGCACCGCCAAGCGGGCCGAACTCAGTGCGGTACTGGAGCTGGCCCGCCGAGCCCTGGCCCAGCAGCTGAGCGAGCGCGCCGTATTCGACTCACCCGACGCCGTGCGCCGCTACCTGCAACTTCATTTGGCGCACAAGGGCCATGAGGTGTTTGCCGTGCTGTTTCTCGACAGCCAGAACCGCCTGCTGGCCTTCGAAGAGCTGTTTCGCGGCACGCTCAACCAGACCTCGGTCTACCCGCGTGAGGTGGTGCTGCGCGCCCTGCACCACCAGGCTGGCGCCGTGGTGCTGGCGCACAACCACCCCAGTGGCCAGGTGCAGCCCTCGGCCGCCGACCAGGCCTTGACCCAGCACCTGAAGGCGGCCCTGGGCCTGATCGATGTGCGCGTGCTCGACCACCTGATCGTGGCACCCGGCCAGGCCCTGTCGATGGCCGAGAAAGGGCTGCTGTGAGCGCCCTGCCCGAACGCAGCGGCAGCCCCCTGGTGCTGCACTCGCTGCAAGACCTGAAACAGCTGCAAAAGCGCCTGGCCCAGCAACGCGCCGAGGCCGAGGCCCTGGAGCGCGCCCGCCGCGAGGCCGCCGCCCGCGAACAGGCCCGGCATCGCCTGTTCGAATTGGCCGTGGGCCCGGTGATCCCGCTGCGCCAGCACGGCCGGGTGCTGCTGCAAAACGACCCACCGGCGCCCATCCCCTACCAGCACCAGCTTGACGAACAGCGCGTGCTGCTCGAGTCCATCAGCGACGACTTCGACGTCAGCTCCCTGCTCGACACCGATGACGCCCTGAGCTTTCGCCGCCCCGGCATCAGCGTCGAGGTCACGCGCAAACTGCGCCGGGGCGTCTGGAGCATCCAGCGCCAGCTGGACCTGCACGGCCTGCGCACCGACGAGGCGCGAGAGGCGCTGGGCCAGTTCATCCGCGAAACCCACAAGATCGGCGTGCGCTGCGTGCGCGTGGTGCACGGCAAGGGCCTGGGCTCGCCCGGCAAAAGCCCGGTGCTCAAGGGCCGGGTGCAAAGCTGGCTGGTGCAGAAGAACGAAGTACTGGCCTTTGTGCAGGCCCGGCCCGCCGAGGGTGGCGCCGGCGCGCTGGTGGTGCTGCTGCGACCGTCACCGGGTTGACACGAGCCAGGCCAGGGCATGAGGCCACAATGGCGGCACCCACTTCACGGAGCCCGCCATGACCTCACCGTCCCTCGCCCCTGCTGATGCCCTGCTCGACCTCGATGCCCGCGCCCAGGTGGCTGCCCTGGCGCGGGGCGACTGCAGCGCCCTGGCCCTGTGCGAGGCGGCCATCGCCCGCATCGAGGCCCATGACGGCCCCATCAACGCGGTGGTGGTGCGGGATTTCGACCATGCCCGTGCCCAGGCCCGCGCGGCAGACGAGGCCCTGGCGCGCGGCGAACGCCGGCCCCTGCTGGGCCTGCCGATGACGGTGAAAGAATCCTTCAACCTGGCCGGCCTGCCCACCACCTGGGGCTTCGAGTTCGCCCGTCAACATCGGGCCGAGCAGGATGCCCTGGCGGTGAAGCGGCTCAAGGCGGCTGGCGCCGTGATCCTTGGCAAGACCAATGTGCCGGTGGGCCTGGGCGACTGGCAATCGGCCAACCCGATCTACGGCCGCACCCGCAACCCCCTGGACCTGAGCCGCACACCGGGCGGCTCGTCGGGCGGTGGCGCCGCGGCGCTGGCGGCGCGCTTTGTGGCCCTGGAGCTGGGCTCGGACATCGGCGGCTCGATCCGGGTGCCGGCGCACTTCTGCGGCGTGTATGGTCACAAGCCCAGCCTGGGTCTGCTGCCAGCGCGCGGCCATGATTTTCCGGGCCTGGGCAGCGGCGCCCCGAACGAACTGGCGGTGATCGGCCCGCTGGCACGCAGCGTGGACGACCTGGAACTGGCCCTCAGCGTGCTGGCCGGCCCCGAAGCGCCGCAGTCAAAGGCCTATGCCCTGCAACTGCCGCCCGCCCGCGACATGAGCCGGGCGCGCTGCCTGCTGCTGGACCAACACCCCGACCTGCCGGTGTCACAAGACACCCAGGCGGCCTTGCAAGAGGTGGCCAACACCCTGCAGGCTGGCGGCTGCAGCGTGCTGCGCAGCAGCGAGCGCCTGCCCAATCTGGAGATGGCGCACAAGATCTACACGGGCCTGCTCAACACCTTCATGACCCGGGGGCAGCCCGGCGCCACATCCATCAGCGCACACGAGTGGCTGACCTTGCTGGACCGCCGCGCGGGCCTGCAGCTGCAGTGGCAGGCCTTATTCGAGGAGGTGGATGTGGTGCTGACGCCGGTGCTGGGCTGCACGGCCTACCCGCACATCGACCCAATGGACTGGGCCACGGCCACCGTGCAAATCGACGGCCAGGTCCAGCCCCTGGGGCCGCAGGTGTTCTGGCCCGGCATTGCCACCGTGGCGGGCCTGCCGGCCACCAGCGCCCCGGTGGGCCGTGACCGCGACGGCCTGCCCATCGGCCTGCAGGTGATCGGGCCGATGTTCGAAGACCTCACACCGCTGGCCCTGGTGCGCCGGCTGGAGGCCCTGCGCTGAATCAGGCCGCCCCGCCCAAGCGGGCCAGGGCCTCGCCGGTGACGCGGCAGATGCGCCAATCAGGCATCACCGTGGCGCCCATGGCCTCATAGAAGTCGATCGCGCTCTGGTTCCAATCCAGCACCGACCATTCAAAGCGCCCGCAGCCGCGCTGCACGGCCAGCTCGGCCAGGGCCTGAAGCAAGGCCTTGCCCACGCCGTGTCCGCGCGCCTCGGGGCGCACGAACAGGTCTTCGAGGTACAGGCCGCGCTGGGCCAGAAAAGTCGAGTAGTTGTGGAAGAACAGCGCAAAGCCCTGCACCTGGCCATCGACCTCGGCCAGCAGCACCTCGGCGGCCGGGTGAGCACCGAACAAGGTGTCGGCCAGCTTTTCAGGCGTGGCCACCACGCGGTCCAGCAGGTTTTCGTACTCGGCCAGGCCTCGGATCAGGCCCAGGATGGTGCCGACATCGGCCGGCGTGGCCGCACGCAGGTGCACGGAAGAAGAAATGGCTTCGGTCATGGGCGCCTATGTTACGCACCCGGGCCGGCGCCGTTCAGATGCCCTTGTTGCGCATCCAGTCGGCCGTGCCGAAAAAGCTTTCCTTGAGGCGGGCCCGCAGGTCCTCGGGCACGCCCGTCTCGCCCATGGCCTGGTCCATGCAGGCCACCCACTGGTCGCGCTCCTTGATGCCGATCGGAAACGGCAGATGCCGCGCCCGCAGCATCGGGTGCCCAAAACGGTCGGTGTAGTGCGAGGGGCCGCCCAGCCAGCCGCACAGAAACCAGAACAGGCGCTGGCGCGCGTTCGTCAGGTCAGGACCGTGCGCGGCGCGCAGGTCATGGTAGCCAGGCTCCAGGTCCATCAGATCGTAAAAGCGCTCGGTCAGCGCCAACACGCGCTCTTCGCCGCCGATCCATTCGAAAGGGGTGGCGGGAGCCGAGTTGGACGTTTGCGGGGTGTCATCGGTGCTCATAGGTCACCATTGTCGCTTCAGCGAAGGGCAGTTTTCGGCTCGACACCGCCCCAGGCCGAGCCTCACCCCGCAGCCCGCCGCAGCGTCTCCACCACCGGCCGGCGCAGCACCTCGCGCAGGCCCCACCAGCCGGCGGCCAGGGCCAGCACGGCGCCGGCCGCGGCGCCGCCCAGCAGCACCCAGGGCGAGGCGGTCCAGGCGAACTCGAACACAAAGTGGGCCAGGCCCCAGCCCACGCCGGCGGCCACGGCGCTGGCCAGAAAGCCGGCCAGCAGGCCCACGCCGAGCAGTTCGGCGCCCTGCACCTGGCGCAGCAGGCGGCTGCTGGCGCCCACGGCGCGCATGATGGCGAACTCGCGGGCGCGCTCTTCACGGGTGGCGGTGACGGCGGCAAACAGCACCACCAGGCCGGCGGCCAGGGTGAAGGCGAACAGGAACTCCACCGCCTGCACCACCTGGTCCAGCACGCGCTGGATCTGATTGAGCGTGCTGCTCATGTCCACACTGGTGATGTTCGGAAACTGCCGCACCAGGGCATTGTCAAAGCCGCGCTGGGCCGGGGCCCGGAAGGCCGCCAGGTAGGTGACCGGCACATCGGGCAGGCTGGCCACCGGGTAGATGACGAAGAAGTTCGCGTGCAGCGAGCCCCAGTCCACCTTGCGCAGCGAGGTGATGCGCGATTCGGTCTGCACGCCGCCAATGTCAAAGCGCAACTGGTCGCCCAGCTTCAGGCCCAGGGTCTGGGCAATGCCCTCTTCGACGCTCACCGCGCCGGCCTCGTCGGGGGTCCAACGGCCCGCCACCACCGGGTTGTGCGGGGGGCGCTCGGCGCTGTTGGACAGGTTGAACTCACGGTCGACCAGGCGCTTGGCCCGCTCGCCGGGGTAGTCCTCGGGCTTGACGGGCTGGCCGTTGATGGCCACCAGGCGGCCCCGGATCATGGGGTACCAGTCGAACTGGCGCACGCCGCCCTGGCGCAGCGCGGCCTGAAAATCGCCCGCCTGCTCGGGCAGCACATTGATCACAAAGCGGTTGGGCGCATCGGGTGGCGTGGCCTGGCGCCAGCTGCTGATCAGATCGGTGCGCAACAGCACCAGCAGCACCAGGGCCAGCAGGCCCACGGCCAAGGCACTGACCTGCACCACCGCATAGGCCGGGCGGGCCGAGACCTGGCGGGTGGCCAGCACCAGCCAGCGCGGCGCGGTGCTTTCATTGACGCTGCGGCGCAAGGCCTGCACGGCCAGCCAGCTCAGGCCGGCAAACAGCAGCACGGCGCCTGCAAAGCCCCCCACCGCGATCAGGCCCAGCAGGCGGTCGCTGCTGACGGCCATCAGCAAGGCGGCAAAGCCCGCCACGCCCAAGCCCAGCACCAGCAACGAGGCCGGCTTGAGCCCGCCCAGGTCGCGCCGGATCACGCGCAGCGGCGGCACCTGGGCCAGTTGCAGCACCGGCGGCAAGCCAAAGGCCACCAACAGGGTCAGGCCCATGCCCAGGCCCAGCAGCGCGGGCCAGGCCGTGGCAGCGGGCAGGGCCGCATCCACCAGGCCTGCCAGCAGGGCCACAAAGGCATAGTGCACCGCATAGCCCAGGGCCACGCCCAGCAGGCTGGCGGCCACACCGGCCAGCACAAACTCAAAGGCGTAGGCCAGCGCGATGGTGCGCTGGCTCTGCCCCAGCACGCGCAGCATGGCGCAATCGTCCAGGTGGCTGGCGGCAAAGCCGCGGGCGGCCAGCGCCACCGCCACGGCACTCAGCAAGGCGGCCAGCAAGGCCACCAGGTTGAGGAATTTTTCGGCCCGGTCCAGGGTCTGGCGCATCTCGGGGCGGCCGCTGTCCAGGGATTCGATGCGGGCACCCCGCAGGCCGCTGCGTTTCATCTCGGCCTCGGCCCAATCGGTGAAGGCCTTGATGGCCGGGCCCTCGCCCGCCACGGCCAGCCGGTGGTTGATGCGGCTGGCTGGCTGCACCAGGCGGGTGGCCGCCAGGTCGGATTCGCGCACCATGACCCGCGGGGCAAAGTTCATGAAGCCGGCGCCACGATCGGGCTCCAACACCAGCACGCGCGCAATGCGCAGGCGGCTGTCGCCCAGCAGCAGGGGGTCGCCCAGGTGCAGGTCCAGCGATTCGAGCACCGCCGCGTCCACCCACGCCTCGCCGGGTGCCGGCACCTCGCGCGTGGGCTCGCCGGCGCCGTCAGCCGTGGCCGAGACCAGCAACTGGCCACGCAAGGGGTAGCCGGGGCTGACCGCCTTCAGCGCCACCAGGCGGCTGGCGCCGCCCTGTTCGTCGGCCGCCCGCCCCATGGTCGGAAAGGTCTGGGTGGCCCCCACCTGCAGGCCCAGGGCCTGCGCCCGCTCGGCAAAGGCGGCCGGGGCCGGGTTGTCGCTGGCCAGCACCGCGTCGCCGCCCAGCAGTTGGCGGGCATCGCGCTGCAGCCCGCCCTTGAGCCGGTCCGAAAAAAAACCCACCGCACTGAGGGCCGCCACCGCCAGGGTCACGGCCACGATCAACAGGCGCAACTCGCCGGCGCGCAGGTCACGCCACAGGGTGCGCCACCCCAGACTGAAAAATGAAGGCTTCATGCGCGCCACCATAGCGCAAAGCTGTGTCAGCCGTGGTGGGCGGAGGGCCAAGACCGGAGGTGGCGCTCAGATCGACCCGCTGGCACGCCCTGGCCTCAGGTCGCGCCAGGCTCTTCGGCCACTGCTCAAGGCCCCAGCCGCGCCTCCAACGCCCCCAGCACCGGCACCAGGCCGGCGCCCAGGCGCATCTGCGGGTTCGACGGACCGTCGGGCTTGCCGGCCTCGACCTCTCGTTTGCCAATCACCAGGCGGGCCCGCTCAAAGGCCTGGGTGAAGGAATGGGTCTGGCGCAGTTGCTCGTCGACCACCGCCCGGCCGAAAAAGGTCAGCTCCGACAGGCGGCCACAGCCGTACGAGGTGTGCTCGGCATCCGACGCGGTGATGACCAGGCTGGTGTCGGTGGCCAAGGGCTCGATCCAGCCGCCGGCAAAGCAGGCCGACACCATGATCACGCGGTTGCGGATGCCGGCTTCGTCCAGCAGCCGGCGCAGCAGGCCGGGGTCGACCGGGGCCACCTCCAGCGGGTCATTGCTGGCCGCCAGTTGAAAGTTCTGCGCCCCGTGCGAGGTCAGGTACACCACCAGCAGATCGTGTTCGCGGTCCATGTGGGTGGCCAGCAGGCCGATGGCACGGCCCAGGTTCTCAGGCGTGGCCCAGGGCAAGGTGGTGGCGGTCTCGGGGTTGTTCAGCAGGTGCAGCACCCGACCTTCGGCATCAAAGCGCTGGCGCAACACATCAGCCATCAGCTGGCTTTCGCGGCGGAACACCGCCTCGCTGCCGTCGGGCGCAAACACCAGGCCATAGACATCGACCACGCCATCGCGCTGCGCCGCCAGGCCCTGTTCGGCGGCAGGCCACAGGGCTTGCTGGGCCTCAAACACGCCTTGGCTCAGGTGCAGGCGCGGGGGCTCGGGGGTGTCGGCGGCGGCCAGTTCTGCACTCTCGTCGGGCGCCCAGGGGCGGTCCGGGAACTGCCAGATGGCCAGGGCGAACAGGCCGGCCAGCAAGGCCGCAAACAGGCCCAGACGCCAGCGCGGGCCGGCAAAACGCGCGGTCAAGCGCACCACCGCCGCCCACAGCCACACCGTCAGGCCCAGGTACAGGCCCCAGTAGATCCATGGCAGGGCCATGGTCTGGGCCGGCAGCCATTCGCGTACCACGGCGATCGACAGGGCCTGCAGCACCAGCTGTGCCGGCAAGGCCACGCCCGAGCTGAGCGCAAACCAGGTGCCCAGCCCCCGCAGGTGCCAGGGGTCGTCATCGATCTCGGCCACGCGCTCGGGCGGCAGGGCAAACCAGGCGCCCCACAGCGACAGCAGCGTCATCCACCAGGGCACCAGCCAGGCCCGCCAGTCAAAGAGGGCGGGGCCGGGCACCTCCAGCCGGGCCAAGCCCAACAACAGCCCCGAAGCCAGCACCGTGAGCAACAGCACCTGAAAGGGCGAAGGCTGGGCATGACCCACGCCCGGCGACACGAAAAAGCCGGCCCTCAGGCCGCCCAGCATCCAGCGCCCGATGGACACCCGCTCGGGGGGATAGGGGCGCGCCTCACCCACGGCCCAGATCGGACCGGCCGCATCGGCCAGGGCCAGGGGGGCGGTGTCTTCGTCGTCGACGGCGACCGTGTCGTTCCAGTCCTCGGATTCGTAACTGTTCGTCATCCCGTCATGATGCCAGCAAGCTGAACGGTCAAACTAGGCATATGGGCGCGCAATGATCCCGCCATAGCCGGTTTGTCGTTCCAGACCGCCCTGCCCCATCGAAAGCCCTCTGACATGCGAGCCCTGTTGCCCCGCTGGCTGGCGCCCCTGCTGCGCCGCCGCTACACCAACCGCCTGTTTGGCCGCCACGCCTGGCTGGACCACAGCCTGGCCCATCCACCCGAAGCCCGGCCCGGCGCCGCCGACCCGCTGGTGCCCATGCTGATGCGGGCCGCCCAGGCCACCCCTGAGCAACTGCTGGCGCAGTTGCAGGCGCCCGCCGGCGGCTTGACCGAGGCCGAGGCGGCCGAGCGATTTCGCCGCATCGGCCCCAACGAGGTGGCCCACGACAAGCCGCCCACCGCCGCCCAGCGCCTGTGGCGGGCCTACAACAACCCCTTCAACCTGTTGCTGACCCTGTTGGCGGCCGTGTCGTGGCTGACCGATGACAGCAAGGCCACGGTGGTGATCGGCAGCATGGTGGCCTTGAGCACGGTCGTCCGTTTCGTGCAGGAGGCGCGCTCCAGCCGCGCCGCCGAGGCGCTCAAGGCCCTGGTCAGCAACACCGCCACGGTGTGGCGGGTGCCGGCCGGCAGCGCGACCCCGCAGGCTCAGGAGCGCCCCTTGCGCGAACTGGTGCCTGGCGACCACCTGCAGCTGTCGGCGGGCGACATGATCCCGGCCGACTGCCGGGTGCTGAGCGCCCGCGACCTGTTCGTGGCCCAGGCCGCCATGACCGGTGAATCGATGCCGGTCGAAAAGTTTGTCAGTGCGCACGACCCGCAGCACCCCGAGGCCGGCCCTGGCCAGGGCCCGCTGGAGCAGCACAACCTGCTGTTCATGGGCACCAACGTGGTGTCGGGTTCGGCCACGGCCGTGGTGCTGGCCACCGGCAACCAGAGCTACTTCGGCACCGTGGCCGCCCACATGAACGCGGGCGATGGCACGGTGACGGCCTTCCAGAGCGGGGTCAACAGCGTGAGCTGGCTGCTGATCCGCTTTGCGCTGGTGATGGTGCCCATCGTGCTGCTGGTCAATGGCTTCACCAAGGGGCATTGGGGTGAGGCGTTTCTGTTTGCCATGTCGGTGGCGGTGGGCCTGACGCCCGAGATGCTGCCCATGATCGTCACCACCACCCTGGCCAAGGGCGCGGTGATGCTGTCGCGCCAGCAGGTGATCGTGAAACGCCTGGACGCGATCCAGAACTTCGGGGCCATGAACGTGCTGTGCACCGACAAGACCGGCACACTGACGCAGGACCGCATCGTGCTGGAGCGCCACACCGATGTGTTCGGCCAGCGCAGCGACGAGGTGCTGAAGTTCGCCTACCTCAACAGCCACTACCAGACCGGCCTGAAGAACCTGCTGGATCGGGCCGTGCTGGAGCATGTGGAGATGGCCACCGAACTGCGCCTGGCACAGGACTACCGCAAGGTGGACGAGATCCCCTTCGACTTTGTGCGCCGGCGCATGTCGGTGGTGGTGGCCGAGCAGGACCACCACCACGAGCTGATCTGCAAGGGCGCACTGGAGGAGATGCTGGCGATCTGCAGCCGGGTCCGCACCCAGGACGCCCAATGCCCCGAGGGCCCCTGCGAACAAGCCCTGGACGGCGAATTGCTGGCCCGGGTACGTGAGGTGGCCGCCCAGCTCAACCGCGAGGGCCTGCGCGTGGTGGCCGTGGCCATGAAAGAGCTGCCACTGGATCAGACGGTGTTCGGCGTGGCCGACGAGAGCGGGCTCACCCTGATCGGCTACGTGGCCTTTCTCGACCCACCCAAGGAGTCCACCGCCCCCGCCCTGCAGGCCCTGGCCGCCAGCGGTGTGGCCGTCAAGGTGCTGACCGGCGACAACGAACTGGTGACGGCCCGCGTCTGCACCCAAGTGGGCCTGCCGGTGCAGCCGGTGGTGCTGGGCCCGGCATTGGACGCGCTGGACGATGCGGCCCTGGCCCGCTGCGTGGAGCAGCACCAGCTGTTTGCCAAGCTGACGCCGCTGCACAAGGAGCGCATCGTGCGGGCGCTGCGCCGCAACGGCCATGTGGTGGGCTTCATGGGCGATGGCATCAACGACGCCCCCGCGCTGCGCGCGGCCGACATCGGCATCTCGGTGGACAGCGCGGTCGACATCGCCAAGGAGGCGGCCGACATCATCCTGCTGGAAAAAAGCCTGATGGTGCTGCAAGAGGGCGTGCTGGAGGGGCGGCGCACTTTCAGCAACCTGCTCAAATACCTGCGCATGACAGCCAGCTCGAACTTCGGCAACGTGTTCTCGGTGCTGGTGGCCAGCGCCTTTTTGCCTTTTTTGCCCATGCTGCCGCTGCAGTTGCTGGTGCAGAACCTGCTGTACGACTTCTCGCAGACCGCCATCCCCTTTGACCGGGTCGACGAGGCCCTGGTGCAGCAGCCGCTGCGCTGGAACCCCGAGGGCATCGGCCGCTTCATGGTGTATTTCGGGCCGCTGAGTTCGGTCTTCGACATCGCCACCTTTGCCCTCATGTGGTGGGTCTTCGGCGCCAACAGCGAGGCACGGCAGACCCTGTTCCAGTCGGGCTGGTTCGTGGTGGGACTGCTCACGCAGACGCTGATCGTGCACCTGCTGCGCAGCCCCAGGCTGCCCTTTGTGCAAAGCCGCCCTGCCCCGCTGCTGCTGGGCATGACCGCGGGGGTGGCCGCGCTGGGCATCTTCCTGGTGCAAGGCCCGCTGGCCGGGTATTTCAGGCTGCAGGCCCTGCCCCCGGCCTACTTTGGCTGGCTGCTGCTGATTCTGCTGGGCTATGGCCTGCTGACCACGGGGGTCAAGCGCTGGTATGCCGGGCGCTTTGGCTGGCAATGAGCACTGCAACAGCAAAAAGACGCAGAATCAACAATCTGTGACATTCACCGCGGGCCGAGCCGATGCGCCGGCCCCACTTTCAGGAGTTCCCACCCGATGAGCAAGCCGGCCGCCAACCCCTTCAAGCAAGCCCTGCGCGAAAAGCGCGCCCAGATCGGCCTGTGGCTGTCGGCCGCCTCGCCCTACCTCAGCGAGGTCAGCGCCACCGCCGGCTTCGACTGGCTGTTGATCGACGGCGAGCACGCCCCCAACACCTTGCAAACCACCTTGCAGCAGTTGCAGGTGGTGGCACCGTACCGCTCACAACCGGTGGTGCGCGCCGTTGAAGGCCAAGTGGCGCTGGTCAAGCAGTTGCTCGACATCGGCGCCCAGAACCTGCTGATCCCCATGGTTGACACGGCCGAGCAGGCCGAGTTGATGGTGCGCGCCGTGCAATACCCGCCCAAGGGCATCCGCGGGGTGGGCAGCGCCATTGCCCGCGCCTCGCGCTGGAGCCTGCGCGCCGACTACCTCGATGTGGCCGACGACGAGATCTGCCTGCTGGTGCAGGCCGAGAGCGTGACCGCCCTGACGAACCTGAGCGCAATCGCCGCCGTCGAGGGCGTGGACGGCGTGTTCATCGGCCCGGCCGACCTGGCCGCCTCGATGGGCCACCGCGGCAAGCCCGGCCACCCCGAGGTGCAGGCGGCCATCGAAGGCGCCATCCGGGCCATCGTCGGCGCCGGCAAGGCGGCCGGCATCCTGACCTCCGACACGCAACTGGCGCGCCACTACCTGTCCCTGGGCGCCACCTTTGTGGCCGTGGGCGTGGATGTGTCGCTGTATGCGCAGGCGGCACGCCGCCTGGCGGCCGATTTTCTGGGCGCCCAGGCCCCCGCCGCGGCGCCGCGCGCCGGCGCGGTCTATTGACGGCTTGGCCTGGCGGGGGGCTCGATGGCCCAGGTGTTGCGGTGCCACACATCGGCGCGCGAACCTGGCGCTGCGGCCGGTGAGCCATTTGCCCGTCGGCCGCTTGACCGCCGCCTCGGTCTGGCGCACAGGCTGATCCGGGTCCGGGCCCACATGCACCAAGCGGACCTGGCCATCCTGGCCGATCACGCAGGAGATGCGGTCGGCGCAAAAAGGCCATTGAGGCGAATCGGCCAAGGCCCGGCAGGCGTCCGTGGCCAGGGCCGCGGCGGCCGATCGCGTGGGCTGTCGGATGAAGCGCGCTCTAGGGCCCGCGCCATTGGGCATGCCGCACGCCAAGCTGGAGCTGCTGGATGCGGCGGTGGATGGTGGAGCGGCTGACGCCGAGTTGGCGGGCCGCCTCGGAGACATTGCCCTGGCATTGCGCCAGCAACTGCGCCAGCGCCTGGGCATCGGGTGCGCCGGGCGCGCCGGTGGGGTGGGCCAAGGCGGTGCCGTGTGGGGCGACGCTCAGCGGATCGGGCAGGTGCTCGGGCTCGATGCTGCCGTCGCCATCCTGCCCGCACAGGGCTGCGGCGTAGCGCAGCGCGTTGTGCAACTCGCGCAGGTTGCCGGGCCAGGCGTGCGCGGCCAGCAGGGCGCGCGCGGCGTCGCCCAGGTGCAGATGGCTGCCGAACGTGGCCAGCATCTGGTCGGCCAGGGCCTGCAGGTCGCTGCGCTGGCGCAGCGCAGGCAGGTGCAGCTCGGCGGCGTTGAGGCGGTAGAGCAGGTCTTCGCGGAAGCTGCCGCACCGCACCAGCTCGGCCAGCGGCCGGTGCGAGGCCGAGATGAAGCGCACGGACACCGCCCGGGGCGCACGAGCCCCCAACGGGGTGATCTCGGATTCGGACAAGACCCGCAGCAGCTTGGCCTGCAGGGCCAGCGGCATGTCGCCGATCTCGTCGAGGAACAGCGTGCCTTCGTGTGCCGCGGCGATCAACCCTTCGCGGCCCTTGCTGGCGCCGCCGGTCCAAGTGCCGGGCAAGTAGCCGAACAGCTCGCTTTCCAGCAGGGCCTCGGGAATGGCTGCGCAGTTGATGGCGACAAAGGCGCCGCTGCGACCGCTGCAGGCATGCAGGGCACGGGCCAGGTATTCCTTGCCTGCGCCGGTCTCCCCCTGCACCAGGATCGGCAGCGCTTGCGGCGCAAGCCGGGCGGCCTTGCGCAGCAGCGCTTGCAGTGCGGCATCGCCCTTTTCCAGCGCCTGCAGCGCGGCAGGCAGGGGGGGCTGCGGCGGCGTTGCCTGCGCGGGCGGGCGGCGTGTCCGGCGCTGCGGCTCCATGGCGTGGGCGAAGAGGATGCTGCCATCGCGGGCGCGGATGAGGCGCTCCTGCGCCGGGCGATGGCGGCGCAGCTCGGGCAGGTCGCGCAGGTCCAGGTCGAAGAAACGCTCCAGCGGCTGGCCGATGAGGCTCTGGCGCTGGCGCCAGTCCAGTTGCGCGACGGCGGCCAGCAGGCGGGCGCCCGCGTGGGTCATGGCGCGGATGCGGCCACGTGCGTCGACGCTGATGGAGGCGTCGGGATCGACGTCGAGGAAATCGGGCGACTGGGCCAGGCGCACCACCCAGTCCTGGCCGGACTGCGCCATCAGATTGGCCTGCTCCACGCGCCGCGCAGCGGCCACGACGAGGTTGAGCGCCAGGTTCTGGCTGGCCCGCTCGACGGGCGAGCGCAGCAGCGACAGGTCCAGCACCGCCGCGAGTTCGCCGCGCAGGTCGTAGATCGGCGCGGCCGTGCAGGACAGGCTGGTGTGGGTGAAGTCGAAATGGTCGCTCTGGTGCACGGTCAACGCTTCGCCCGTTTCCAGGCAGGCCCCCACGGCCGAGGTGCCGGAGTGGTCCTCGCGCCATTGCGCGCCCAGGTACAGGCCTGCACGGCGCAGGTCGCCGGTATCGGCCTCATGCCCCATGAAGTCCACCGCCACACCATGCCGGTCCGCCAGCAGCAGCACGTAGTCCAGGCCCTTGAGCTGCTGGTACAGCCGCTCAAGGCCCTGGCGGGCGATGTGGATCAGCGGTTCGGATTCCTCGCGGTGCGTGCGCAACTGGCCTTCGGTGACGACATGGGCTTCGCTGGTACGGGCCGGATCGAGCCGGTGCGAATCGATGCAACGGCGCCAGCTGCGCAGCACCGCGCGGTCGCGCTCTTGCCCACGGTTGGAGTAGCCCAGGCCGAAGGCTTCGATTTCCTGGACGTGCGAGGCGTAGGACTGCAGGGTCATGGGAGGGATTCGATGCGGTCTGTGAACGTGCCGCAGACGATTCTGTGCCCCGTGCCTGCTCGCGCCAATGGAGGTTTACCCACTGCCGCTGCTGCACTGCAGCAGGCCTGGTGCGACAGGTGTCGCAAGGCTGCGCCAGCTGTCGCGCGCGGCAGGGGTGAAAAGCGGGGCCCTGGGCCCAGGGTTTGTGCCGGGGACCTGCACGCAAGTCATTGATTTTCCTGGCATGGCCTGCCTGTCCGGCGGGCCCCTCCTGCCTGGCATGGCGATTGCCTTGGAACGCCTGCCCGAAGAAAAGCCAACGGGCATGACAACCACCCTCCAGGAGACAACCATGACCCATGACACGGCCCGCGACCACGCGCAGGCGCTGCTCGACTCACTCAACCAGGCCTTGGCAGACCGCGATGCCGCGGGCGCCAGCCGCCTGTTCGCCGACGAATGCTACTGGCGCGACCTGGTACTGCTGACCTGGAACCTCAAAACCCTGGAAGGGCGCCACCAGATCGCCGACATGCTGGCCGCCCAGCTCGACGCCGTGGCGCCCGTGCGCTTTTCGCTGGACGAGCGCGAGGCGGTGGAAGAAGCCGACGGCCTGGTGTCCGCCTGGATCGTGGTCGACACGCGCCATGCGCGCGGCAGCGGCCATGTGCGCATCAAGGACGGGCGCATCTGGACGCTGCTGACGGCCGCCCAGGAACTCAAGGGGCATGAAGAGCCCCTGGGCACGCGCCGCCCCATGGGGGCCGAGCACGGCATCCGGCGCGGCCGCCAGACCTGGCTGGAGCGCCGCCAGCAGGAGGCCCAGGAACTGGGCCGCGACACCCAGCCTTTCGTGCTCGTCATCGGTGGCGGCCAGGGCGGCATTGCGCTGGGTGCGCGGCTGCGCCAGTTGGGGGTCTCGCACATCGTCATCGACCGCCAGGCGCGCCCTGGCGACCAGTGGCGCAACCGCTACAAGTCGCTGTGCCTGCACGACCCGGTCTGGTACGACCACCTGCCCTACATGCCTTTCCCCGACAACTGGCCCGTGTTCGCCCCCAAGGACAAGATTGGCGACTGGCTGGAGATGTACACCAAGGTGATGGAGGTGAATTACTGGCCCTCCACCAACTGCCTCAACGCCCGCTTCGATGAGGCCAGCCAGGCGTGGGAAGTCAGCGTGGAGCGTGATGGCGAAACGCTGGTGCTGCGCCCCCAGCATGTGGTGTTCGCCACCGGCATGTCGGGCAAGGCGAACGTGCCCAAGATCAAGGGCCAGGAGGTCTTCCAGGGCGAGCAGCAGCACTCGTCGCAGCACCCGGGCCCCGACGCCTACGCGGGCAAGAAGGTGGTGGTGATCGGCGCCAACAACTCTGCGCACGACATCTGCGCGGCCCTGTGGGAGCATGGCGCCGACGTGACCATGGTGCAGCGCTCGTCCACCCACATCGTGCGTTCCGATTCGCTGATGGACATCGGCCTGGGCGACCTGTATTCGGAGCGCGCCGTGGCCAGCGGCGTGACGACCAAGAAGGCGGACCTGGTCTTCGCCTCGCTGCCCTACCGCATCATGGCCGACTTCCAGGTGCCGCTGTACGACCGCATCCGCGAGCGCGACGCGGAGTTCTACCGCCAGTTGGAGGCGACCGGCTTCATGCTGGACTTCGGCGATGACGGCTCGGGCCTTTTCATGAAGTACCTGCGCCGCGCCTCGGGCTACTACATCGATGTGGGCGCCTGCGATCTGGTGATCGACGGCAGCATCAAGCTGCAGGCGGGCAAGCAGATCAGCCACCTGTCGGAAAACGCGGTGGTGCTGGACGACGGCACCGAGCTGCCGGCCGACCTGGTGGTCTACGCGACCGGCTACGGCTCGATGAACGGCTGGGTGGCCGACCTGATCAGCCAGGAAGTGGCCGACAAGGTGGGCAAGGTCTGGGGCCTGGGCTCGGACACCACCAAGGACCCAGGCCCCTGGGAGGGCGAGCAGCGCAATATGTGGAAGCCCACGCAGCAGCAGGCGCTGTGGTTCCACGGCGGCAATCTGCACCAGTCGCGCCATTACTCGCAGTACCTGGCGCTACAGCTCAAGGCGCGCCAGGAAGGGTTGCCCGTGCAGGTCTACGGCCTGCAGCAGGTGCACCACCTGCGGTAAGCACCGGTTCACGATCTCCCGTGGGGCGGCCCTGCCGCCCCACGACCCAGCCCTACAGACCAGAAAGTTGAATCATGAAAGCAGCACGTTTCTACGCCCGTGGCGACATCCGCATCGAAGACATCCCCGAACCCGTGGTGGAGCCCGGCACCGTGGGCATCGCCGTGGCCTGGTGCGGCATCTGCGGCACCGACCTGCATGAGTTCATGGAGGGGCCGATCTTCATCCCGCCCTGCGGCCATCCGCACCCCATCTCGGGGGAGTCTGCGCCCATCACCATGGGGCATGAGTTCTCAGGCGTGGTCTACGCCGTGGGCGCGGGGGTGAACGACATCGAGGTCGGCCAGCACGTGGTGGTGGAGCCCTACATCGTGGCCGACGACGTGCCCACGGGGCCGGGCGACCCCTACCACCTGTCCAAGGACATGAACTTCATCGGCCTGGGCGGGCGCGGCGGCGGGCTGTCCGAGCGGATTGCCGTGAAGCGCCGCTGGGTGCATCCGATCTCCAAGGCCATTCCACTGGATCAGGCCGCGCTGATCGAGCCGCTGTCCGTGGGCCACCATGCCTACACCCGCAGCGGCGCCAAGGCGGGCGACGTGGCGCTGGTGGGCGGGGCCGGCCCCATCGGTCTGCTGCTGTCCGCCGTCCTGAAGGCCAAGGGCCTGACCGTCTTCATCACCGAACTGAGCGCCAAACGCAAGGAAAAGGCACGGGAGTCGGGCGTGGCCGACCACATCCTCGACCCCTCCGAAGTGGATGTGGTGGCCGAGGTGATGCGGCTCACCGGCGGCAAGGGCGTGGACGTGGCGTTCGAATGCTCCAGCGTCAACCAGGTGCTCGACACGCTGGTGGCCGTGACGAAGGCCACGGGCGTGGTGGTGATCGTGTCCATCTGGAGCCACCCGGCCACGGTCAACGTGCACAGCGTGGTCATGAAGGAGCTGGACGTGCGCGGCACCATCGCCTACTGCAACGACCACCAGGCCACCATCCAACTGGTCGAGCAGGGCAAGATCAAGCTCGCGCCCTTCATCACCCAGCGCATCCAGCTGGAGGACCTGGTGACCCAGGGTTTCGACACGCTGATCCACAACAACGAGTCGGCGGTGAAGATCATCGTGCAGCCGCGGTTCCAGCCGGCGGGGTAGCCCGTCGGCCGCCGGAGCGCGGCCGATTTTCTGGAGGCCCCGACGCCTCGGGCGTGGCCTCTCTGCCCCGCAGCGGCGCCGTCTACTGAGGCCGGCGCCGGTGCGCCAGCGCGCCCGGGAAATGCATCTCGGCATAAGGCACCAGGCGCGAACCATGCACCAGGCGCCAGCCCCACCACATGGCCCCGAACACCGGAATGCCCAGGTAGGTGGCGATCAGATCGCCCCAGGGCACGGGCCCGCTGCCGCGCAAGGCGTCAAAGCTTTGCCCCAGCACCACCAGCAGACACATGCCAAAGGCAAAGAAGGGCCCCCACGGAAAAAACGGTGACTGATAGGGCAGCAGGCCGGCGATGTCGATGCCCTGCACCATCAGGCCGCGCCGGAAGCGGTAGTGGCTGACGGCGATGCCCAGCCAGGCGATGAAGCCCGTCATGCCCGACAGGTTCAGCAGCCACAGGTACACCGTCTGCCCCTCGCCCAGCGAACTCAGAAAGCACAGGGCCCCCATGGCCGTGGTGGCCAGCAGGGCCGGCACCGGCACGCCCTGGCGGCTCAGGCGACTGAAGACGGCCGGGGCCCGGCCCTCGACGGCCAGGTTGTAGAGCATTCGGGTGGAGGCGTACAGGCCGGAGTTACCGGCCGACAGCACCGCCGTCAGGATCACCGCGTTCATCACCCCGGCGGCCAGGGCCAGACCAGCGCGCTCGAACACCAGGGTGAAGGGGCTCACGCCCACCTCGCGCAGGTCGGTCTTGATGAGGTTGGGGTCGGTGTAGGGCAGCAACACACCGATCACACCCACCGCCAGCACATAGAACAACAGGATGCGCCAGAACACCTGCCGCACTGCGCGCGGGATGTTGCGTGCCGGGTCGACCGATTCACCGGCGGCCACCCCCACCAGCTCGGTGCCCTGGAACGAGAAGCCCGCAATCATCACCACGCCCAGCAGCGCCGGCATGCCCCCCACGAACGGGGCCTCGCCGTGGGTGAGGTGGCTCAGCCCCGGACTGGGCTGGCCGCGGAACACGCCCAGGATCATCAACAGGCCCAGCACCACAAAGCACAGCACGGTCAACACCTTGATCAGCGCGAACCAGAACTCGGCCTCGCCAAACCCTCGCACCGAGATCACGTTGAATGCGAACACCACCAGCAGGAACAAGGCGCTCCACCACACCCCCGGCACGGTCGGGAACCAATACTGCATGACCAGCTGCGCCGCCACCAGTTCGACCGCCACCGTGACCGCCCAGTTGTACCAGTAGTTCCAGCCCAGGGCGAAGCCGAAGCCGGGATCGACGTACAGCGATCCGTAGGTGGAAAACGAGCCCGCCACCGGCATGTAGGCCGCCAGCTCGGCCAGGCTGCTCATGAGGAAATACACCATGGCCCCGATCAGCACGTAGGCCAGCAGGGCCCCACCGGGGCCGGCCCGCGACACCATGGCACCCGAGGCCACGAACAGGCCGGTGCCGATGGAGCCGCCGATGGCGATCATGCTGAGGTGGCGCGCCTGCAGCGAGCGTTTCAGGCCCGGGGCCGAGGCATCGGCACGGACAGGAACAAAACTGGACGGTGGGTTCATGGCGGTGGGCAGGCTCGCGCCCCGGCTCGCCCGGCGGGCAAGGCGCCAGACCGGGGCGGGGGTCGCTGATTAAAAACGCCACCACCTTGTCAAGCGCGGCCCCTTGTGGGGTCAACCCACTCAGCGGTTAAATCACAGTACCGAGCGGTGTTAGCGTGGCTAACACGACCGGTCCACGAATCGAGAACGGATGACGGCTGCGGCCAACTTGAGCAAGGCTTGATGGATATCGAGCCGCCTCTCAAATCGGATCCGCAGCTTTCCGAACCCTGCAAACCATGCGTGGGTGCACTCGACAACCCAGCGGTGTTTCCCCAGCCTTTGACTGCTTTCAACGCCTCGGCGGACAATCCTGCACAAGATGCCTTTAGCCTTCAAATAGGACCGGCAACGGCGGTAGTCATAGCCCTTTCCGCATGCAGTATTCTGGGGCGTTTGCGTGGGCGACCCGACAGTCCTCTCAGTGCTGGTATGGCGTCAATGCATGGCGCAAACAACATGGAATCATGCCGGTTGGCCCCGCTGACCAACACCACCAAAGGAATGCCCCGAGCGTCTACGCCGATATGCCGTTTGGAGCCCAGTTTGCCCCGGTCGGTTGGGTTGGGCCCTGTTTGTTGGCCCCCGGGGGCTTGGGACTGTCGAGCCGTCAATGCTGGCTCGTTCCCAATCGATCTAGTCCTGCTCACGCAGGCGAAACAGCATCGCGTGGTGCAACTGCTCCCACACCCCGACGGTCTGCCAATCACGCAATCGACGCCAGCATGTCATGCCACTGCCGAAGCCCATGGATTGAGGCAAGTCATCCCACGGCATGCCTGTTTGAAGCACAAACGAGATTCCATTGAGGCCTTCCTCATCGCCGACAGTGCGCTGGCGAGGGCCTCCCTTGGTGGATGGAACAAAGGCGGGGATCCAGGGCTGTAGCTGCTGCCACAGTTCGTTGCTTACGGGACGTCGGGCCATGGGGGCAAAGAGCATAACTGCTCCGCAGGCCTTCAGAAATGAGTCATATAAGCCACTCTTAGCCGTCTTGCCAGCACGTCGCGCAGGTACTCGCAGGGGTCAAGCCCGTTGAGTTGGGCGATCTGAATCGGCTCGTGATAGCCGTCACTCGTTGGCCCGCCATTGGGGGCCTGCAAGCACAAGCAGACAGTTCTTTCGACCCGTTGTCCAAGGGCGGATCTGCTGTTCGTCGTCGTGGTTGTCAATGGGCAAAGCCGGTTGAGCCAAGAAGCGCGTGAGGCTGTAATCGATGGCCTTGCCGGGGCACATCCAAGCTAAATGTTGCCGGGCTTTCTGGTCAGATGCAGAAATTGGTCACTGTACAAAGCGCCAACGGCTGAACGGTTGGCAGCGTAATGCATGTGCCGCCAAGATTGACACCGCCAGTCACGCTGACAATTTTCAAGGGCACGCTGGCGTTGTTCACAACATTGCCCGAATTTTGGCACGTGAGGTTGACCGTTCCGCCACCCGACAGCGACATGGACAAGTCGGTCGGAGGCAGCGCGAGCGCTTGATTTCCAAAGTGCCCCCCAAGGAAGGTCAATGTACCCACCGCCACAGTCAAAAATACAGCAGCCAAAGGTTGGCCGTTAAGTCGTTGCCGGAGAAATCGATAGGCCACAAGCGCAACCATTGCAGCCAATGCGAGCAATGTCCACTCGGACATTGTTGGAACACTCGATGTCCCTGCCGGCGCATAAGTGATGACAATGCCAACACCAGCAAAAGCCAGTTGTGTGAAGGTGCCTACCGCAACAAGGCCCGCACCTCGTACCCATTTTTTCATCATCATTTGCCTGCTCAGAGAGCTTTATTGCTCAATGTCAAATAATGTAACACTCGGCAGGACTCCGACGAAGGGAACCTCTCCAGGCACGAAAGTCCTTGGCAGGCTGCGCCGGACAGGTCACTTCAACGAACTGGCGGAAAGACTGCACGAAAGGGCTGTGTCAATAACCGGTCCAGTCTTGAATCGCTATCGGCACGGAGGTACTCCAGCCCGTACTCCAATTCGTGCGCCTTGTCTCCCGATAGGTGCTGGCCTGTGCCAAAAATCCAATCAAAACAAGTGAGAACTGCACCATAGTTGCTGTTGGTGAAATGCGGGTCCGACGCATGATGCAGACGATGAAAGTCCGGCGTGACAAGCACAGGCGAGAGGATGCGGTTCAGCCGCTCGGGTAACGCAATATTGCTGTGACTGAAAGCAGCCATCACGATATGGAACAGGCTGTAGGCGATCACAACCCCGACATCAGGCCCCATCACAATTAGCACCAAGAGTGTCGCGGTGCTACCCACCAACACCTCAAGAGGATGATGACGATGTGCGGTTGTCACATCGACTGCCGTGTCGCAATGGTGAACGGAATGCACCCGCCAAAGTGCAGGCACCGCATGGAATATCCGATGGACCCAATAGGTGGTCAACTCTGTGGCCAAAAGGATGAGCACAGAGGCCCACGCGATGCCCGGCGCCCATATCGGAAGCAAACCCTTCCATTCACTCCCCAAGAGCTCCAAGCAGCCCAGATAGAGCCAGGGTGTCAAAACAAGCACCATGCCATGGTTCAGTGCCGTCAACAGCAAATTGACCGTCGTGTGGCCCACGGAGCTTTGGGAAACCAAACGAAATGGACGCCAGTTTTCCCAGATCATCATCACGACAATCGAAAAGATCAGCGTTGGTTCGATGCTGGATCGCCCCAGGGCGGCAAACATGTGTTCAAGCATTCCTGCACTTTAACGGTACGCAAAGGGCCAAGTCAGCTAGCCAGAGCCCCCACCATCGCACATTCATGTCCACGCCAATCAGCGCGGACATGGGGCTGCTTCAATTTCTCTCTTCGTGAGCAGGCGGCAAGGCCTCGCTGAGGCGCGCACGGTGGGCCATGACGGCCTCGCGCATGAAGGGGCGCAAGGACTGGCCGGCCTCGGCATCGAGTTGCTGCAGGAATTCCGCCCGCATGCGCGGCTCCCAGAACTTGCGGATGTGGTCGGCGGCGCCCGCCAGGGCTTCGGCACGGTCGGGCATGGACTCGAAGAACTGGCCGATGCGATTGGCCATCACGATCAGGTTCTGGGTGTGCGGATTGCTGCTCATGGCTCAGGCCTCTGGGTCCACGCGCCAGGCGTGGCTGTAAACGGAAAAATCATCGCCGCGGGCAAAGCCCAGCAGGCACAGGCGGGCCGACTCGGCGGTGTGCACCGCCAGCTCGGTCACCCCGGACACGGCGGCCAGCAGCGGCACACCGACGGCAGCGGCCTTCTGGGCCATCTCGTGGCTGGCGCGGCTGGTGACCACGATGAAGCCGGTCCCGGCCTGCAGCGGCTGGCCGCGTTGCATCAGCGCACCGATCAGCTTGTCGAGGGCGTTGTGGCGGCCCACATCCTCGCGCACCAGGTGCAGTTGGCCCGAGGCATCGCACCAGCCGGCCGCATGGGTGGCCCCGGTCGCCCCCAGCAGGGGCTGGCGGGCGCGCAGCCGGCTCATGCCCTGGCTCAGGGCCTGCGGACTGAAACGGTGCTCAGCCAGCACCGGCGCCACCTGGCGCACGGCCTGGCTCAGGTTTTCAGCGCCGCACAGCCCGCAGCCAGTGCGCCCGGCCAGGCTGCGGCGCTGGTCCTTGAAGCGCACAAAACAGGCCGAGGCGACCTCGATGCGCAGGGTGATGCCGGCCGGGCTGTCGTCCACGTCGATGCCATAGAGCTGCTCGGCCCGCTCGATCAGCCCCTCGGTGAGCGAGAAACCCAGCGCAAAGTCGGCCAGGTCATCGGGGGTGGCCAGCATCACGGCATGGGACAGGCCGTTGTACTCCAGGGCCACCGGGCGTTCACGGGCCACCAGGTCCGACACCTCATGCCATTGGCCGTCGCGCCAGCGACGCACCGGCACCGGGGCGCAGCCTTCGGGTTGGCGAGGCTGGTCGTCAGGTTTCATGGCGGTCGGCGAAGACGGTGGGGCCGGGGCGGGCTCATTCGCCCTGGCTGGCGGCATGCAGCAGTTCGAGCTGGGTTTCATGGAACTGAGCATAGCTGCGCTGCCACGCCGACTGAGGTTCGGACTGGTGATCGGCCCGGTCGGCACCCTGCCCTGCGGCCTGGGGCACCGGCATCACGTTCACCGCCGTCACCTTGTACTCGGGGCAGTTGGTGGCCCAGTCACTGCTGTCGGTGGTGATCACATTGGCGCCCGACTCGGGGAAGTGGAAGGTGGTGTAGACCACGCCCGGCGCCACGCGCTCGGTGAGGGTGGCGCGCAGCACGGTTTCGCCCGCGCGGCTCTGGATGCCCACCCAGTCGTCCTGGCGGATGCCGCGCTCCTCGGCGTCGTGCGGATGGATCTCAAGCCGGTCCTCAGCGTGCCACTGGCTGTTGGCGGTGCGTCGGGTCTGGGCCCCCACGTTGTACTGCGACAGGATGCGCCCGGTGGTCAGCAGCAGCGGGTACTTGCGGGTCACCTTTTCGTCGGTGGGCACGTACTGGGTGATGATGAAGCGGCCCTTGCCGCGCACGAAGCGGTCCACGTGCATGATGGCCGTGCCGGCTTCGTCGGTGCTGTCGTTGCAGGGCCACTGCACGCTGCCCAGGCGCTCGATCTTGGCGTAGCTGACGCCGGCAAAGCTGGGCGTGAGCGCCGCGATCTCGTTCATGATCTCTTCGGGATGCGAATAGTTCATGGGGTAGCCCAGGGCGTTGGCCAGCATCTGGGTCACCTCCCAGTCGGCGTAGCCGGCCTTGGGTGGCATCACCTTGCGCACCCGCGAGATGCGGCGCTCGGCATTGGTGAAGGTGCCGTCCTTTTCGAGGAAGGACGAGCCCGGCAGAAACACATGCGCGTACTGGGCGGTCTCGTTGAGGAAGAGGTCCTGCACCACCACGCACTGCATGGCCTTGAGCGAATCGATCACATGCTGGGTGTTGGGGTCGCTCTGGACGATGTCCTCGCCCTCGCAGTACAGGCCCAGAAAGCTGCCTTGCTGGGCGGCCTCGAACATGTTGGGGATGCGCAGGCCCGGCTCAGGGTTCAGCGTCACACCCCAGGCCGATTCGAACAGGCCGCGGGTGGTGCTGTCGCTGATGTGGCGGTAGCCGGGCAGCTCATGCGGGAAGCTGCCCATGTCGCAGCTGCCCTGCACATTGTTCTGTCCGCGCAGCGGGTTCACGCCCACGCCTTCACGGCCCACGTTGCCGGTGGCCATGGCCAGGTTGGCAATGCCCATCACCATGGTGGAGCCCTGGGCATGCTCGGTCACGCCCAGGCCATAGTAGATGGCGGCGTTGACCTGGCGCTCGGTCTTGCGGCCTTCGCTGTTGCCGGTGGCATACAGGCGGGCCGCGGCGCGCAGCTCGGCCGCCGGCACGCCGCTGACGGCTTCCATGGCCTCGGGCGAGTTGTCGGGGCGGGCCACGAACTCACGCCACTCGCGGAAGGACTTGTCGTCGCAGCGCTCGGCGATGTAGGCCTCGTCCAGCAGGCCTTCGGTGACGATCACGTGGGCCATGGCGCTGATCACGGCCACATTGGTGCCGGGGCGCAGTTGCAGGTGGTGGGCAGCACGGATGTGCGGCGACTTCACCAGGTCGATGCGGCGCGGGTCGATCACGATCAACTGGGCGCCTTCGCGCAGGCGCTTTTTCATGCGCGAGCCGAACACCGGGTGGGCATCGGTGGGGTTGGCACCGATCACCAGGATCACGTCGGCCTTCTCGACCGACTTGAAGGTCTGGGTGCCGGCCGAGGTGCCATAGGTCTGGCCCAAGCCATAGCCGGTGGGCGAATGGCAGACCCGGGCGCAGGTGTCCACGTTGTTGTTGCCGAAGGCCGCCCGGATCAGCTTCTGCACCAGGTAGGTCTCTTCGTTGGTGCAACGCGAAGAGGTGATGCCGCCGATCGAGTCGCGACCATGCTCGGCCTGGATGCGACGGAACTCGCTGGCCGCGTAGCCGATGGCCTCTTCCCAGCTGACCTCGCGCCAGGGGTCGTCGATGCTCTTGCGGATCATGGGCGTGGTGATGCGGTCCTGGTGGGTGGCATAGCCCCAGGCAAAGCGACCCTTGACACAGGCATGACCTTCGTTGGCCTGGCCGTCCTTCCAGGGCACCATGCGCACCACCTCGTTGCCCTTCATCTCGGCCTTGAAGGCGCAGCCCACGCCACAGTAGGCGCAGGTGGTGATGGTGCTGTGCTCGGGCTGGCCGAGCTGGATGATGGATTTCTCCTGCAGCGTGGCGGTGGGGCAGGCCTCGACACAGGCGCCGCAGCTCACGCAATCGGACTCCATGAACGACTGCCCCTGGCCCGGCGAGACGCGTGACTCGAAGCCTCGGCCCTGGATGGTCAGCGCAAACGTGCCCTGGGTCTCTTCGCAGGCCCGCACACAGCGGTTGCAGACGATGCACTTGCTGGCGTCGTAGCTGAAGTAGGGATTGGAGTCGTCCACCGCGGGCTTGCAGTCGCCCCGGAAGTGGTTGGCCCCATCGAGCCCGTAGCGCACCTCGCGCAGGCCGGTGACACCGGCCATGTCCTGCAGCTCGCAATTGCCATTGGCCGAGCAGGTCAGGCAGTCCAGCGGGTGGTCGGAGATGTACAGCTCCATCACGCCCTTGCGCAGCTCCTGCAGGCGCGGACTCTGCGTGCGCACCTTCATGCCGGCCTCGGCCGGGGTGGTGCACGAGGCCGGAAAGCCCTTGCGGCCCTCCACCTCGACCAGGCACAGCCGGCACGAGCCAAAGGGCTCCAGGCTGTCGGTGGCGCAGAGCTTGGGCACGCGCACCCCGGCATCCACCGCGGCACGCATCAAGGAAGTGCCCTCGGGCACCGTCACCTGCACACCGTCGATCTCCAGCGAGACGGCGTTGTCGGACGCCCGCAGCGGGGTGCCGTGGTCGGTTTCTTTCAGATGAGCCAGCATGTTGAACTCCTCAGACGGCTTGGGTAGCTTGGGTGGCGGGCACGTTGGGCACGGTGAGTCCGAAGTCCTGCGGGTAATGGTTGAGGGCCGACAGCACCGGGTACGGGGTCATGCCCCCCATGGCGCACAGCGAGCCATGCAGCATGGTGTCGCACAGGTCGCGCAGCAGCTTCACCTGCTGGGGCTGTTGCGGGCCACCGGCGGTGATGCGGTCGATCACCTCGACGCCCCGGGTGGAGCCGATGCGGCAGGGCGTGCACTTGCCGCAGGACTCCAGGGCACAGAAATCCATCGCGTACCGGGCCAGGCGGGCCAGGTTGGCCGTGTCGTCGTGCACCACGATGCCGCCGTGGCCCACCACGCCGCCAAAGGCGGCATAGGCTTCGTAGTCCAGCGGCACATCCCACTTGTCTTCAGGCACATAGGCGCCCAGCGGGCCACCGACCTGGATGGCCTTGATGGACCGACCCGAGGCGGTGCCGCCGCCAAAGCCGTAGACCAGCTCGCGCAGGGTCAGGCCAAAGGCCTTCTCGACCAGGCCTCCGTGCCGGATGTTGCCGGCAAGCTGGAAAGGCAGCGTGCCGTGCGATCGGCCCACGCCGTAGTCGCGGTAAAAGGGGGCGCCGCGCGCCAGGATGATGGGCGCCGAGGCAAAGGTGATCACGTTGTTGATCACCGTGGGCTGGCCGAACAGGCCCTTCAAGGCCGGCAACGGCGGCTTGGCGCGCACGATGCCGCGCCGGCCCTCCAGGCTTTCGAGCAGGGCGGTCTCCTCGCCGCAGACGTAGGCGCCAGCGCCCATGCGCACCTGCAGGTGGAAAGCATGGCCGCTGCCCAGCACCGAGTCCCCGATGAAGCCGGCGGCCTTGGCCCGGGCCAGTGCCTCGTTCAGCGTGGCCACCGCATGCGGGTACTCGGAGCGCACATAGATGTAGCCCTGGGTCGCGCCCACGGCCAAGGCCGCGATCGTCATGCCCTCGATCAGCATGTAGGGATCGCCCTCCATGGTCATGCGGTCCGAATAGGTGCCCGAGTCGCCTTCGTCGGCATTGCAGACGATGTACTTCTGCGCCGCCTGGGCATGGGCCACGGTCTTCCATTTGATGCCGGCCGGGAAAGCCGCCCCGCCGCGCCCGCGCAGGCCCGAGTGGGTGACCTCGTGGATGATGCCGGCGCCATCCAGCGACAGCGCTCGGCGCAGGCCGACCCAACCCTCATGGGCCTCATAGTCGGCCAGGCTCAGCGGATCGGTCACCCCCATGCGGCGGAAGGTGAGGCGCTCCTGCAGCGCCAGGTAGGGGATCTGCTCGGTGATGCCCTGGCGCAGCGCGTGCTCCGCCCCCTGCAACAGGCCAGCGGCCAGCAGACCGGGCACGTCTTCGGGACTCACCGGACCATAGGCCACGCGGCCGGCGGCGGTCTGGACCTCCACCAGCGGCTCCAGCCAGAACAGGCCGCGCGAGCCATTGCGCACCAGCTCGATGGCGTCGCCGGCCGCGGCTTGCAGAGCCTGGGCCACTTCGTCGGCCCCCACGGCCAGGGCGGCAGAATCACGCGGCACGAAAACACGGATCTTGGTGCTCATGGTTCAGGCCTCCTGGGTTTGCAAGGGCGCCACCAGGCGGTCGAATCGCTGCAGACTGACCCGGGCATGCACCTGCTCGTCCACCACGATGGCGGGGGACGAGGCGCACAGCCCCAGGCAGTAGACGGGCAACAGCGTCACGCTGGCATCGGCGTTGGTGGCGCCATGCTCGCTGTCGGCGCAGCCCAGGCGGCTGCAGGCGTGGGCCCACAGGGCTTCGGCGCCGCGCGACTGGCAGGCCTCGGCCCGGCACACCTGCACCACATGGCGCCCCGGTGGGCTGGTGCGGAAATGGTGGTAGTAGCTGAGCACCCCGTGCACCTCGGCCCGGGACAGGTTGAGGGCCTGGGCCACCAGGGGCACACCGGCTTCGGGCACATAGCCCAGCCGGTCCTGCACCGCATGCAGGATGGGCAACAGGGCGCCCGGCAGATGGGACAGTTCGGCCAGGGCCTGCTGCACGGCTTGCAGGGCGGCAAGGTCCGCGGGGGCCACGGGGGCCACGGGGGCTGAGGCGTGGGGGGTGCTCATGGGGTTCTCTGGGTGTCTTGTTTGAAACGCGTGGGGATCAGCCGAACAGCTTGAGCACGCTCAGCAGGGTGCGGTAAACACCCCAGGCCAGCGGGATGCCCACGGCCGCCCAGGCCAGGGCCACCACGGCGGGGCTCACGCTGTCGGGGCGACCGCTGGAGGTGCCGGTGTTGTTGGCCGACACGGCTTTCTCGTGCGCCAGCCGCTTTTCTTCGGCCAGTTCGGCATCGCTCATGAACCACTTGTCGGCCACGGGGCGGACCAGCAGGTTGCAGATCAGGCCGATCACCAGCATGCCGACCAGGATGTACATGGTCTGGTTGTAGACCTGTTCGCGAGCCATGCCCAAGCCCAGTTGGTACTCGCGCATGTAGTTCACCACCACCGGGCCCAGAATGCCCGCCGTGGCCCAGGCCGTCAGCAGCCGGCCATGGATGGCGCCGACAAACTGGGTGCCGAACAGGTCGGCCAGGTAGGCCGGCACGGTGGCAAAGCCGCCGCCGTACATGCTCAGGATGATGCAGAAAGCCCCCACGAACAGCACCGTGCTGCCCGCCGCGGCGCTGCCCGGCACGCCAAAGTACAGCACGCCGCCGAGAACGAAAAACACCACATAGGTCATCTTGCGACCCAGCTTGTCGGACAGGCTGGCCCAGAAGAAACGGCCCCCGATGTTGAACAGGCTGAGCAGCGCGGTGAAGCCGGCCGCCACACCGGCAATCGCGGCCAGTTGGGTCTTGTCGAGCTCACCGTACTTGGCCGCCACACCGATCAGCGAGCCGCCAAACACCTCTTGCAGCATGGGCGAGGCCATGCCGATCACGCCGATGCCGGCGCTCACGTTCATGCACAGCACCATCCACACCAGCCAGAACTGCGGAATCTTGAAGGCGTTCTTCACGTGCACATGGCGCTGCGTGATCATGGTGTTGGCGGCATGGATGGCCGGCGGCGTCCAGCCCTCGGGCTGCCAACCGGTGGCGGGCACGCGGTAGCCCAGGGCCCCCGCCATCATGAAGACGAAATAGACCAGTGCCATCACGATGAAGGTGGGCATCACGCCCACGCTTTCGGGGCTGGCAAACACCTTCATCAGGTCGGCCGCCAGCGGCGAGCCGATCATGGCACCGCCGCCAAAGCCCATGATGGCCATGCCGGTGGCCATGCCGCGCCGATCCGGGAACCACTTGATCAGCGTGGACACGGGCGAGATGTAGCCCAGGCCCAGCCCGATGCCCCCGATCACGCCCGAGCCGAGCAGCATCATCCAGAACTGGTGCAGGTGGATGCCCAGAGCCGAGAACAGCATGCCGCCGCACCAGCACAGGGCCGACACCACGCCGGCCTTGCGCGGGCCGGCACGTTCCAGCCAGCCCCCCCACAGGGCGGCCGAGCAGCCCAGAAAGACGAAGAACAGGGTGTACATCCAGCCCAGGGTGGAGATCTTCCAGTCGCAGCTGGTCGTGAACATCTCGGCGAAAAAGCCCACCTCGGGGCCGCATTTCACACTCTCCTTGATGCCCAAAGCCTTGGACAGCGGGAGCCAGAACACCGAAAAGCCATAGGCCATGCCGATGCAAAGGTGGATCGCGAGCGCCGCCGGCGGCACCAGCCACCGGTTGAAGCCGGGCCCGGCAATGATGCGTTCCTTGTCAAGAAAACCTGCCATGTGTCTGTCTCCGTTGTTGTGGTGAGGAGGAAGGGTTGTTGTTTCCGCCCCGGCACCGCTCAGGTCGTGGCCTGGCGTTGTGCCGTGCCGCAGTGTCTGAGCGGGGGGCGGTGCGGTCAAATTGAATCGGGACATGACTTGATTCAAGGATTGAATCAAGGCCGCCGAGAGTCTATGGCCTTGCGACTGCGTGGCCGAACACCCCCATGAGGGTGTTATTGGGGATCGAATTCGCGCCTCGTTTGGCGCTTGATTTGGCGGTTGAAAAAATGGGATAGCCCTCAAAAAAAACCCATCGAATCAACGTCTTAAGAGATGTCGAAAGACGAAATTGAGGTCGATTTTGGCGGTTAAGTTGGCGCTAGATCCGGCCGACAAGGCCCCACCCCTCAAGCCCGCAGCGCTCCACTGTGGGCTGCGGCATGGGCCAGCCAGTCGGGGTCTTGCGCCAGGGCCTGGGCGGCGGCCAGGGCGCGCGAGGGGCGCTCGGCCTGGGTCAGCATGAAGCCGATGGGAGTGTGCACCTCGGGGCTGACCAAGGGGTGGGCCTGCAGCTCGGCATAGCCCAGGGCCGCGCCAACCAGCGCACCGGGCAGCACACTGCAGACCTCGCCCGCCACCACGCTGAGCGACAGGGTGAGGATGGAGTTGGTCTCGATCACCGGCGTGACCTCGGCACCGGCCAGGGCAAAGGCGCTGTCCACGATGCTGCGGTTGTGCATCTCGGGCGTGAGCAGGCACATGGGCTGGGCCGCGGCCTCGACCCAGCGCAGGGGCTCGCCGCGGTGCATGCCCACGCTGCCGGCCACCGCAGGCGCCTGGGCCCGGCGTACCAGAAAATACTGCTCGCTGTACTGCGGCAGCACCCGCACCCCCGACTGACGACCCAGGCGGTCGGTGTAGCCCAGGCCCAGGTCCAGGGTCAGGGCGTCGAGGCCGTTTTCAATTTCGGGCGAAGACAGCGACAGCACCGCTGGCCGGATGCCGGGGTGGCGCGCCTGCAGCCAGGCCGCAAAGCGCGCCACGATGGGGATGGCCGTGGGCACGGCGCCGATGCGCAGGCGCCCGCGCGGCTGGTCGGCCTCGCTGGCCAGGTCCTGCTGCAGCAGTTCGTGCTCACGCAACATGCGCTGCGCCGTCACCAGCACGCGTTCACCCTCGGGGGTGAAGCCCGCATACTGGCGCGCCCGCTTGACGATGACCACGCCAAACTCGGCCTCCAGGGCCCGCAGCGCATTCGACAGCGCCGGCTGGGTGATGTGGCAGGCCTGCGCCGCCCGCCCGAAATGCTGGTGCTCGCTCAACGACACCAGGTAGCGCAGCGAGGCCAGGATGTTCATGGGATAAGTCGAGAAAGGACCGGCCTCAGGTGCCCTGGCTGACGGTGATGGTCGGGAACTTGGACGAAAAATCCTTGGCCTGCTGAGCCACCTTGAGCGCCACCTTGCGGGCCAGGGTCTTGTACAGACCGGCGACTTCGCTGTCGGGGGCCGCCACCACGGTGGGGTTGCCACTGTCGGCCTGCAGGCGAATGTTGATGTCCAGCGGCAGGCCGCCCAGGTAGTCCATCTTGTAGTCGGCAGCCATGCGCTGGCCGCCATCGGCGCCGAAGATGTGCTCGATGTGGCCGCAGTTGCTGCACACATGCACCGCCATGTTCTCGACGATGCCCAGAATGGGCACGCCCACCTTCTCGAACATCTTGATGCCCTTGCGGGCATCCAGCAGGGCGATGTCCTGCGGCGTGGTCACCACCACGGCGCCGGTCATGGGCACGCGCTGCGACAGGGTGAGCTGGATGTCGCCCGTGCCCGGGGGCATGTCGACGATCAGGTAATCCAGGTCTTTCCAGTTGGTCTGGCGCAGCAGTTGCTCCAGGGCCTGGGTGGCCATGGGGCCGCGCCAGATCATGGCTTCGTCCTGTGCCACCAGGAAACCGATCGACATCACCTGCACACCGTGCTTGAGCATGGGCTCCATGGTCTTGCCGTCGGTGCTGGCGGGGCGGCCCTCGATGCCCATCATCATGGGCTGGCTGGGACCGTAGATGTCGGCATCCAGCAAGCCCACGCGGGCGCCTTCGGCGGCCAGCGCCAGCGCCAGGTTGGCCGCGGTGGTGCTCTTGCCCACACCGCCCTTGCCCGAGGCCACGGCGATGATGTTGCGCACCTCGGGCAGCAGCGGCACGCCGCGCTGCACCGCATGGGCCACCACCTTGCTGCGCACCTGGGCCTGCACCTCGGTGACGCCGGCCACGCGGCGGGCGGCCGCGTCCAAGGAGGCGGTCAGGGTGGGGATGAAGGTGCGTGCCGGATACCCCAGTTCGATGTCGAAGGACACCTTGCCACCCTCGACCTTGAGGTTCTTCAGGGCCTTGGTGGAGACGAAATCCTGGCCGGTGTGGGGATCAACAACGGTTTGCAGGGCCTGCAGAAGGGCTTCGGTGGTAGGCATGTGGCTTTGGGAGGGCTGATAGGTCATGTTGAGCCCCTGAGTTTAGAGCCCAGAGACCCAAGCCGGTCAGAACCCGCCCCATGCCCGGTCTGGGGCTAGGCCTACTTCAACGTGCCAAGGTAGGCCACGAGGTCAGCCCGATCCTCGGCACTGGGCAGGCCCGAAAAGGGCATCACATTGCCGGGGACCACCGCCTGTGGATTGGCCAGGTAGGCACTCAGCGTCTCGACATCCCAGGTCTTGCCGAACTTTTTCATGGCACGACTGTAATGAAAACCCGGGGCCTTACCCGCCGTGCGTCCGATGATCCCCTTGAGGCTTGGGCCCACGCCATTGTGAGCTTCAGCGGAGTGGCAAGCAGCACATTGCTCAAAGACCTTCTGGCCTTTTTGCACATCCTGAGCCTGAGCGCTACCCACGCACAGCCAACCCAAAACAGCAAGGCAGCCCGCCGGCAGGAACAGACACTTGGAGAATTGATGAAACATGGTGATTTTTCCTTTCGTTCGCTGGCAAGTCATCACAGGCGGCCAGGGCTCTTGAAATAGCGCACCAGGTCGTCGCCAAGGCGCAGGGCCAGCGCAGCAAGAGGGCCGGTGGGGTTGTAGCTGGAGTTGTGGTCGTAGACAGAGGCGCCGACCACGAAAAGGTTTTGCGCGTCCCAGTGCTGCAAATGCGGTGAGACCACACTGGTGTGCGGGTCGGCGCCCATGACCGTGCCACCGGTGATGTGTGTGCTCTGGTACCGCCGCGCATCAAATGGCGACACCTTGACGTTCAAGGGCCCCAAAGCGTCACCGCCAAGGGTCTGGGCCACCTCATACATCTTGCGCCCGGTGTAGTCGGCCATGCGCTGCTCATTGAGTCGAAAATCGAATGTCATGCGCACCAGCGGTTGACCAAATGCATCGGTGTGCTGAGGATCGAGACTCAGGTAGTTGTCGTGGTCCGGGTAGCAGCTGCCAAGGATCGACAACGACATCGCGTGGTTGTACCAGTCCGCATTGGCCTGCTTCCAGGCCGTACCCCAGGCGGGCGTGCCCGGTGGCACCCTGCGGCCCTTGATGGGACGCCCGCCGAACTGGTTGGCCGCGATGATCGAACCGCCCAGAAAGCCCAATCCACGATGATCGAAATTGTCGTTGTTGAAATCGTCGATAGCGATCCCGGTACAGCCGGTGGCCATGAATGGGTTGAAGAACCGGTCTTTCATGAAGATGTCCACCCCGCCATTGACCTGGTAGCAGAAATTCTTGCCCACCACCCCCTGCCGTGTGGCCGGGTCATAGGGTTTGCCAATGCCGCCCGTCAACAGCAGCTTGGTATTGGTCATGGTGAATGCGGCCAGCACCACCACGTCGGCCGGTTGCTGGTAGGTGAGTCCGGTTGTGAGGTCGAGGTAGCGCACGCCAGTGGCCCGGTGGGTGTTCCGGTCGTAATCCACTCCCAGCACGTGTGCGTCGGTGCGGATCTCAAAGCCCTTGCGCTGACGCAGCATGGGGTAGAGCAACTGCTGAGGTGAGGCCTTGGCATCGGCCTCACAAATGAAGCGCTCACAATGCCCGCAGTACTGGCAAGCCCCGAGTTTCTGCCCATCGGGATTGGTGTAAGCCCCGGAGGAGTTGGCGGCCGGAATCGGAAAGGGGTGGTAACCCATCTTTTTCGCGGCTACCTCAAAGATCAATCCGGCTTCCGTCGCCTCGAGCGGCTTTTGCGGGTATTCACTTCGACGCGGTGCCTCGAAGGGATTGCCACCGGGCTGGCGAAGGCCGGCGATGTTGCCGGCGCGCCCGGACAGGCCAAACAGCTTTTCAAAGAGCTCATGGTAAGGCTCCATCTCGGCATAGGTCACACCCCAGTCCTGCAGCGGCATGTTCGCCGGAATCGCATCCTTGCCATAGCGATCGAGGTAATAGCTGCGCAGTCGCGGCTCATGTTCACCCCAGCGCCAGGTGTGGCCGTTCCAGTGATTGCCGGCCCCGCCAATGCCTTCGCCGGGCAGAAAGGCCTCGATCCAGCGCATCGGCACCGCCGTGTCGGCCGAGCTGTGGCGGGCGGTGTAGGTTTCACGGGCCCAATTCTGGATCAGGCCCTGGCGCACGTCCCAGCGCAGTTCGTCGCGCTGGCTGGGCAATTTGGCTTCTGCACCTTCACGGTGGTCAACACCACGCTCCAGTATCAGCACATCAATGCCCTGGGCCGTCAGTTGTCGCGACACCAGGCCTGCGGCGAGTCCACCACCGACGATGACAACCGCCCTCTTGGTCAGCTTTTTCATGGGGGAATCCTTTCAGCTGAAATCGGCGATCGACATGGGCTTGGAAGCGCCGGGGAAGGGCTTGCCACGGAACTGGACGATGTCAAGCGCATGGGTGGCCGGCAACCCCGGGTAGCCAATCAGCGTCCAGAACACTTTGCCCATGTTCCCGCCGTAGATCGGGTCGCTGAAACATGCTTCAGTGAACAAGGGGTAGACCAATTCGTTGAACCAGACCCCCAGATCCAGGCCGTCGATCCGAACCTGCCCCGCGGCCAATTCGTGCAGAAAGGCGTCGCCATCTGGCGTCGGCAACTCGTCCAGCGAGGCCTTGCCCCGTCGCTTCAGCTCGGCATTGGCGGCGGCCACGCCGGCCTTGAAGAACTGCTCTGGAGTCAACGGGAACTGCCATCCAAACTGAGGCTTCCCAGGGTCAAAAGGCCCTTGGCGGTAACGCCGGTCCCCCTGCCCGAAGCTGCCAGCCAATTGACGGTCGATGTAGACCGCCAGACCACAGTCCACCCCAGCAGGGGTCAAGGCATCAGCAGGGCACATGATGTTGACCAGGGCCTCCACAAAAGCGGCTTCGCCCGGGCTGAAAGATTGGTAACCCGGCCAAGGGTCTGGCAGTGTGGCCGCTGCCGCTGTGGTGGCATGGGCAGGCGATGCCAGGCCCATCGCCGAAACGCCGACCAGCGGCAAGGCGCTGGAGGCCCGTGCGACCTGTTTGAAAAAGCCACGTCGTGCAAGCTCAGAAGCGTGTGTGGGGTGGGGCATGAAAGTCTCCTGTGGGCTGCATTGATGAGCCGGATCCGCGAGTGGGATCGGCTCGACGCAGCTTAGACAGACCGGCTGGCGGAGGGGTTTGCCCAGGTAATGCACGTAATCAGACGTGGGCTGACGACGGGCTTGTTGATACACCAGAGAGACTTGGGCTTGTCACCCCATAAAATCAACGATTCGCCTGGAAAACCCAATGACCGCCATGCCCGCCCAACGCAAGCTCTTTGTTACCACCGCCCTGCCCTACGCCAACGGCAATTTCCACATCGGCCACATCATGGAATACATCCAGGCCGACATCTGGGTTCGGGTGCAGCGCATGCTGGGCCACCAGGTGAACTTTGTGGGGGCCGACGACACCCATGGCGCGCCGATCATGATCGCGGCCGAGAAGGCCGGCAAGACGCCGCAGCAGTTCGTGGCCGACATCGCGGCCGGCCGCAAGCCCTACCTGGACGGCTTTCACATCGCCTTCGACAACTGGCACAGCACCGATGCCCCCGAAAACCACCAGTTGGCGCAGCAGATCTACCTGGATCTGAAGGCCGCTGGCCTGATCGAGACCCGGGTGATCGAGCAGTTCTTCGACCCCGAGAAGAACATGTTCCTGCCGGATCGCTTCATCAAGGGCGAGTGCCCCAAGTGCCACGCCAAGGACCAGTACGGCGACAACTGCGAGGTGTGCGGCGCGGTGTACGCCCCCACCGACCTGATCTCGCCCTTTTCGGCGCTGTCGGGGGCCAAGCCGGTGCTGAAGAGCTCGGAGCATTTCTTCTTCAAGCTGTCCGACCCGCGCTGCGTGGCCTTTCTCGAAGAGTGGACCCAGGATGGGCGACTGCAGCCCGAGGTGGCCAACAAGGTGAAAGAATGGTTCACCGTGCGCACCAACCCCGACGGCAGCACCAGCGAAGGCCTGGGCGACTGGGACATCAGCCGCGATGCACCCTACTTCGGCATCGAGATCCCCGGCGCGCCCGGCAAATACTTTTATGTGTGGCTGGACGCCCCGGTGGGCTACCTGGCTTCGCTGAAGAACCTGCTCGAAAAGCGCGGCGAAGACTACGAGGCCACCATGGCCGATCCGGCGCTGGAGCAGTTCCACTTCATCGGCAAGGACATCGTCACCTTCCACACCCTGTTCTGGCCTGCCATGCTGAAGTTCAGCGGCCGCAAGACGCCGGACTCGGTGTTTGTGCACGGCTTTCTGACCGTGAACAACGGCGAGAAGATGAGCAAGAGCCGCGGCACCGGCCTGGACCCGCTCAAGTACCTGAGCCTGGGCATGAACCCCGAGTGGCTGCGCTACTACCTGGCGGCCAAGCTCAGCGCCCGCAACGAAGACATCGACTTCAACCCCGACGACTTCATGGCGCGGGTCAACTCTGACCTGATCGGCAAGTTCGTCAACATCGCGTCACGCGCAGCAGGCTTCATCCACAAGCGTTTTGGCGGCCAGCTGGCCGCGGTGTCGGCCGACGGCGACGCCTTGCTGTCGCACCTGCAGGACGCCGCCCCCGGTGTGGCCGAACTGCTGGCCGAACGCGACTACGGCAAGGCCCTGCGCGAGATCATGCTGCTGGCTGACCGCGTGAACGAGTACGTGGACCAGAACAAGCCCTGGGAACTGGCCAAGCAAGAAGGCATGGAAGCCCGCCTGCAGGACGTATGCAGCGCCTGCATCGAGGCGTTCCGCCTGCTGAGCATCCTGCTCAAGCCCGTGCTGCCGGCACTGGCCACCCAGGTCGAGGCCTTTCTGCAGGTGGGGCCCTTTACCTTTGACAGCGCCCGCAGCCTGCTGGGCGCGGGCCACCGCATCCAGGAGTACAAGCACCTGATGCAACGCGTCGATGTGAAGCAGCTCGATGCCCTGTTCGAGCCGCCCGCGGCCCCCGAGCCCGAAGCCCCCCTGCCCGGCGGCGAAGAACTGGCCCCCACCATCGGCATCGACGATTTCGCCAAGATCGACCTGCGCATCGCACTGATCGTGAACTGCGAACCGGTGGAAGGCTCGACCAAGCTGCTGCGCCTGACGCTGGATGTGGGTGAGGGCAAGCACCGCAATGTCTTCAGCGGCATCGCCAGTGCCTACAAGCCCGAAGACCTGATCGGCAAGCACACGGTCATGGTGGCCAACCTGGCCCCGCGCAAGATGAAGTTCGGCCTCAGCGAAGGCATGGTGCTGGCCGCCAGCCATGGCGATGAAAAGGCCCAGCCGGGCATCTACGTGCTCAACCCCTGGCCGGGCGCCACGCCAGGCATGCGGGTGCGCTGAAGCCCCAGGCGCCGCCGAGGCGTCGTCAGCGCGGCGAGGTGGTGAGCTGGTCGCTCCAGCTCAGGGGCGCGGGGGCGGTGCCCACTCGCCCGGTCTCCACCGCCGGGTCTTGCCCCGGCTGCAACAGTTGCAGGGCGCGCCCACTGGCGGTGGCGTTCATGGCGTCCAGCAGCCCACCCAGACGTTGCAACAGGGCCTGGGCATCGCAGCCCGGAAAAAACCCCGCCGTGCAGGTCACCTGCAAGCGCAAGGTGGCCCCGCCGGGCAGGCGGCCCGGTTGCGCCAGGCCACGCGCAATGATGATCTGCGCCAGGTCCAGCACCCCTTGCGGTTTGAAGTCGCCCTCCATCAGCAGCACGAAATCACCGTTGCCCAGGCGGGCCAGCGTGTCGCCGCTGCGCCGCACCACCTGAGAGATGCAATTGCTGGCCTGCAGGGTGGCGGCATCCAGGGCCGGCACGCCAGCCTCGCGGAAGATCGCCTGCAGATTGGCGATGCGGATGCGCATGACCGCCCCCAGCCGGTGCTGCCGATGCTGGCGAAGAATCAGGTGGTCCAGCCGCTCCAGCACCACGTGCTCGCTCGACAGGCCGGTCAAGGAGTCAATCCGCTTGAGCGCCTGGCGCTGCACCCCGTGATCGTGCTGCTGGCGGCAACGCCAGGCCAGCGCCAGGGCCAGCAGGCCCAGTGCCAAAGCCAGCCCCGCGGGCGCCCAGCGCAGCAACAGCGACTCCCAGGGCAAGACCCAGCTCGTGCCGCGCATCGCCCCCACCCATTGCCAAGGCCCGAGCAACAGCCAGCCCCCCAGCAGCAAGGCGCCCAGACCGCCCTCGCGCCGCAAGGCGCACCATGCGATGGCGGCACCTGCCAGCCACACCAGGGCGGCATAGCCTGCGGCCACCCAGCCCAGGGCCACACCCGACAGGGCCATCACGCTCAACACCGGCCCCAGCAGCCCGAGCACCAGGCCGGCACTGCGCCAGCGCGGGGCGAGCGCGCTGCGCGCCACGCCGCTGATGAACAACAGGCCAAAGCCCTGGGCCAGCGACTGGCAGGCCTCGAACACCCGATCGCTCCAGCCCCCTCTTTCGGGCCAGAGGTACTCAGCCCCCAGGCCGCCGTGAGCCACGGCAGCCACGGCCAGCGCCAGGCAAGCGCCCGCAAAATACAAGGGCAGGGCATTCCGGTATTGCTGGGCCTGAACCAGCGACAGCAACACCAGCAGCAGCATGCCGCCCAAGGCGGCGCCCCATAGCAGGTGCCAGGTCTGGGCATATCGCTCGAAGGACGCACGGTCCCACAGCCGCCAGGCCAACTCGGCGGGCCGTCGCCCCTCCAGGCTCAGGTAGACCCGGCTCTGCCCGGGCTGAACTGTCCAGGCAAAGGCGGGGGACAGGTGGGCCAGAGGCCAGCGGGCCACCGGCAGCAAGGCACCCGCCTCGGCCGTGAACCATCGCTCGTCCGCCAGCGGCGCATGAAAGACCAGGCGCTGCACATCGGCCATCGGAACCTCCAGCACCACCTCGCGCGGCGCCTGGACAGCCGGCAGATCAATGGCGAGCCAGTGCGCGCTTGCCGGGCCCAACGCGGCGCGCTCGCCGGGATGGGCGACGGCCCCCTCCGCAGCGGCGAACCGGCTCGTCACACGGGCCGGTGTCTGCACCCCACCAGGGTCGACCAGGCGCCAGGCGGGCGGGGTCAGGCCGTTCCAGGGTCCGGCCTGGGCCGGCGGCGGTGTCTGGGCCTGCAGGGGCCAAGCCATCAGCAGGCTCAGGCCCAGCATCCAGCCCGGCCAGCGCCGGACGACGCAGGCACCGATCTGCACCGCGCAGAATGCGATGAACGTTCTCATATACACAATGTAACAATTTTGCAAGTGCAGGGACATCCCCGATCTGGGTGAAGTGGACGCCGACGCCGACGAGGCCCAGAATCCGCCTCAATGCACCTGCCTCAACCCCTTGCCCGTTTTCACCCCCGCCTGCTCGATGCCTGCCGCGATTACAGCCGCGTCCGCTTCTGGCGCGATGCCGGCGCCGGGCTCACGGTGGGCATCGTGGCCCTGCCGCTGGCCATGGCCTTCGCGATTGCCTCGGGCATGAAACCGGAGGCCGGGCTGTGGACCGCCATCATCGCGGGCTTTCTGATCTCGCTGCTGGGGGGCTCCAACGTTCAGATCGGCGGGCCGGCAGGCGCTTTCATTGTGGTGGTGTACGGCATCATCGAACGCCACGGCCTGGCCAACCTGCTGATTTCCACCAGTCTGGCCGGGGTGCTGCTGTTCCTGATGGGGCTGCTGCGCCTGGGCACCCTGGTGCGCTATGTGCCGGTGACCATCGTGGTGGGCTTCACCAACGGCATTGCCGTGCTGATCGCACTGTCGCAGATGAAAGACTGGTTGGGCTTGCAGGTGCCGCGCATGCCCGCCGATTTCTTTTCACAACTGCAAACCCTGTGGCTGCATCGGGGCACGTTCAATCCGGCCGCCTTCGGTCTGGGCCTGTGCTGTGTGGTGGGTCTGTTCGCCTGGCCCTGGCTGTGGGGGCGCAAGCACCGATTCCAGGCCTCCCTTGACGACATCCCTGGCATGCGCCGCGCACTGCGCGTGACCTCGCGCTTGCCCGGCCCGGTGGTGGCCCTGGTCACACTCACCCTGCTGGCCTGGGTGCTGGGCCTGCAGGTCGAGACCATCGGCAGCCGCTTCGGCAGCATCCCGGCCGGCCTGCCCGAGCTGGCCCTGCCCGATTTCAGTTGGGAAACCGCCAAGCACCTGCTCAATCCCACGCTCACCATTGCCCTGCTGGGGGCGGTCGAGTCACTGCTGTGCGCCCGGGTGGCCGATCAGATCAGCAACACCCCGCGCCACGACCCCAACCAGGAGCTGATGGCCCAGGGCGTGGCCAACTTCGTCACCCCCCTGTTCGGCGGCATGCCGGCCACAGGCACCATCGCCCGCACCGTGACCAACATCCGCTCGGGCGCCAGCTCACCGGTCTCGGGGCTGGTGCATGCCGCCACGCTGGCACTGATCGTGCTGCTGGCGGCGCCGCTGGCGCTGCTGATTCCGCTGCCTGTGCTGGCCGGCATCCTGCTGTTTGTCGCCTGGAACATGGGCGAATGGCACGAATTCGCCGATCTCAAGCACTACTCCGGCCATTACCGGCTGGTGATGCTGGGCACCTTTGTGCTCACGGTGGTGTTCGACCTCACGGTGGCCATTGAATTCGGGCTGCTGCTGGCCTGCGCGCTGTTCATCCGGCGCATGAGTTCGCTGTTCAGCGTGGCGCCGGTGCCCGTCCAGGGGCCGGAGTTGCGCTTTCAGCTGTATGGCGCGCTGTTCTTCGGGGCGGTAGACCGCATCGACCGGCTGGTCAGCGCGGTGGAGCAGGCACCGCCCGGCACCCGCGTGGTGCTCGAAGCGCGTCAGCTGATCGCCCTGGATTCCACTGGGGTCGATGCCCTGCGCCAGTTGCACCGGGTGGTGCGCCAGCATGGCGGCACGCTGCACCTGGAAGGGCTGCAACCCCAGCCGCACGACCTGGCCCGACGCTCGGGGCTGAGCGCCGAACTGGCGGCCGCCCAGGCCGAGGCCCAGGCGCAAAACGGCCCCTCGCCTGGGCTTTGAACGAGCCGGGCCCCGGGGCCGGTAAAATCGCGCCCAAAGGACTTGCAACATGTCGATCTTCGCCCGCCCTCACTACACCTCTGACGCCACCCAGTTCATCGAACAGCTCAAGGCCGCCAAGCCCGAACTGGACGCCCAGCAACAAGCGGGCCGCGGCCTGCTGTGGGACCGCGAGCAAGACCGCGAAAGCCAGGCCGGCTTCAAGCAGGCCCGCGTGCCGCAAAAGCCCTACGTCTACCAAAACGGCCACTGAGGCCCAGGCCCGGCGCCCCCCAACGGCCCCCGCCCGGCGCGCGCCTGCCCCACCCCCACCCATGAAGCCCAGCCCAGGCGCCGACACGGCGCTGCTCCCGCCTGCCCCTGACGGTGCCACCGAGGGATCGGCGATGCCTAGCGTGGTCGATCACGTGGCGGTGGCCCGCCTGTATGGCGAACCGCTGTTCGCCATGCCGACCGACCTGTACATCCCGCCCGATGCACTGGAGGTCTTTCTGGAGGCCTTTGAAGGCCCGCTGGACCTGCTGCTGTACCTGATCCGCAAGCAGAACTTCAACATCCTCGACATCCCGATGGCCGCGGTGACGCGCCAGTACCTGGTGTATGTGGACGAGATCCGCACCCGCAACCTCGAACTGGCGGCCGAATACCTGCTGATGGCGGCCATGCTGATCGAGATCAAGTCGCGCATGCTGCTGCCGCCCAAGCCGGCGCCCGAAGGGCAGGAGCCCGAAGACCCGCGTGCCGAGCTGGTGCGCCGCCTGCTCGAGTACGAGCAGATGAAGCTGGCCGGCGCCAAGCTCAATGCCCTGCCCCAGTTCGGCCGCGACTTCATGCGGGCCCAGGTCTACATCGAGCAAAGCCTGCAACCGCGCTTTCCCGATGTGCACGTGGTCGATCTTCAGGAGGCCTGGCGCGACATCCTCAAACGCGCGCGCCTGGTGCAACACCACCGCATCACCCGCGAAGAACTCAGCGTGCGCGAGTACATGAGCAAGGTGTTGCGGGCCCTGCAGGGCCGCCGCTTTGTCGAGTTCGAAGACCTGTTCGAACCCGAAAAAGGCAGCACCGTGCTGGTGGTCACCTTCATCGCCCTGCTCGAACTGGCCAAGGAGACCCTGATCGAGATCACCCAGGCCGAGGCCTTTGCCCCGATCTACGTGCGCCTGGCCTACACCCCGGCCTGAACGCCCCGGGGCCATGCCCCATCCTTCATCCCCCCCTCCACCGTGACCGAATTCGACACCCTCATCGTCGGCAGCGGCCTGGCCGGCCTTTGCGCCGCCCTGCTGCTGGCCCCCACCCGCCGTGTGGCGGTGATCAGCAAGGCCACCCTGGACGCCGGGGCCAGTGGCCTGGCCCAGGGCGGCATTGCCGCCGTGCTGGCCGCCGACGACAGCTTTGACGACCATGTGCGCGACACCCTGGTGGCCGGGGCCGGCCTGTGCGACGAGGCCGCCACGCGCTTCGTGGTCGAGGGTGCGCCTGCCGCCATGGCTTGGCTGCAGGCCCAGGGCGTGCCCTTCACCCAGGAGCAGGGCGCCCTGCACCTGACCCGGGAAGGCGGGCACAGTGCCCGCCGCATCGCCCACGTGGCCGATGCCACCGGTGCCGCCGTGCAGCGCACCCTGATGGACGTGGTGCGCCGCACCCCGGGCATCACGGTGCTGGAGGGGCACAGCCTGATCGATCTGGTGCTGGCCCCACCCAACGCCGATGGGGCCGCACGCCGCTGCCTGGGCGTGACCCTGCTGGACACGACGCACGGCCTGCGGCGCACCCTGCTGGCCCCGCACACCGTGCTGGCCAGCGGCGGCGCCGGCCAGGTGTTCGCCCACACCACCAACCCCGACACATCCACCGGCGATGGCATGGCCGCCGCCTGGCGTGCCGGTTGCCGTGTGGCCAACCTGGAGTTTGTGCAATTCCACCCGACCAGCCTGTGCCACCCCGAAGCCCAGGGCTTTCTGATCAGCGAGGCGGTGCGCGGCGAAGGCGGCCTGCTCAAACGCCCGGCCACGGTCGGCGGCGAGCGCTTCATGCCCGAGTACGACAGCCGTGCCGAACTGGCCCCACGCGACGTGGTGGCGCGGGCCATCGACGCCGAGATGAAACGCCACGGGCTGCCCTGTGTCGAGTTGGACATCTCGCACCAGAGCCCGGCCTTTTTGCAGGCGCACTTTCCCAACATTGCAGCACGCTGCCTGGCCCTGGGCATCGACATCACGCGCCAGCCGATCCCGGTGGTGCCCGCCGCCCACTACACCTGCGGCGGTGTGTTGACCGATCTGGCCGGGGGCACCGATCTGCCGGGCCTGCTGGCGATTGGCGAAGTGGCCTGCACCGGCCTGCATGGCGCCAACCGGCTGGCCAGCAACTCGCTGCTCGAATGCCTGGTGTTTGCGCGCGCGGCGGCCGACCAGGTGCTGGCCGAGCCCCTGCCTGCCAGCCGCCCCAGCGCACCGCCCGACCTGGCCAACCCGCCACCCGAGCCTGCTCTGGACGCCGATGCGGCCGCCCTGCGCCAGCAACTGCGCCAGCTGATGTCGGCCCAGGTCGGCATTGTGCGCAGCGACGCCAGCCTGCAGGCCGCCGACCAGGCCCTGGCCCCGTTGCAGACCGCCAGCGCACGCCTGTGGCACCTGGGACACCCCAGCCGTGCTTTGCTGGAACTGCGCAACCTGTGTGACGTGGCCGCACTGATGGTGCGTTCGGCCCGCCAGCGCCGCGAAAGCCGCGGCCTGCACTACAGCACCGATCACCCCCAGACCGACCCCGTGGCGCAGCCCACTGTGCTGCCCGGCGCGGTCTGAGACCCCACAGGCACCCGGAGACCCCCATGACCGCCACCGACACGCCCCTCAGTTCGCCCTACGGCACCCTGCCCCCGGCCTCGCCGGTGGCCACCCGCAAGCCGCTGAGCCTGCCGCGCCTGGCCGAGCTGCACGCCCGGGGTGAAAAAATCACCATGCTCACGGCTTACGACGCCACCTTTGCCGCCATGGCCGATGCGGCCGGGGTGGAGTGCCTGCTGGTGGGTGATTCGCTGGGCATGGTCTGCCAGGGCCTGCCCAGCACCGTGGGCGTGAGCCTGGACACCCTGTGCTACCACACCGAAAGCGTGGCGCGCGGCCTGCGCCGCGTGCAGGGCACGGCCTGGATCATCGGCGACCTGCCTTTTGGCAGCTACCAGAGCAGCCGCGAGCAGGCGCTGGAAAGCGCCGTGGCCCTGCTGCAGGCCGGCGCCCACATGGTCAAGCTCGAAGGCGGCGGCTGGACCACCGAGACGGTGCGCTTCATGGTGGAGCGCGGCATCCCCGTGTGCGCCCACCTGGGCCTGACACCGCAGACCGTGCATGCCCTGGGCGGCTACCGGGTGCAAGGCCGTGGCGACAGCGCTGCCCTGCTGAAGGAACAGGCCTGGGCCCTGGAGGCCGCCGGCGCCAGCATGCTGGTGCTGGAGATGGTGCCGGCCACCCTGGCCGGCGAGCTGACCCGTGAGCTGACGCGCTGCGCCACCATCGGCATCGGCGCCGGCCCCGACACCGCGGGCCAGGTGCTGGTGATGCACGACATGCTGGGCATCAACCTGGGCAAGAACCCGAAGTTCGTGCGCAACTTCATGGACGGCGCCGGCAGCGTGCAGGCCGCCCTGCAGGCCTATGTGCGCGCGGTCAAGGACGGCAGCTTTCCGGACCCGGCGCTGCACGCCTGGTGAGTCAAGCCGGATTTTCAGCGTCGATTCTGGAGGTGCTGCGCGTGTCGCGCATGCACCAGCACACGATCAAGGTGCACGCGATCACGGCGGTGGCATACCAGTAAAAGCCGCTTTCCAGCCCCGCCTGCTTGAACCACAGCGCCACGTACTCGGCCGTGCCGCCAAACACCGACACCGCCAGCGCATACGGCACGCCCACCCCGGTGGCTCGGATGGCGGCCGGGAACAGCTCGGCCTTCACCACCGCATTGATCGAGGTGTAGCCCGACACGATCAGCCAGGCGCAGGCGATCAGGCCAAAGGCCTCCCAAGGGCCCTGGGCATGGCGGATGGCGGTCAGCAGCGGCACGGTGAAGATCGTGCCCAGCAAGGCAAAACCCACCAGCAAGGGGCGCCGGCCCACGCGGTCGGACAGCGCGCCGTAGATCGGCTGCAGCAGCATGGCAAACACCAGCGACGCGGCCGAGACGGCGGTGGTCTGGCTGTCTGTCAAGCCCACGGACAGACGCAGAAACTTCTGCATGTAAGTGGTGTAAACGTAGAACGCCAGGGTACCGCCCATGGTCAGGCCGATCACCAGCAACACTTCACGCGGGTGCTGGGCCAACTGGCGCAGGCCGCTCAGGGGCTTGGCCTGGCTGCGGCTGGCCTCGAACGAGGCGGTTTCGTGCAAGTCCTTGCGCATGCGCAGGGCCAACACGGCCAGGCCGGCACCGATCAGAAACGGAATCCGCCAGCCCCAGTCGCGCAGTTGGGCATCGCTCAGCAACAGGTGCTGCAACACCAGCAACACCAGCAGTGCCGTCAACTGCCCGCCGATCAGGGTCACGTACTGAAAGCTGGCGTAAAAGCCCCGGTGCCTGGAGGTGGCCATCTCGGACAGGTAGGTCGCGCTGGAGCCATATTCACCCCCCAGGCTGAGGCCTTGCAGCAGCCGCGCCAGCAACAGCAGCACGGGCGCCCAGGCGCCCACCACCGCATAGGTGGGAGCGCAGGCAATGATCAGCGAGCCCAGACACATCAGCAGCACCGAACCCATCAGCGCGGTCTTGCGGCCACGGCGGTCGGCGATGCGGCCGAACAGCAGGCCGCCCAGCGGCCGGATGAAAAAGCCCAGGGCAAAAATGCCGGCGGTGGACATCATCTGCGCGGTCGCATCCTGGGCCGGAAAGAAAGAGTTGGCAAAGTACAGCGAGAAAGCGGCGTAGGTGTAGAAGTCGTACCACTCGACCAGGTTGCCGGCCGAGCCGACCAGGATGGCGCGCAGACGCCGGGCTTCGATGCGCTCGGATGGCGAAACGGGGGCTGAGGGGGTCGCGGCAGCCGAGGCTGCAGCGCCACGGGCGGATGCATTCATGTGGTGTGTCTCCATGCAAAGGGTTTCACGCCATTGTCAAAATCACCGCCCGGCCGCGCATCCGTGCCCGCCGGGGCACCGTTCTGCGTAAAACTACGCAGAAGTCACCGTTCGAGCGGCTGACCACCACCGCTCGCGCTATCGTTGGCGCCCACCAGCCCCAGCACGGCCCCTGGCCTTCGCCCCCGACCACCATGCCCAACCCACTCCCGCCCCTGCTGCAGCGCCTGACCCGCCCGCGCCCGCTGGCCTGGCTGGGCCTGGGCCTGCTCACGGCCGCCGCCGTCGGCCTGGCCGGCCATTGGGCCGAACGCCGCGAACTGCAGGCCAAGACAGCCGAGCTGCATCAGGCCGCCGAGGTCTACAGCCTGGCCCTGCGCGGGGTGGCCGAGCGCTACGACTACCTGCCTTACGCGGCGGCCCGCCATCCCGAGGTGCTGGCCTTGCTGGCACAGCCCGAGCTGCCTCTGCGGCGCCAGCAGGTGAACCGCTACTTTGAAGACCTGCGCGGGCGCACCGAGTCGGCCGCGCTGTACGTGATGGACCTGAACGGCCAGGCCCTGGCCGCCAGCAACTGGAACACGCCTCACAGCTTTGTGGGGCAGTCCTACCGGCAACGGCCCTATTTCGAACAGGCCAGCCAGGGGGTGCGCACCACTTTTTACGGGGTGGGTCTGACCACCGGGGCGCCAGGCCTGTTCATTGCCGAACCCGTGCGCCAGCATGGGGTGGTGCGAGGCGTCGTGGCCGTCAAGGTGGGGCTGGAGGAACTGAGCCAGGCCTGGGCCAAGGCCAGCGCCCCGGTGCTGCTGCAAGACAGCCGCGGCATTGTGTTCCTGAGCTCCGAGCCCGATTGGCTGTACCGCAGCAGCCGCCCACTGTCGCCCGACGATCTGGCCTGGTTGGCCCGCCACGAACAGTACGGCCCCCCGCAGACCCTGGCCTACCCGGCCCTGCCCTGGCGACTGGAGCGAGCGGCCGATCAGGCGGAGTACCGGCTGCGCACCCGACAAGGCGGACGGCAGCGGGAGCTGCTGGCCCTGGACACGCCTTTGCCCGAGCTGGGCTGGACGCTGACCGTGAGCACCGACCTGGCCGACGTGGCCCAGGCCCGACGCCAGGCCCTGGCCCTGGCCACGCTGGGCGCTGCGGTGCTGCTGCTGGCCACCCTGGGCTGGCAACAGCGCGAGCGCCGCTTTGCCGAACAGCGCCAGGCCCGGCAAGAGCTGGAGTTGCGTGTGCAGGAGCGCACCCGCGACCTGCAACTGGCGCATGCCTTTCGCAAGGCCATGGAAGACTCGCTGCTGGTGGGCATGCGGGCGCGCAACCGAGAGGGCCGCATCATCTACGTCAACCCCGCCCTGTGCGACATGGTGGGCTACCGTGCCGACGAACTGCTGGACTGCCTGCCGCCCTACCCGTACTGGCACCCCGACGAGATGGACCGCCACCAGCGCGACAGCGAGGCCGCCTTGCAGGGCCGCGCCGCGCCCCAGGGCTTCGAGTCGCGCATCCGCCACCGCGACGGGCATGACGTGATCACCATGGTCTACACCGCCCCGTTGATCGACGCGGAGGGCCAGCACCAGGGCTGGATGAGCTCGGTGGTGGACATCACCGCCCAGCGCCAGGCCGAACAGCGCCAGCGCGAGCAGGCCCTGCAGCTGCAACGCAGCGCCCGCCTGGCCAGCCTGGGCGAAATGGCCTCCACCCTGGCCCACGAGCTGAACCAGCCACTGACGGCCTTGACGAACTTTGCCCTGGCCGCCCAGGCCCTGGCCCGCCAGGGCCCCCCCGAACTGCTGCAATCAGCGCTGGGTGACATCGTGGCCCAGGCACGCCGCGCCGGCGAGATCGTGCAGCGCGTGCGCGGCCTGATCCGGCCCCAGGGTGGCCAACACCAGGCCTGTCAGCTGGCCCAGGTGGTGGAGCGCGTGCAGGGCTTGTTGCAGGCCGAACTGGCCGCCGCCCCACTGCGGCTGGACCGCCATGCGCTGGCCGCCCTGCCCCCCGTGCGCGGCGACCGCCTGCTGCTGGAGCAACTGCTGATCAACCTGCTGCAGAACGCCCTGCAGGCCACCGAGCACCTGCCGGCCGCGCGACGGGCCATCGAACTGAGCGCCAGCGTGCAGGGCGAGCAGCTCGAACTGTGCGTGGCCGACCACGGCCCGGGCGTCTCGACAGCCCTGCGAGAACAGGTGTTCAACCCCTTTTTCAGCACCAAGGCCGATGGCCTGGGGCTCGGCCTGAACATCTGCCGCACCCTGGTGGAAGCCCATGGCGGCCAGTTGGGTGTGCGCGAGCGCCACGACAGCCAACCCGGCGCCGTCTTCTTCTTCACCCTGCCCCTGATGCCCCCGATGCCCGTGACACCCCAGCCAGCTTCGGCCCCCGCCACCCCATGAGCCCCACCACCCCCACCCTGTTCCTGGTTGATGACGACGAGGCCGTGCGCCGCTCGCTGCTGCTGCTGCTGTTTGCCCAGGGCCTGCCGGTGCAGGGCTTTGAATCGGGCGAGGCCTTCCTGCAGGCCTTGGCCCCAGGCCAGACCGGTTGCGTGATCCTGGACTTGCGCATGGGCGGCCTGAGCGGCATGGCCGTGCTGGAGCAACTGCGCCAGCGCCGCAGCCCCCTGGTGGTGCTGTTCCTGTCGGGCCACGGCGACATTCCCACCGCGCTCGAGGCCATGCGCCAGGGCGCCTTCGACTGGGTGGTCAAACCCGACACCGCCCGCCTGCTGGAGCGCCTGCCTGCGGCCCTGGCCGAAGCCCAGGCCCGCGCCCGGGCCCTGCAGCAATGGGACAGCCTGACCCAGCGCGAACGCGAGGTGGCCCGCCTGGTCGGCCTGGGCTGGGCCAACAAGGAGATCGCGCGCCAGCTCGAGCCGCCCTGCAGCCCCCGCTCGGTGGAAACCCACCGCGCCCACCTGTTCGCCAAGCTGGGCCTGGGCAATGACAACGAGCTGGGGCGGTGGTTGACGCGGCAGGGGTGGTTGGTGGGGGGCGGCTAAACGCATGGCGCAGGGGTCGCGCTCTGGCCCGCCCCGCTCGCGCGCCGCGTCAAGGCACGGCCGGCTGGCGCCCGGTGGCGTTGCGATAGAAGACGCCGAACTCAGCGGCAGGCATGGCCCGGGCAAACAGCCAGCCCTGGTAGACCTCGCAACCATGGCTGGCCAGGAAGCTGCGTTGGGCTTCTGTCTCCACGCCCTCGGCCACCACCGACAGGCCAAGGCCATGAGCCAGAGCGATGATCGAGCGCGAGATCTGCGCATCGCTCTGGTCGTGGGGAATGTCCTGGATGAACCCCCGGTCGATCTTGATCGTCGACACCGGCAGGGCCTTCAGGTAGGCCATGGACGAGTAGCCGGTACCGAAGTCATCGAGCGCCACGCTGCACCCCATCCCGACCAGGGCCTCCAGCTGCTCCCGCGCCAGGGCCGGGTGCATCATGGCCACCGATTCGGTGATCTCGATCTCCAGCAGGTGGGCTGGCGCCCCGGACGAGGCCAGCGCTGCGCGCACGCGTTCCGGCAGTTGGCCCTGCCGGAACTGGTGCGCCGACAGATTGACGGCCACGCGCAAAGCCATGCCCTGCCGGGCCCAGTCGGCGATCTGCTGGCAGGCGGTGACCAGCACCCAGTCGGACAGGGGCAGGATCAGGCCGGTTGACTCGGCCACCGGAATGAAGCGTGCCGGAGACACCTCGCCCAGCAGTTCGTCATGCCAGCGAAGCAGGGCTTCGGCGCCCACGATGTCACCGCTGCGCAGGTCGACCTGGGGCTGGTAGTGCAAGGCCAGGCGGCCACGGCCGATCGCCTCCTTGAGGCGAAGGTGCATCTGCAGGTTTTCGTGCGCCCCCAGATGGAGGTGTGCCGAATAGCAGGCCTGGGCGCCCCGGCCCGATCGCTTGGCCTGGTACATGGCCATGTCGGCGCAGCGCATGAGGCCTTCGCTGTCCTGCGCGTCGTCAGGGAAGAAAGCGATGCCCAGGCTGCTTCCCGAGAGCACATCGTGGCCATTCACCACGAAGGGCTCGTCCAGCACCGACAACAGTTTGGCCGCCACCTGGGTGGCTTCTGCCACCTCGCCCACGTCCGGCAACAGCAGGGCGAACTCGTCGCCCCCCAGGCGCGCCAGCAGGTCACTTTCACGCACCGCCTGGCGCAGGCGCTGGCTGACCTGAATCAGCAGCTCATCCCCTGGACCATGGCCAAAGGTGTCGTTGACGGTCTTGAAATCGTCGAGATCGAGGAACAGCACCGCCACCCGATGCCCCGTGCGCCGGCCGTGGGCCAGCGCCTGCTCGAGTTGCAGATTGAACAACCAGCGGTTGGGCAGGTCGGTGAGCTGATCATGGGTGGCCCGGTGCCGCAAGGAGTCTTCAAAGCCCTTGCGCTCACGCAGATCGCGCACATAGGCGATGGCATGCTGTTGCTGCTCGTCTTTCCAGTGACCCAGCGAGATGTCCACCGGCACCATCACGCCGTCGGCCCGGCGCAGTTTGAGCTCGATCTGCCCCATGGCCCGGGCATCGCTTTGCTGAAAAAAGGCACGCATCGATTGCGCATGGCGTGCCCGCAGCTCCGGAGGCAGAAAGATGTCGACGTTCTGCCCGATCAATGCCGAGGCCTCGTAGCCCGACATCTGGGCCATGGCAGGGTTCGCCATCAGGATGCAACCTGTCTCGCTGATCCACAGCACACCGTCCGGGGCCACGTTGAGCACCAGGCTCTCGCGCAGGCCTTGCACCGCCATGCGCTCCAGAGGCCGGCGCAAGGCCTCATGGAAGGTGGCGTGGAAAAGAAACAGGTACCCGGCCAATTTGTAAGCCTGACTGCTCAGGACAATCCAGCTCCGATTCGCGTCGTTCTGCAAGGTCCCCAGCAGCGCGGCCAAGGCGGACAAGGACACGGCAAATGCCAGGGCCATCACGCACTCCGTGACCAGCGAGGCCCGGCGGCGCCACAACACCACCGCCGAGGCCACGTGGAGGCCGATCACCCCCCACTCCAAGCCCACCTTGAGGGGTGTCAGGCCCCACTCAGGCTCGAACAGGACGGGCCAGTCGCCAGGCTGGGCAATGCACCAGGCCGCCAGGCCGATGCTCAAGAGCGCCACCCCGGCCACCGCCAGGCGTTTGGCCTTCAGGCTGTATTGCGGCAACACCGGCAAGGACACAAACAGCAGCAAGGCCAGTGCGGCCACCCAACGGGCCGCCATGGACAGCAGCATGGTTCTCTGCACGGTCTGCGCAGGGCCGATGGCAGGCATGCCCGGCAAGACCATCAGGAGACTGAACTCCAGCATCGCGACGGCCAGAAACGCCAGGCCCAGGGTGACCACCGCCCCTTTGCGGGCCGACAAGATCGCGCGATAGCCCGTGACGAACACGAGCAAGGCCACCACCACCGACACCAGGCCCATGGCACTGCGAGCCCACAGCCACTGGGCCTCCGACAGAGGCCAGATCGGCTCGGGCTGCAGCACCCGGAGCGCCAGCGGCAGGGCCAGCAACAGCAGGGCAAAGCCCAGCACGCGCTGCACAGGATGGTCGTGCCCTTCCGCCAGGTCGGCCCGCCAATCGCCGAGATGGTGCGCCACGTCAGGTGTGTTCACGGGGCGAAGACCTGCACCGCCGCCGTCAGCCTGGCCACCTGCTCGCCCATGGCCGATGCGGCGGCCCGGCTTTGCGACACCATCTGGGCGTTCTGTTGTGTCATGCGATCCAGCTCCGCCATGGCCTGTCCGACTTGCAGAATGCCCGTTGCCTGGGTTCGCGAAGCCTGGCCGATGGCGCCCATCAGGGCCTGGACGCGATCGACCTGGCTCACCACGTCGGACATGGTCTGCCCGGCCACGGAGACCAGGGCAGCACCGCTGTCGACCTTGTGCACCGAATCGTCAATGAGCTTCTTGATCTCTCGTGCCGCCTCGGCCGAGCGCCGGGCCAGCACACGCACCTCCGAGGCGACGACCGCAAAGCCCCGCCCATGCTCGCCGGCTCGCGCCGCCTCGACGGCGGCATTCAGTGCGAGCAGATTGGTCTGGAAGGCAATGCCGTCGATCACTCCGATGATGTCGGCAATGCGGCGGCTGGACTCCGAAATCAGGCCCATGGTGGCGACGATGTCATCCACCGCCTGTCCGCCGCTGAGGGCGGCCTGGGTGGCCAGCGCAACCACGTCGCCGGCATCGCTGGCGGCCCGGTGGTTCTGCTGCACAGCCTGGGTCTGCTGCGCCATGGCCGCCGAGGTCTGCTCCAGCGCACTGGCGGCCTGCTCGGTGCGGTGGGCCAGTTCGGTGTTGGACGCAGCCACCTGTTCACTGGCGCGCTGCAGGCCCGCCACCTGCTCCTGAACGTCGGACATCAGCGAGTGGAGGTTCAGGCCGGCCTGATGGATGGAGCGGGCAATCACCCCCACCGAGTCGCAGCGCTGCAGGCCCAGGTCCTGAGCCACCTCGCCCTGAGCCACCTGTTCGGCCAGGGCCTGGATTCGGCCCAAAGGGGAGACCAGTTGAAACTGCAGAAACCCCCAGACCAGCAGCAAGGCCGCCAGCATGGGCGGGATCAGTTGCCATTGCTGGCGCCCGTCCAGCCCGGCCGCAGCCATGGTGGCGAGCAGGCTGAGGCCGAGCAGCGCCATCGGCAACCCAAGGCGCCACCGGGTTGGCAGCAGTTGCAGGACCCCGAGCCAGGCCAGCAGCCCGGTGCGCACCACCAGACCCCGGTGGAAGCGCCAACCCTTGGCCTCGCCTGCCCGGAACCGCGAATAAAGACGTTCGGCCGCCTCGACCTCCGCGCGCCCGGGCCGGGTGCGCACCGACAGGTAGCCGGTCAGCACGCCGCGGCGCCTCATAGGGGCCGCATTGGCCCGCACCCAGTAGTGATCGCCGTTCTTGCGCCGGTTCTTCACCAGGCCAGACCACGAACGACCGGAGCGCAGACTGCGCCACATGTCTGCGAACGCCTCGGGAGGCATGTCCGGGTGCCGCACCAGGTTGTGGGGCTGCTGTCGCAGTTCATCAGGGGTGTAGCCGCTGGCACGCACAAAGGCGGCGTTGCCGTAGGTGATGTGGCTGTCGACATCGGTGGTGGACAACAGCGTCTCGGAAGCCGGGAAATCAAATTCCCTCTGGGTCACCGGCAGGTTGAGCTTCATCGGGGCCCCCGGCCGCCGCAGCCTGGCCGAACCCTGTCGAGCCGGTACCGCCCCATGCCCTTGCCCGCCCCCAACCTCAAGGCCGGGTCCGCGCCATGCGCCAGGCCACGCGCGGCGCAGGTGATTGAAAGAAAGCCCATGAACACCCCATCTCTCGAATGAAAGAGTCGTTTCACCGCCGCGCCTCAACAGGGTCACGGCGACGGATCAACGAGGCGGGTTCTTGGCCTCAGAACGAAACAGTGACATGCATCAAGGTCACCACTCCATTAACATGTTATTACAAATAACCAAAAATGAACAGAAGTGAACCCTCAGATTTGGTGGATCACTTCGAAAGAGCGGATCAATTCCGCCGCCACCTCGGCCAATTTGCGACGCTGGGAACGCGCAGTGGCCCGCAGGCGCTTGAAAGCCAGGTCACGGCTCAAGCGGTGCTCGACCATGGTGATGCCGACCGCCACGCTGATGTCACGCTCCAGATCCAGCGCGGTCTGCAACTGAGCGCCGGTGCTGCGCAAGTCCCGGAGTTCGTGCGAGCGCATCAACGCCGCCTTGATGGCGGGCACCATCTGAGGCACGTCCAGAGGTTTGACCAGGTAGCCCAGCGCACCAGCGCTGGTGGCACGCTCGACGGTGCGGGCATCGCTGTAGGCACTGAAGACCACAAAGGGCAGGTTGTCGAGATCGCGCAGGCTGTCCGCCAGGCTCAGGCCTTCGTCATCCGGCAGGTGCAGATCCAGCAACACCAGGTGCGGGCGCTGCCCGGCCGACAACAGCTCTTCGGCCTGAGCCACTGACTCGGCCGTGCTCACTCGGTAGCCCGCCTGCGTCAAGCCCTGCGACACCGTCGACAGGATCAGCCGATCGTCATCAATCATCAACAGGTGCACCTGGCCCCAGGCCAGCTCCGCGGGGCTCATGAATACGCTCCAGGCAGCAGCGAAATGACCGGCGCCCCCAGCACCAGCAGGGTGTTCACCCCCAGAGGCGATTGGCTGTGGGACAGGCGGGCCCCCGCGCGAGGCATCAGCATCTCGACCAGTCCCAGCCCAACGTGCTCGTCACCGGCCACCGGCTGCCAGGAGCCGGCGTTGAAAATCGACATCTGAACCTGATCCTCGGACTCTCCCTTGCACAGACTGACCTGCACCCGGCTCTGCGGATCACGCCGGTGCTTGACGGCATTCAACATCAGTTCATTGAGGATCAGGGCCACCGGCACGGCCTCGGACGCCGCGAGCAGGCAAGGCTGCCAGGGCGTGGGAATGTCGATCCCGATCTCGGTCTGGAACAAGGCCCCCACGCCCAGGGCGATCGAAGAAGTGAGTTCGCACAGGCGCACCTGCTCCAGTGTGGATCGCCCCTGCAGGCCATGGATCACCGCCACACTCTGGACCTGGGTCACCGCATGGTTGATGGCCTCCAGTGTGTCGGGGTGCTGATAGCCGAAGGCGCGCAGGATGCCCACGATGCCCTGCAGGTTGTTCTTGATGCGGTGATGCACCTCCCGGACCAGGGCATGGCGTTGGGCCAGGTTCTTGGCCAACTGCTCTTCCCGGCGGCGGCGGCGCTCGGTCACGTCGGACACCAAGCCCGCGTAATGGGTCACAGCACCCTCTTCGTCCTGCACCAGGGTGATCGAATACCAGAGCGTGACCAACTCGCCATTGCCCCGCACGAAGGTGATTTCTTCGTCAAACTCGCCGCGGGCCTGCAAGGCAGTCCAAAAACCCGATTGATCGGATGGCGTCAGACTGCTGCCCTGCAGGATGTCCCAGGCCTTGCGGCCCATCAGGGCCTGGCGTTCGTACCCCAACAAGTCACACAGGGCTTGATTGACCCGCACCACGGTGTGCGTGGTGTCGATCAGTACCATGGCCTGCTGACTCTCGAACACCTTGCCGACAATGCGCAACTCGTCTTCCAGGGCCTTTTGCCGCGTGACATCGCGGATGACGACCAGAAATCGCTGCTGCCCCTCGCAGAGACGGTGGCGACGGTAGACCGAGACCTCCTGCCAACGGTGCCCTGCCAGCCCGTCCACCGGGTGGCGGTGCCCACAGGAAGTGCCGGTTTGCGCCGCCGCCTGCAGCGCTCGCCGCAGCAGGGGCAGATCCACCTCCAGCCCTGCCGGACAGGCCGGCTGATCCGTTCCGGTCACCTCGGGCCATCCGGCCGAATCGACCAGGCGCCCTTGAATATCCACCTCCACCATGCGATCAGGAAACCCCATGCTGGTATCGGTCAACTCTTTGCTGAAACCGCGCAACTCCTGTTCGCGCAGCTTGCGCAAGGTGGTGTCTGCATGGGTTCCGACCATGCGCAGCGCCCGCCCATCAGCCCCCCGTTCCGTCACCTGGCCGCGGGCCAGAATCCACAGGTACGAACCATCCGCACAACGCATGCGGTATTCGGCAACATACACAGGCCATCGCGCTGACAAGTGCAAGTCCAGGCGCCTGCGCACCTCCGCTCGGTCGTCCGGATGCTGCAAATGCCCGGCATCCGCCTCGGTGCTGCCCAGCGTCGCTGGCAGGTGGCCCAGCAGGGCCGCCAGGCGACCGCAATAGTGCAGGCGGTCGTTGGGCACATCCCACTCCCACACGCCATCGCCCGCGGCCTCCAGCGCCTGCTGCCAAGGCATGGAAACCGCTTCGACGGCCTGGCCCGGGCCCATCCCGAGGACCGCCGACTGACTCGCTTCTTGGTGTTGCATGGTTTCATTCCGGAACATCGCCGCCCTGAGCCCGTCCAGGGCAAGGCCGCTGTTACCAATTGTGAATGATGGCGCCCCCCCTTCGAATTGAGATGAGTCCATCAGGTGACGCGGCGCCCTGGCCTGCCGGGCACCTGCAAGCGCCACAGGCCAGCCGGCCAAGAGGCCGGTCGATCGGCTCAACAGACCTGCACCCGCATAAGCGGGCCGCCCATGCTCAGCCCAGCCGCGCCGGAATCACCCCTCGCAGACTGTTGACAAAGGCCAGCGCCTGCACCCGGGGCAGCTCGCTCACGTGCACCACGCCCTCGCTCAGCCAGCCCTCCTGCAGCGCGGCTTGGCGGCCCACGCCATCGAGCAGGCCGCAGTGCAGCGCGGGCGTCAACCACTGGCCGTCCAGCAGCAGGGCCACGTTGCCGCGGGTGCACTCGGTGAGCTCGCCACGCTCGTTCCACAACAGGGTGTCGAAGACACCGGGCTGGGCCGGGGCCATGGCGTCGTAGTGGGCGCGGCGGGTGGTCTTGTAGCGGGTGAATTCGCTGAAGGCCTCGCCAAAGGCCTGGGGGGCCAGGCGCAGGGTGACCTGGGCGGGCGAATCGTCCAGGGCAAAGGCTTCGGCATGGGCCAGGCCCTGGGCATCGAGCAGCAGGCGCAGGCGCCAGCGGCCCTGGGGTTGGCGGCGCACCACCTGGGCCAGCACCTTGTGCACATGGGCTTCGTCCCAGCGCACATTGAAGTACTGGGCGGCGCGGGCCATGCGGGCCAGGTGCAGTTGGCCGTGGCACAGGGCGCCGTCCTGCAGGCGCAGGGTTTCCAGAATCTCGAAGGGCTGGCTGGCGCGCTCCAGAAAGCCTTGCTTGTGTTGCCACTCGCGCCATTCGCCCGCAGCCTCGGCGGTCGCGGTGATGCCGCTGCCGACGCCGCAGCGGGCCTCGCGCCCCTGCAGGCCCACGGTGCGGATGGGCACGTTGAAGGTGGCGGCCCCACCGGGGCGCAACACGCCGATCGCGCCGCAATACACCTCACGGGGCCCGGCCTCCAGCGCCTGGATGGCTTTCATGGCCTGCACCTTGGGCGCACCGGTGACCGAGCCGCAAGGGAACAAGGCGGTGAACACGTCCAACAGGCGCGTGCCGGGCCGGGTGCGGGCCTGCACGTCCGAGGTCATCTGCCACACCGAGGGCAAGGCCTCCACCTGGAACAGGCGCGGCACACTGACGCCAAAGGGGTCGGCCAGGCGCGACAGGTCGTTGCGCAGCAAGTCGACGATCATCACGTTTTCGGCCTGCTCCTTGGCGCTGTCGAGCAGGGCCTGGCGCCGGGCTGCGTCTTCCGCCGGGGTGGCGCCACGTGGGGCGGTGCCTTTCATGGGGCGGGTGAGCAACTGGCCCTCGCGCCAGTCAAAAAACAGTTCGGGCGACACCGACAGCCATTGCTCTTCACCGGTCTGGATCAGCGCCGCATAACCGCCGGGCTGGGCACGTTGCAAGGCATCGAACAGGGCACGCCCCGCCTCGCCTTCGGTGATGCGCAGATCCGGCTCGGTGTCCACCAACTGCCCCCGGCGCTGCGCCGTGAGGTTGACCTGGTAAAAATCGCCCGCGGCGATCTGCTGCTGCAGGCAGGCAAAGGGGTGCTGAAAATCGGCGGCCTGATCCAGGGGCTGCCAATCGACGCGGGCTGGCAGGGCCTCGCCCTCGTCGGGTGCGGGCCAGGTCCGCGGCTGGTCGAACACGGCAAACCAGGCCAGCGGCCCCACCTGCGCAGCGTGTGCGGCGTGTGCGGCGTGCACCTGCAGTGCCGCATCAAAGGCCGGAGCGGCTTCGTAGCGCAGGTAGCCCACCACCCAGCGGCCGGCCTGGGCCGCGGCCTCGGCGGCCAGCAGCACCGGGGCCACGTCGCTCAGCTCACGGGCCTGCAGCACCTGCAGGGGATGGGCGAAGGCGTGACGGGTGCGCGGGCCAACCGGGTCGTGCGGGTCGGCAAAGTCGAGCAGGACGCGCACCGCCCCCATGGCGCTCAAGCAGCCCCCAGGTGGGGTACCAGACCGGCGGTGGGTTGACCGTTCTTGAGTGCGGCGGTGTAGGCCAGCATGCGGTCGATGGGCAGGCGCGCGCGCGGGATCAGGGCAGGGTCCACCCACACCTCGTTGGCACCGGTCTCCAGCACGCGGGCCACGTCGGCCAGGCCGTTCATGGCCATCCAGGGGCAGTGCGCGCAGCTCTTGCAGGTGGCACTGTTGCCGGCGGTGGGGGCTTCATGGAAGGTCTTGCCGGGGTTTTGCGTGCGCAGCTTGTGCATCATGCCGTTGTCGGTGGCCACGATGAACTCGCTGGCCGGCAGCTCGCGCGCGGCCTTGAGGATGACCGAGGTCGAGCCGACCACATCGGCCAGGGCCACCACGTCGGCCGGCGACTCAGGGTGCACCAGCACCTTGGCCTGGGGATGTTCGCGCATCAAGGCCTGCAGCTCAAACGCCTTGAACTCGTCGTGCACGATGCAGGCCCCGTTCCAGAACAGCATGTCGGCGCCGGTTTCGCGCTGGATGTAGTGGCCCAGGTGGCGGTCGGGCGCCCACAGGATCTTCTGGCCCTGGTCTTTCAGGGCCTGCACGATGTCGAGCGCACAGCCCGAGGTGACCATCCAGTCGGCGCGGGCCTTCACGGCGGCGCTGGTGTTGGCGTAAACCACCACGGTGCGGTCAGGGTGGGCGTCGCAGAAGGCGCTGAAGGCGTCGGTGGGGCAACCCAGGTCGAGCGAGCAGGTGGCATCGAGATCGGGCATCAGGATGCGCTTGTGCGGCGACAGGATCTTGGCGGTCTCGCCCATGAAGCGCACGCCCGACACCACCAGGGTCTGGGCCGTGTGGTCACGGCCGAAGCGGGCCATCTCCAGCGAGTCGCTGACCAGGCCACCGGTTTCCTCGGCCAGGTCCTGCAGATCGGGGTGAACATAAAAGTGCGACACCATGACGGCATTGCGCTCCTTGAGCAGTCGGCGGATGCGGTCTTTCAACGCCCCGCGCTCGACCTGGGTGGGCTCGGGCGGCACCCGGGCCCAGGCGCGGCGGGTGGCGCACACGCTGCCTTCGGCCAAGGCCGGCTGTTCGTAGTCGATGTCAATCACGGCACTCATGCCCAGTCCTCGAAACGCATGGAGAAATCGGTGGCCTTGACGTCCTTGGTCAGGCCGCCGATGGAGATGCGGTCAACCCCGGTGGCAGCCAGTTCAGGCAGGCGATCCAGCGTCACACCGCCCGAGATTTCAAGCACGGCGCGGCCGGCGTTCAGGCGCACCGCCTCGTGCAGGGTAGGCAGGTCCATGTTGTCGAGCAGCACCATGCGGGCGCCGGCCTCAAGCGCCTCTTGCAGCTGGGCCAGGGTTTCAACCTCGATCTCGATGAACTGGGCCTGCGCCGCCACGGCCTGTGCGGCCGCCAGCACGGGGCGGATGCCACCGGCGGCAGCGATGTGGTTTTCCTTGATCAGCACGGCGTCGTACAAGCCGATGCGGTGGTTCAGGCCGCCCCCGGTGCGCACGGCGTACTTCTGGGCCAGGCGCAGGCCAGGCAGGGTCTTGCGGGTGTCGACGATGCGGGCCCGGGTGCCCTGCACGGCGGCCACGTGCTCGGCGGTGCGGGTGGCCACAGCGCTCAGCAGTTGCAGGAAATTGAGGGCGGTGCGTTCAGCCGTGAGCAGGGCCCGGGCCTCGCCCTGCACCTCCAGCACCACCTGATCGGCCTGGCAGGTTTGCCCCTCAGCCACCTGCCAATGCAGCTCGGCGCTGGGGTCGCAGTGGCGGATCACGGCCTCGGCCCAGGGCTGACCGCACAACACGGCCGGTTCGCGCACCAGCACACGGGCCGTGATGCGCCGCCCCGCCGGCACCAGGGCAGCGGTCAGGTCGGCAGGCCCCACATCCTCTTGCAGTGCCCGGGCCACATCGGACTGCGCCAGCGCCGCCAGCTCGGCGGGCGAGAACTCAAGCAATTTCGTCATGGGCGCGAAGCATAGCCGCTGCGCCAGGGGCTTTCAGCAAACTGTCATCTTTTGTACAAACGGACAGCGCTGTCTTGGGCGACTGAGGCAAACCGATACATTTTGATACCTCGCTGGCGATTACACTCGCGCCCATTTTGGGCCCAGGGCCCTTGCCGGAGACGAGACTTGAAGATTGTTCGCAGCGTGGCGGAGCTTCGCCAGACCCTTGCCCAGGCCCAGCGCCCTGCCTTTGTGCCCACCATGGGCAACCTGCACGAGGGGCACCTTTCGCTGATCCAGCAGGCCCGCCCGCTGGGTGATGTGACCGTGGCCAGCATCTTTGTGAACCGGCTGCAGTTTCTGCCGCACGAAGACTTTGACAGCTACCCGCGCACCTGGGAGGCCGACTGCGCCAAGCTGGAGGCTGCGGGCTGCCATGTGCTGTTTGCCCCACGCGAAACCGATCTGTACCCCGAGCCACAAACCTTCAAGGTGCAGCCCGACCCGGCCCTGGCTGATTTGCTGGAGGGCGAATTCCGCCCCGGTTTCTTCACCGGCGTGTGCACGGTGGTGATGAAGCTGTTCTCGGCCGTGTTTGCCGGCCATGCCGAAGGGGTGTCGGTGTTCGGCAAGAAGGACTACCAGCAGCTGATGGTGATCCAGCGCATGGTGCAGCAGTTTGCATTGCCGATCACGGTGCTGGGGGCCGAGACCACGCGCAGCGAGGCCGGCCTGGCCCTGTCGTCGCGCAACGGCTACCTGAGCGAGGCGGAGCGCACCGAGGCGCTGCAACTGTCACTGGCCCTGCGCGGCCTGGCGCGCGAGGCACTGGCCGCGGCGCATGCCTTGCCACAGCACCGCGAGGCCCTGGAGGCCGCCGCCCTGGCCGCCCTCAAGGCACGCGGCTGGGCACCCGACTACCTGACCGTGCGTCGGCGCAGCGACCTGCAGGCCCCCCAGGCGGGTGACCCGCTGGTGGTGCTGGGCGCGGCGCGCCTGGGCAGCACGCGCCTGATCGACAACCTGGAGATCTGAGAGCGTGAGCGCGCGCTGAGGTCCAAGCCCGCCAGGGCTCAGGCCATTTCGCCCTTGGGGCCACGCCCCATCAAGGCCGCCACGGCCTCGGCCGGCTGCAGCTGGCCGTCGAGCAAGGCCACCACGGCCTCGGAGATGGGCATTTCGACGCCCAACAGGCGGGCACGCTGCACCACGGTGCGGGCGCTGTAAACACCCTCGGCCACATGGCCCAGCGAGTCGACTGCCTGTTGCAGGCTTTGGCCGGCCGCCAGCAGCAGGCCGACCTGGCGGTTGCGGCTCAGGTCGCCGGTGGCGGTCAACACCAGATCGCCCAGCCCCGAGAGGCCCATGAAGGTGTCGACCCGGGCCCCCAGGGCCAGGCCCAGGCGCGTCATCTCGGCCAGGCCGCGGGTGATCAAGGCGGCCCGGGCGTTCAAACCCAGGTCCAGCCCGTCGCACAGGCCGGTGGCGATGGCCAGCACGTTCTTGACCGCGCCCCCCACCTCGACCCCGACCAGGTCATCGTTGGCATACACCCGCAGGCTGGGACCGTGCAGGGCCTCGACCAGGGCGTGGCGCACCGAGGCCTGGTGGCTGGCCGCCACCAGGGCGGTGGGCTTGGCCTCGGCCACCTCGCGGGCGAAGCTGGGGCCGCTGAGCGTGCCCACCGCCAGGCGCGGGGCCACCTGCTCGGCAATTTCATGGGCCAGCAGGCCGTGCAGGCCCTGGCTTGCATCGGCATCGGCCACACGCTCGAAGCCCTTGCAGAGCCAGGCCACGGGCACCGTCAGATCCGCCAGGCTGGCCAGGGTGGCGCGCAAAGCAGCCATCGGGGTGCCGATGATCACCAGATCGCTGCCCGCCGCCAGGGGGGCCAGCGGCGCGGCGCTCAGGGTCAGGGATTCGGGCAAGGGGGCCAGCGGCAGGTAGCGCTGGTTGCGGCGTGAGGCCTGCATGGCGGCCACCTGGGCCGCATCACGGCCCCACAGGGTGACTTGATGGGCGGCCGGTGCAGCACAAGCGCCAATGGCCAGGGCCGTGCCCCAGGCACCGGCTCCGGCGACGACTATTTTCATATCGGACGCAACAGGCACCCGGGCCTGCCAGAGCAGGCCGGGCGCGGCAGCTGATTACTGAGCCACCTGGCCGGCGGCCTGGGCTTGCTGCTGTTCGTACATGGCCTGGAAGTTGATTTCGGCCAGGTGCACGGGCGGGAAGCCGCCGCGCTGGATGATGTCGGCCACGTTGCCGCGCAGGTAAGGGTAGACGATCTGCGGGCAGGCGATGCCCAGGATGGCGCCCATCTGGTCTTCAGGCAGGTTGCGGATCTCGAAGATGCCGGCTTGCTTGGCTTCAACCAGGAACACGGTGCGGTCCTTGATCTTGGTCTGCACGGTGGCGGTCACCGTGACTTCGACGATGCCATCGGCCACCGGGGTGGCATCCACGCCGAGCTGGATGTCGACGCTGGGCTGCTCTTGTTCGAGCAGGATGGCGGGGGAATTCGGCTGCTCAAGCGACAGGTCCTTGAGGTAAACGCGCTGGATCTGGAAAACGGGATCTTGTTGCTCGGCCATGAGGTTTCTCGGTTCACAAAAACAAGACACCGCCTGCGGTCCAGGGTCGGTGCCCATTAAAAGAAAACCCGCCGCGGAAGCGTTACCGCAGCGGGCACTCAGGCACCATTATCTCAGCAGAAAATGGCGCTTTTGCGGCAGCGCTCAGGCGCCCAGCAGAGGCAGCAGACCGCCGCGCCCGTCCAGGGCCATCAGATCGTCGCAGCCGCCCACGTGGGTGTCGCCGATGAAGATCTGGGGCACGGTGCGCCGGCCAGTGACCTGCATCATGTGATCGCGCTGGGCCGGGTCGGCATCGATGCGGATCTCTTCAATCTCGGTCACGCCCTTGGCCTTGAGGATCTGCTTGGCGCGGATGCAATAAGGGCAGACGGCAGTGGTGTACATCTTCACGGGCTGCATGGGGACAAATTCCTTGCTGGGTAGATACGGGACATGGGCCCGGTTCAGGCCTTTTCAACCGGCAGGTTAGCCTCTTTCCAGGCTTTGAGCCCGCCACTCAGGGCTTGGGCCTGCTGGTAACCCAGTTTTTGGGCCGTCTTGACAGCGGGGCCGCCGCGCGAGCCGCTGGCGCACACGAAGATCACCGGCAGGGCCTTGTTCTTGACCACCTCGGGCAGGCGCGCCTCCAGTTGGTCCAGCGGCACGCTGCGCGCGCCGTTCACGTGGGCTTGCGCGTAGTCGGCCGCGTCGCTGACATCCACCACCACGGCTTTTTCGCGGTTGATGAGCTGCACGGCATCGGCCGTGGACAGGCCGACTGCAGAGGCGCCCTTGAGGGTGGGCCACAGCAGCATCACGCCTGAACTCAGGGCAATGACGATCAGCATCCAGTTGTCGGTAATGAATTTCACGGGGTTCCTTGGGTTGGCAAACCCGACAATTTTAGAATGCTGGGTTTCGCACTGGAAAAATTGAGGGCTTCGCATGTACAAACTCGTTCTTGTCCGCCATGGTGAATCCACCTGGAACCTTGAAAACCGCTTCACCGGCTGGACCGATGTGGACCTGACCCCGACCGGGGTGGAGCAGGCCAAGAACGCCGGACGCCTGCTCAAGGCCGAAGGCTACGACTTCGACCTGGCCTACACCAGCGTGCTCAAGCGGGCCACCCGCACCCTGTGGCACACCCTGGACGAGATGGACCGCACCTGGCTGCCGGTGGTGCACAGCTGGCGCCTGAACGAGCGTCACTACGGTGCGCTGCAAGGCCTCAACAAGGCCGACATGGCCAAGCAGTACGGTGACGCCCAGGTGCTGGTGTGGCGCCGCAGCTACGACACCCCGCCGCCGGCCCTGGAGGCCACCGACCCGCGCTGCGAGCGTGGCGATGCCCGCTACGGCCGCCTGAAGCCCGAAGAGGTGCCACTGACCGAATGCCTGAAGGACACCGTGGCCCGCGTGCTGCCGTTCTGGAACGAATCCATCGCCCCCGCCATCAAGAGCGGCAAGCGCGTGGTGGTGGCTGCCCACGGCAACTCGATCCGCGCCCTGGTCAAGTACCTGGACAACATCGGCGACGACGACATCGTGGGCGTGAACATCCCCAACGGCATTCCGCTGGTGTACGAGCTGGACGCCGATCTGAAGCCGATCCGCCATTACTACCTGGGCGATGCCGAGGCGGCTGCCAAGGCCGCCGCGGCCGTGGCCTCGCAAGGCAAGGCCTGAGCCAAGCCCGCGTCCATCGCGGGTAAAGCACAGGTAAAGCCACCCCCCTGCTCCGCAGATTCCCCGGGTGAATGAAGGGGACTGCGGAACCTGGCCTGACGCGGCCCATCCTAGGTGTATATTGCGTCGCAAAAAGGTGATTTCATGGGTGAAAAACTCCGTATCGCAGGCTGGATTTCCATTGGCGTGGTAGCCGGCGCGCTGACCACGGTCTCGCTGCAAACCATGGCACGGGGCAGCATTTCGCCGCTTCCACTCGAAGAGTTGCAGCAACTGGCTGCGGTGTTCGACATGGTGAAGACCGATTACGTCGAGCCGGTGGACGAGAAAAAGCTCATCACCGACGCCATCTCGGGCATGGTGGCCAGCCTGGACCCGCACTCGCAGTACTTCGACAAGAAGTCCTACAAGGAATTCCGCGAAGGCACCTCGGGCCAGTTCGTGGGCGTGGGCATCGAAATCACCCAGGAAGATGGTCTGATCAAGATCGTCTCACCCATCGAAGGCTCCCCCGCCTACCGTGCGGGCCTGAAGACCAACGACCTGATCACCAAGATCGACGACACCGCGGTGAAGGGCCTGGCCCTGAACGATGCCGTCAAGCGCATGCGCGGCGAGCCCAACACCAAGGTGTTGCTGACCGTGTTCCGCAAGGACGAGAACCGCACCTTCCCCGTGACCATCGTGCGCGAGCAGATCCGCACGCAGTCGGTGCGTGGCAAGGTGGTCGAACCCGGCTACGCCTGGGTGCGCCTGAGCCAGTTCCAGGAACGCACGGTGGACGACTTCGTGAAGAAGATCGACGAGATCTACAAGCAGGAGCCCAATCTGAAGGGCCTGGTGCTTGACCTGCGCAACGACCCGGGTGGCCTGCTCGATGCGGCCGTGGCGGTGTCCAGCGCTTTCCTGCCCGAGAACGTGACCGTGGTGTCCACCAACGGCCAGTTGGCTGAAAGCAAGTTCACTTTCAAGGCCTCGCCTGAGTTCTACCAGCGCCGCAGCGGCCCAGATCCGCTCAAGAAGCTGCCCGCCGCCCTCAAGACCGTGCCGCTGGTGGTGCTGGTCAACGAAGGCTCGGCCTCGGCCAGCGAGATCGTGGCCGGCGCCCTGCAAGACCACAAGCGCGCCACCCTCATGGGCAGCCAGACCTTTGGCAAGGGCTCGGTGCAGACCGTGCGCCCCCTGGGCCCCGACACCGGCCTGAAGCTGACCACGGCCCGCTATTACACGCCCAGCGGCCGTTCGATCCAGGCCAAGGGCATCGTGCCCGAAGTGATGGTGGACGACACCGAAGAAGGCAGCCCGTTTGCCGCCTTGCGCATGCGTGAGGCCGACCTGGAGAAGCACCTGAACAGCGGCCAGGGCGAAGAAAAGCCCGATCCGGAGCGCGAAAAGGCCCGCGACGAGGCCCGCAAGCGCCTCGAAGAGGAAGCCAAGAAGCCCGTGGCCGACCGCAAGCTGCCCGAACTGGGCAGCGACAAGGACTTCCCGCTGATGCAGGCCCTGAACCAGCTCAAAGGTCGCCCGGTGATGGTCAGCAAGACCCAGACCGAGCGCAAGGAAGAAAAGACCAGCAACTGAGCCCTGCACAACGGGGATCACCAGCGCCCTGCGGGGCGCTTTTTTTTATGAACGACGATCAGCTGCTCCGTTATTCCCGCCACATCCTGCTCGACGAGATCGGCATCGAGGGGCAGGAACGTCTGCTGGCCGCGCACGCCGTGGTGGTGGGCGCAGGCGGCCTGGGCTCGCCCGCAGCCCTGTACCTGGGCGCGGCCGGGGTGGGCCGCATCACCCTGATCGATGACGACGAGGTCGATCTGACCAACCTGCAGCGCCAGATCGCCCACACCCAAAGCCGGGTTGGGCAGGCCAAGGTCGATTCAGCCCGGCAGGCCATCCTGGCACGCAACCCCGAGGTTCGGGTGGATACGCTGCGCCAGCGTGCTGACGCCGCGTTGCTGGACCAGCTGCTGCCCGACGCCGATGTGGTGCTGGACTGCAGCGACAACTACGCCACGCGCCAGATGGTGAATGCAGCCTGTGTGCGGCATCGGCGAGCGCTGGTGTCGGGGGCTGCGATCCGCTTCGATGCCCAGATCAGCGTGTTCGATCCACGCCAGGCCGACAGCGCCTGCTACGCCTGTGTGTTCGACCCCGCCGAGACCCCCGAAGAAACCCGCTGCGCCACCTTGGGTGTGTTCGCCCCCCTGGTGGGGATTGTGGGCAGCCTGCAGGCGGCCGAGGCACTGAAGCTGATCAGCCTGGCCGGCACGCCCCTGACCGGCCAGTTGCTGATGCTGGATGCGCGCACCATGGAGTGGACGCGCATGAACCTGTCACGCCATCCGAACTGTCCGGTGTGCGGCACGGCCGTGTAGGACTGGTCTGACATCTTCAAAACGAGGTGACTGGCACAATTCATCGACCTGAACTTACCGCACAAGCGCAATCCAAATCCGTTGGTCTGGGTTGTGTCTTCGGAATGCGGGTGAACAAGGCCATCACTTGGAACTCCGAACCTACATCGTCGAAGACAACGCCACGATCCGCGAGAACCTGGTGGGCACGCTGGAAGAGCTGGCGGACGTGCGAGCCGTGGGCTTTGCAGAGACCGAGCACCAGGGCATCGAATGGCTGCACCAGCACTCAGATGACTGGGATCTGGCGATCGTGGACTTGTTTCTCAAAGAAGGCAGCGGGCTGGGCGTGATTTCGTCGTGCCAGCAGCGCCAGCCGCACCAGCGACTGATCGTGCTGACCAACTACGCCACACCCGACATCCGGCTGCGCTGCGCCAGCCTGGGCGTGGATGCAGTGTTCGACAAATCCAATGAAATTGACGCCCTGATCGATTTCTGCACGCTGCAGGCATCGTCTGATGCCTGAGCACGGCGCACCCCGCTCAGACAGGCCCGAATCGCTCAGTCGATCAATCGGTTTTTGAGGGCGTAATAGGTCAGGTCGCTGTTGGAGGCCAGGCCCATCTTCTCCATCAGACGGGTTCGGTAAGTGCTGACCGTCTTCACGCTCAGGGACAGCGACTTGGCCACGTCGCCGGCCGTCTCGCCACGGGCCAGCTTGAGAAACACCTGAAACTCGCGCTCCGAGAGCTGCTCGTGCAGCGGCACGTCGTCCTTGCGGCCCAGTTGCTGGGCCAGCAGATCGGCCACGGTGCGGGTGATGTAGCGCTTTCCAAGCGCAATGGTGCGCACCGCCTCCACGATCTCGGCGGGGTCGCACTCCTTGTTGAGGTAGCCACTGGCGCCTTGCCGGATGAGGTTCATGGCGTAGTGCTCCTCCGGGTAGCCCGAGAGGATCAGGATGCCCACGTCGGGCGCCTTGGCCCGGATCATGGCCAAGGCGTCCAGCCCCGACTGCCCCGGCATGGCCAGGTCCATCAACAACACATCCATTTCGGTGATGCGCACGAGATCGATCGCCTCGCGTCCGTTGGCCGCCTCGCCCACCACCCGCAGGTCGACATGGTCGGCAAAGAAATTGCGCAAGCCCGAGCGCACGATGGCGTGGTCATCCACGATGCCTATTCTGATCATCGATATTGTCTTTCATCATTTGTGAGAATCCACCCACAAATGCGCCGACAATAACCGAAACTGCAACCACAGAACAAAGTTTCGCCAGCTTCCCAGCTGTGCGCAGGGAATAGGGGCTGTCCATGGCCCACCATGCCCGGAGTTTTTCATGACGAGGTTTGCATCCTTGCCGATGCGGCTGAAACAGCGTTTTTTCAGCGGTCGGCCTTTGAACATCACGCGCCAGTGGATCAGCCTGCCACTGGCCTTGCTGGCCACCCTGAGCCTGATCGGCATCAACGAGCTGGGCTACGAGCGCTCTGCCGGCACCGTCAAACGCATCACAGCCACCCAGGAGACCCGGGCCACGCTGCACAAGCTGCTGGCCCAGATGCTGGACGCCGAGACGGGCTTGCGCGGCTACCTGCTCAGCGGTGACGAGCGCTACCTGGCGCCCTACAACAGCGCGGTCTCCGAGGTCAACCAGACCTTGGACCAACTGCGCCAGACCGACCAGGCCCACCCCGTCGACCCAGCGGCCCTGGTCGCCCTGTCGCGCCACGTATCGCGCAAGCTGGCCGAGATGGACCTGAGCCTGAAACTGCGCAAACAAGGCAAGGAAGACGCTTGGAAGTACGTGATGCACACCGACGTCGGCAAGGAACACATGGACGCCATCCGGGAGCAGTCGGCGGCCCTGATCGACGAAAGCAGCCACCAGACCGAATTGGGCGATCGACAGATCCTGCGCTCTCTGATGGTGTCGCGCCTGGGCATCGCCCTGACGGCGCTGGTGGGCCTGCTGTCCTTTTATCTGTACCTGCGGCAGTCGAATGCACTCAAGGTGGCGGGTCAGCGCGAGCAACAGACCCTCAAGCAGGAGCGCGACCGCCTGGAAAGCCTGGTGCGCGATCGCACCGCCTCGCTGGCCAAGCTGGCCACCTATCTGCAGCAGGTGCGCGAGGATGAGCGCGGCCACCTGGCCCGCGAACTGCACGACGAACTGGGCTCGCTGCTGACCGCGGCCAAGCTGGACGTGGCACGCATCAAGTCGCGCCTGGGCGATCACGCCCCCGAGGCCCTGCAGCGCCTGCAGCACCTGACCGAAACCCTCAACCGGGGCATCGCCCTGAAACGCCGCATCGTCGAAGACCTGCGCCCGTCGTCCCTGTCCAACCTGGGTTTGCTGCCCTCGCTGGAAATCCTCACCCGTGAGTTCTCGGAACGCTCCGACCTGGCACTGGACACCCGGCTGGAAGCGGTGGATCTGGATGAGTCATCGCAACTGACGCTGTACCGGTTGGTGCAGGAGGCGCTGACCAACATCGGCAAATACGCCCGTGCCCGGCAGGTGTCGGTGCAGTTGCAGAACACGGGAACCCACGCGCTGCTGACGGTGAGCGACGACGGCATCGGCTTCAACCCCGAGCAGATCGGGGCCGGCTCACATGGTCTTGAGGGCATGCGCCACCGCGTCGAAGCCACCGGCGGGCGCCTGGTGGTGGAGTCCACACCCGGCCAGGGAAGCCGCATCACGGCCTACCTGCCCACCCTCACCAGCCCGCTGTGAACCCACTGTGGGCCGGCGCCTACAAGCAGGAAGCGCCGATGCCGACAGGCGGGATGCGCCCTCGCCGACCAACCTCTCGTCCACCCAAGAATACCCTTCGTAGAAGCGATAACCCACGACCCGCGTGGCTCGTCAAGCACACTGGATTTCTGCATGGACGCTTCATCCTCACTGGACCCGAACTTCGACCAGCCCATCATCCGCGACACCACGCGCCTGCGCTTTCCACCCGAGGACAGCAACAACGACGGGATGGACTGCGTGGACCTGCTGATCCGGCGCAGCCATCCCCTGAGCCACCTGGCCCCGTCGGTGCAGGCACTGCCGCCTGAAACCGGCCAGGTCGCCTGGAGCCGGGTATCGTGGCCCTGGGCCTCCAATGGCATGCAGGCAGCGGGCCGGCCACGCGGCCGCTGGCTCTCGAGCGAGCCTCAGCCCGCCAGCGACTGAACCTGCCGCGGCGGACCCGCAGCCGGGTTGCGGCGCGGGCAGCCCGGTCGCCAGCAGACTGGCGCTCACTGAGAGCGTGTTCAATGTCTCCCATGGGTCGCGCGAGACATTGAACACCCTCTTAGGCATGATCAGCAGCTTCATGGCTTTGAAGTGACCTGCCTCATGAGTACCCTGATTTTTCTGCCGGGCCTCGGCGCTGATGCCGATCTGTGGGCTGACCAGACCCGCGCCCTGCCCCCGGACCTGCGCTGGGCCATCAGCCTGGTGCACTTCCGCCACCCCAGCATCAGCGCCATGGCGGCGGCCGTGTTGCGCGAACACAGCGGCCCACTGGCCCTGTGCGGCACCTCGATGGGGGGCATGATCGCCCTGGAGGCCTTGCGCCAGGCGCCCGAACGCATCACCGGTCTGGCCCTGCTGGGCAGCAATGCACGCCCCGAAACCGAAGCCATGCGAGCGCTGCGCAGTGACGCCGTGCGCCAATTTCGCGCGGGCCAGGTGCGGCAGGTGATCGAACCCAACATGGCCCTCGCCTTCCATGCCGATGGTGCGGCCCGCCCGGATCTGCGGGCACGCTACTGGCGCTTCATCCTGGCGGCAGGCGGCGAAGCGCTGGCCCGCCAGAATGAAGCCGTGATGGACCGCCCCGATGCCCGCCCCCACCTGGGCCGCATCAGTTGCCCCGCGCTGGTGGTGTGCGGGGCCGATGACGTGCTGACGCCGCCTGAGTGCTCACACGAGATGGCTGCCGCGATCGGCACGGCCGAATGGGCCGTGATCCCGCGTTGCGGTCACCTGTTGACGATGGAGCGCGCCCCGCAGGTCAATGCCTTGCTCAAAGGCTGGATCTCGCGCTGGCACCGCGCCTGAGCGCCGGCCCCAGCCAACCCAGGTCACTCGCGGCTCTGGCTGCGCACCTTTTCGGCCAGCCGCTCTTGCACCAGAGGGGAGACAAACTTGTCGACCTCGCCACCGAGCACGGCGATCTCGCGCACAAAGGTGCTCGAGATGAACTGGTACTTGTCGCTGGGGGTGAGGAAAACGGTCTCGACGTCGGGCATCAGGCTGCGGTTCATGCCGGCCAGCTGGAATTCATAGTCGAAGTCGGTGACCGCGCGCAGGCCGCGCACCATGGCCTTGCCGCCACGGGCCACCACAAAATCACGCAGCAAGCCCCCGAAAGTGGCCACCTCGACCTGGGCGAACGGCTTGACGGCAGCACTCACCATGTCGACCCGCTCTTGCAAGCTGAACAGGGTTTTCTTGTGGTGCCCGGCAGCCACGGCCACGATCACATGGTCAAACAGTTGGGTGGCTCGGCGCACCACGTCTTCGTGCCCCAGGGTCATGGGGTCGAAGGTACCCGGGTAAATTGCAATCACGTTCTGGGCCATGGCGGTGCGTCTCCTGCGGTGGGGCCTGGGGGCATTCTTTGGGCGCATTATGCATGCCGCCCGCACCCCGCATGGCCCCCCCGCGACAGGGGTGCCGGCCGACGGCCAAGAGAGACGAATCAGGTCGCAGGCGGGGTCGGCTTGAGCAGGTGGGCGTGCACCGCCCCGGCCTTGAGGTAGCGGTAAGGCTGCAGGCCCAGACCGTGAAGCTCGTCGGCCGTCCAGGCGCGAGGAGCCTCCAGGTAGATGAAGCCCTCGGGCTGCACGGCTTGCCCCGCCGCCCGCAAGGCCGGCTCGAACAGGTCGGAGGCAAAAGGCGGGTCCAGCAGCACCAGGTCGAGACCGGCACCCCGTTGCTGGACCAGTTGGGCCACACCGTCACCTCGTTGCACCTTCACCTGGGTGGCCTTGAGGCGTATCGAGCTGGCCTGCAGATGCTGCACCAGCCCGCTGTCCTGCTCCATCAGCCAGACCTCGCGCGCCCCGCGTGAGGCGGCTTCGAAGCCCAGGGCGCCGGTGCCGGCAAACGCGTCAAAACAGCGCCAGCCACCCAGGTCCTGACCCAGCCAGTTGAACAAGGTCTCGCGAACGCGGTCCGGCGTCGGGCGCAGGCCCGGCCGGTCGGGCACGGCCAGACGGGTGCGCTTCCAGAGCCCACCGATGATGCGGATCTCCCCCGGCGCCTTGCTGAGCTTTGGGTGCCCGGAGGCCTTGCCAGCCGGTGCCGCCGGGGTTTTGCTCGGGCGGCTCATGGACGGGCCCCCACGGTCACGGTGACCTGGCGATCGGGTTGCAGATGGCGCTGAAAAGCCGCCCGGATGTCTTGCACACTGACCTTGTCGATCTGCTGCGTCCAGGTGTCCAGGTAGTCCCAGGGCAAGTCATGCAGGGCCATGTTGGCCACGTTGTCGAGCAGCTTCTTGTTGCTGTCGATGCGCAAGGCAAAGCCCCCCACCAGGTTGTCCTTGGCGGCCTTGAGCTCGGCCTCGGTCGGCCCTTCGGCCACGTACCGGCTCAGCACCTCTCGCGCCACCTTGACGGCCTCGGCCGCCTGATCGGGTCGGGTCTGCAGCCCGAGGGTGAAGGCGCCCGCATGCAGGCCCGGTGCAAAGTAGCTGTAGACGCTGTAGCTCAGGCCTCGCTTTTCGCGCACCTCGCTGGTCAGGCGTGACACAAAGCCACCGCCGCCCAGGATGTAGTTGCCCACCAGCAGGGCAAAGTAGTCGGGGTCGGCTCGGCGGATGCCGGGCTGACCGATGAACACATGGGCCTGGGCCGAATCGAAGGGCAGGCTCAGGTTTTCTGCCTGGGTCAGAGGCGCGACCTCGGGCACCGCGGGCTGGGGCTGGCAAGGGCCGGCCGGCAGCAGGGCCAGCAGGCGGCTGACCAGCACATCGGCCTGCTCGCGGGAAACCGCACCGACCAGGCTGACACGGGCGTCGCAAGCACGCACTGAACGGTTCAGGTAGCGGCGCATGTCGCTGACCTGCAGCGTGGCCAGGGTGGCGGCGGTCATCTCCTGACCGTAGGGGTGATCGCCGTAGACGGCACGCGCAAAGGCCTTGGCAGCCTGGGTACCGGGGCGGGTGTCCTCCTCTTTGAGCGAGGCCACCAGGCGCTCACGCTCACGGCGCCAGATGGCCTCGGGCAAGGTCGGTTCGGCCAGTTGGCGGGCCGCCAGGCTGATGGCCCGATCCAGCAGATCGGGTTCGGTCAGGGTGCGCAGGCCGAAGGTGAGGCGGTCGTTGCCGGCGCTGCCGCCAAAACTGGCGCCCAGGTCGGCCCAGGCCTCGCTGAGCGCGTTTTCGTCCAGAGCGGGGGCTGCGCCATGGGCCTGAACGCCGCGCGAGCTCATGAGGGCGCTGACCGAAGCCAGCCCCGCCTGGCGGGCCGGATCCCGGCGCGAGCCGGCATCGAAGTCGATCTGCACGTCGAGCATCGGGATGGCCGGGCTTTCCACCAGGGCCACACGGGCTCCGCTGGCTTGGGTCCAGTGCTGGATGGGAAGTGCAGCCTGCGCAGCCGCGGTGGCCAGCAGCAGGGCCAGGGCCAGGCCGGCACGCCGGACCAGCAGCAGGCGGCGCGGCGGCGTCGAAACGGAAAGAGTCATGGAATCACCTGTGGAAGCACGCAGGCCGACGGCCTGGCCCAGGGTAGGGAGATAAGGGGCAGAAAAAAGAGCGGCAGACATCGGCAGGGCAGCCCGACGATCAGGAGCCATGGCGCCCGGCGGGCGCGGCCTTGCGTGGACGCTGCGGGTCCAGGGGCTGAGGCCGCAGCACGCCCACAGTCAGTTGGTCATCGCCAAAGTAACGCGCAGCCACCGACTGCACCTGGGCAGCCGTGACCCCGCGCAGGCGCTGGATCAGGCGCTCGCCGGCATCCAGAGGCTGGCCCTGCACCCAGTAGCGCCCCAGTTCATTGGCCTGGTTGAACACTGAATCGAGCTTGTAGACCTCGCTGGCCACCCATTGGGCTTTGACTCGGCGCAACTCGGCCTCACTGACGCCCTGCTCGGCGACCAGGCGCACCTGGGCACGCAAGGCCGCCTCGACGGCTTCAGGGGTCTGGCCAGCCGCGGGCACGCCATCGAGCACAAACACCTGCGGGCCCCGGCCCATGAGGCCGTTGTAAGCCCCTGCACTGTCGGCCACGCGGCGTTCGCCCTGGGTCAGGCCCCGCTCCAGACGGGCCCCCGGATAGCCGTCGAGCACCGCAGCCAGCACGGTCAGCGCCAGCACGTCGTCATCCGAGGAGGTGGTTTGATCGGGGGATTCGAGCTTGGGCACCTTGAAGGCCAGCGCCACGTAGGCCTGCTCGGCCGGGGCCTTGAAGTCGAAGCGGCGCAGCCCCAGTTGCTCGGGCTCGATGCGCGGCTTGCGCAGGGGCAGGGCGTGGGCGGCAATGGGCTCGTAATGGCGCTTGGCCAGCGCCAGCGCCTGCTCGGGCTCGATGTCGCCCGCAATCACCACCGCAGCATTGGTGGGGGTGTACCAGGTGCGCCAGAAACTGCGGGCGTCATCGGGTGTCATGGCGTCCAGATCGCTCATCCAGCCGACCACCGGACGGTGGTAGGGCGAGGCCACAAAAGCCGCGGCATTCAAGGCCTCATAGAGACGAGCCCGCGGGTTGTCATCGGTGCGCATGCGGCGCTCTTCCTTGATGACTTCGATCTCGCGCTTGAACTCATCGTCGGCCCACTGGTTGTGGGCAAAGCGGTCGGCTTCGAGCTTCATCACGTCTTCCAGGCGGGCAGCCGGGATCTGCTGGTAGTAGCCCGTGTAGTCCCGCGTGGTGAAGGCGTTCTCGCGCCCCCCCAGGGCAGCCACGCGCCGTGAGAATTCGCCGGGCGGCAGGCTGGGCGTGCCCTTGAACATCATGTGCTCCAGGGCATGAGCCACACCACTGGTGCCGTCGACCTCGTCCATCGACCCCACCCGCACCCACACCATGTGGGCCACGGTGGGTGCGCGGTGGTCAGGCTTGACGATCAGCGTCATGCCGTTGGCCAGGGTGTACTGGTGCACCCCGTTGGCCAATGGGACCGGCGCTGGAACGGACGTTGGGGTGGCCGCGGAAAGCGGGGCCTGAGGCGGGGCCGCAGCCTGTGTGGACTGCGCCAGAACAGGGGCCGCCAGGGCGCAGATCAATGCGGCCAGAAGGGTGGGTGTGCGTTTCATAGAATGATGGGATTCTAAGAACCCCGCAATGTTCAGCTTTTTCAAGAAAAAATCCCCTGCTCCTGCCCCGGCAGAACCCGCCAGCGCGCCGGCCGTTTCGGCGCCCGCGCCCGCTGCCGTGTCTGAAACCTCTGCGCCCGCAGCCCCGCCGGCCCCGACAAGCACCAACGGAGGCGGCCTGAGCTGGCTGCGCAATGCCTTCGGCGGCAAGCCAGCCGCACCGGCTGAGCCCCCTGCCGAGCCACAGGCCATCGCGGTGCCCGCCGCACCTCCAGCAACAGCTCCAGCAACAGCTCCAGCAACACCTCCAGCCGCACCGCCCGTATCTGCGCCGGCTTCTGCGCTGGCCTCTGCGCCGTCGACCCCGGCCGCACCGCAGGTCGACGCCCCGGCGCCCGTTGCGGCACCTGCTCCAGTTGCACCTGCTCCAGTTGCACCTGCACCCGTTGCACCTGCTCCAGTTGTTACACCTGCTCCAGTTGTTGCACCAGCACCGGCACCGGCGCCGATCCCGGCTGTGAGGACACCGGTACCCGCCGCGGCGCCCGTTGCCGTTGCCCCTGTGGCGGTGCCAGTCCCTGCGCCAGCGCGGCAAGGCTGGCTGGACAAGCTGAAGGCTGGCCTGCGCAAGACCGGCTCGACCTTGGCCACGGTGTTCACCGGCACGCAGATCGACGACGCCCTGTACGAAGAGCTCGAAACCGCGCTGCTGATGGCCGACACCGGCGTCAAGGCCACCGAGCACCTGCTGACCGATCTCAAGCGCCGCGTGAAGGAAAGCAAGACCACCGACCCGGCCGCGGTGAAGGCCTTGCTGGCCGACGCCATCACCGATCTGCTGCGCCCGCTTGAAAAGCAACTGGTGATCGGTGAGTTCACGCCCACCGTGATCATGGTGGCCGGCGTCAATGGCGCGGGCAAGACCACCTCGATCGGCAAGCTGACCAAGCACCTGGCCAACGAAGGGGCTGCGGTGCTGCTGGCTGCGGCCGACACCTTCCGTGCCGCCGCCCGCGAACAGCTGGGCGTGTGGGCCGATCGAAACACGGTCGAGATCGTCAGCCAGGAGGGCGGTGACCCGGCGGCCGTGAGCTTCGACGCGGTCACCGCGGGCAAGGCCCGTGGCAAGGACGTGGTGCTGGTGGACACGGCCGGACGCCTGCCCACCCAGTTGCACCTGATGGAGGAGCTCAAGAAAATCCGCCGCGTGGTGAACAAGGCCGACGCCACCGCGCCGCACGAGGTGCTGCTGGTGATCGACGGCAACACCGGCCAGAACGCCCTGGCCCAGGTGCGCTCGTTTGACGACGCGCTGAAGCTGACCGGGCTGATCGTGACCAAGCTCGACGGCACCGCCAAGGGGGGCGTGCTGGCCGCCATCGCCCAGGAGCGCCCGGTGCCGGTGTACTTCATCGGCGTGGGCGAGAAGCTGGAAGACCTGGAGACTTTCAACGCCCGCGAGTTTGCCCAGGCCCTGCTGTCCTGAGGCCCGGCCCCCCACTGGCCACGAGGCCCGCCCATCGGCGGGCCTTTTTCATTTCAGGTGAGCGTGTCGGGCGAAACCGCCCTGCCCTCTCAGGGGTTCACGTTGTCACGCACCCATTGGGCGTAGTCGGCCGAGGCCTGCCAGGGGGCCCAGCACAGTTGGGGCAAGTCGTAGGGATGGTGATGCTTCAACCACGCCAGCAAGGCCGGGCCGGCCGCTGCGGTTGTCTTGAGCGTGAGGCGCCATTCCGGCTCGGCCAGGGTCTGGCCCTGCCAGCGGTAGTGCGACTGCAGGGGTTCCACCTGGACGCAGGCGGCCAGGCGCTGCGCCAAGACCTGTTTGGCGAGCGCGTCGGCATCGGTGGCCTGCCCCACGGTGGTGGTGACACACCACAGGGTCACCGAAGAGGCTTCGATGGGGGAGGGCAGTGGATTGGCCGGCGGCGTGGACATGGTCAGGCTCCAGAACAGACCCGGGATTGTGACGCAGCAGCATCCGGCGGGCATGCACCGACTCATGACAGAAAAGGGGCTTGTCATGCCCATGACCGGTTGCTTTCAGTAGACTGATGGGCATGTTTTTGCCTACACACCGACCCAGCCATGCCCTTCGCCTGATGGCGCTTGCAGCCATCGTCTTCGTTGCCAGCTGTGGTGGTGGCGGCGGCGGGGGATCGTCCAGCACCAGCACCGGATCGGGCAGTTCCGGCAGCTCGGGCGGGTCCGATAGTTCAGGCAGTGGATCAGGCAGTGGGTCGGGCAGCGCCACCACCGATGGCCACACGCTGATCCAGCAAGCCGCCCTGGCCCAACGGCCCGGGGTGCTGGCCAAAGCCCTGGGGCGCAGCCAGCGCCTGTTGGTGGGCTTGGGCTCGACCGACGTCGCCCCCATCCAGTCGCAGACGCTCACCCCCGACATCTACGACCAGTACCTGGTGGGGGCCGGCGCCAGCGCCTGGCCGAGCTGGAACAGCCCCTCAGGCGCCTACGTGCAGTTGGTGGCGCAGCGCGCCGACCAGTTGGGGGCCGTGCCCATGTTCACCCTCTACCAGATGGCCACCCGCGGCGATGGGGTGTTGACTGGCTTGACCGACACCAGCTTCATGAAGGACTACTGGGACAACACGCGTCTGCTGTTTCAGCAACTGGCCACCTATGGCAAGCCGGCCCTGGTCAATTTCGAGCCCGACTTCTGGGGTTACACGCACCGGGTGAACGCCGACCCCACGCAGATGTTCGTCTACGTCAACACCAACCCCGACTGTGCCACCCTGCCCAACACTGTGGCCGGCATGGCCGCCTGCCTGATCCAGACCGCGCGCCAATATGCACCCCAGGCCTATGTGGGTTTCCCGCCCTCGCTGTTTGGCGACCTGCTGTCCACCGAAGTGAGCTACATGCAAAAGCTGGGGGCCGGCCAGGCCGACTTCGTGGTCATGCAGACGCTGGACCGCGACGCGGGCTGTTTCGAGGCGCAATCCAGTGTGGGCAGTTGTGTGCGCAGCGGCAGCAACTGGTACTGGGATGAGACCAACACCACCTCGCCCACCTTCACCGAACACTTTGCCACCGCCAACAGTTTCTTCCAGGGCCTGGGGCGGCCCCTGCTGTGGTGGCAAACCCCCCTGGGGGTGCCCGCTGCCACGGCCAGCAAGCAAAGCCCCTGGCGTGACAACCGCGTGCGCTACTTCCTGAGCCACCCCAACGAACTGGTCGCGGCCGGGGGGGTGGGCGTGGTGTTCAGCCCGGGCGAAGTCACCCAGACCAACATCACCACCGATGGTGGTCAGTTCAAGACCTACTCCAAAGCCTATTTCTCCAACCCCTCGGCCCTGCCCTGAGCCCCACGCGATCACCATGCCAAAACGCTGCGCTCGTCTGAAAGCCGCTGCCGGGCTGTTGGCGACCTTGCTGCTGGGCCTGGGGCTGCAGGGCGAGGCCCGGGCAGACAGCGGCAAGCTGCTGTTGACGGGCGGTGTTTCGACCGTCGAGGGGGCGGCCGGTGGTGGCATCGTGCCCTGGGCTGTGATGGGCACCCAGGCCACCGATGGTGAAATCGGGCTGAGCGCCAACCTCAACCAGTTGGCCACCCGCGACTACGGGCTGAAGACCTATGGCCTGACCTTGAACCTGCGCAATCAGATCGAGCTGAGCGTGGGACAGCAGGATCTCTCGGCCGGGCCGGCCACGGCACTGAACGCGCTGGGCTTTGACGTGCAGCCCGGCCCGCACCTGAAGATGGATGTGCTGGGGGCCAAACTGCGACTGGGCGGCGATGCGATCCTGGACAGCGACACCCTGATGCCTCAATTGGCGGTGGGCCTGCAGTACAAGCACACCCAGGCGGGCTCGCTGCAGCCGGTGTTCAACTTTCTGGGCGTGCGCAATTCGGGCACCGATGTGTATGTCTCGGCCACCAAGCTGTGGCTGGCCCAGGGCCTGCTGCTCAATGCCACCTTGCGCTACACCCAGGCCAACCAGGGTGGGCTGCTGGGCTTCGGCGCTGCCGCGCCGGGGCGCCACGGCGCGAGCCTGAACCCCGAGCTGAGCGTGGCCTACCTGCTGCGCAAAGACCTGGCCGTGGGCGCGGAGTACCGCTTCATGCCCAACAACCTGGAGGCCGTGGGGCGCGCCGCCGGCCTGGGCAACGCCTTGCGCCAGGACGACTGGAAAGACCTGTTCGTGGCCTGGGCGCCCCAGCGCCATGTCTCACTGACCGCGGCTTATGTGGACCTGGGCCGCATCGTGCCCGGCGTGACCGAACAACGGCGCCAGCGGGGCTGGTACCTGTCAGGCCAGGTCAGTTACTGAGCGCCCCCTACAGCCTTCAGGACAAGCTCATGCCCCACCGACTTCTGCCCCTTGCCATGGCCACCTTGATGCTGGTGGCCACCGCTTCGGCCAGCGCAGACCCTGACCACTATGTGCCCGCCCGCCCGGCCGATGCCGCGTTGTACCGTGCACTGGGTGAGCGCGCCGGCATCGACGCCGTGGTGGCCGGCATGCTCAAACGCTCGGCAGCCAACCCGCGCATTGCCGACAAGTTCAAGGGCATCAAGCTCAAAGGCTTGCAGGAGCAGATCACGGATCAGCTGTGCGAACTGACGGGCGGCCCCTGCCATTACGAAGGCAACTCGATGAAGGACGCGCACGAGGAACTGGCCCTGACCATGGCGCACTTCAACGCCCTGGTCGAAGACCTGCAACTCGCCATGGACGAACAAGGGGTGCCGTTCCGGACCCAGAACCGGCTGCTGGCCATTCTGGCGCCCATGTACCGCGACATCCTGAAGTCGCCCCGCTGATGGGTTGGTGCATGGCCTGCTCAAAAAACAGGCAGCGCAAGGACAACCCTTTCAAATCAAGCACTTAGCACCCCATTCAACGCTCAGGACACGGCTTGTCCACAAGTTTGTCCAAGTCTGGCGGGGACAGAACCAGTGGATGCCCTTCACGCACAGCCGGCTTGGACGGGAATGGCCGCGGCAGCACCGGGCAGTGAGCCGCGGTTCTCGACCCTCATGGCCAGGACAGGTCCAGCCCCAGCATGCCGGCCAGGTCGAAAGTGACGAAGCCCAGCCCCAGCAGTGACAGCACAAAGACCGCGGCCACCTTGCCGCTGGCGCGCAGCAGCACACGCGTCTCCTTCTTCTTTTTCTCTTGGTCGTAATGCCACTTGATGGCGAAAAACATGCCGATGCCAAGCACGATCACTTTGAAAGTCACGAAGACTACGGGGACCCAATCCATCATTTTCTATATTCCAACTCTTCATTGAGAGCCTCGATGGCGCGGAATGCCGTCGGCACCCCTCGCCATTTCAGTTCAAAAATATCACCTCGGCATTTCCCATCATCAACCGGGACATCTGCCTGATATCCGGATAATGACATTCAGACATCATTTAAAAACAATGAGATTGCCATAAGCCATGCAGGCATACTACTTAAAAACAATTTCCATACATTGAGACAAATTGTCCCAGTATGAATGCCCCACACGACCCCAATTTGCCCAGTTGGTTGCCGCGACTGGTCATGCTCGGCGAGCCTCGCTTCTTGCAGATTGCAGATGCCTTGCAGGCGGCCGTGGTCGCAGGATCGCTGAAGCCCGGTGACCGCCTGCCGCCACAACGCCAGTTGGCAGCCCAGCTCGGCGTCGACCTGACGACGATCACCCGCGCCTACGACGAGGCCCGACGCCGCCAACTGCTGGAGGGCCGTGGCGCCAGAGGCAGCTATGTTGCAGCCCCGAAGGTCGAGCTGACCGCCCGCCTCGACCTGAGCATGAACACCCCTCCCCCACCGGATGGCGTGGATTTTGACGACCTGCTGAAACAAGGCTTGTCGCAAGTGCTGAGGGGGATGGACGGTGAATTGTTGATGAGCTACCACTTGGCCGGTGGAAGCGACTTTGACCGCCAGGCTGGCGCCCAATGGCTGAAACCGATGTTGGGGCCCGTGGATTCTCGGCAGGTGCTGGTCTGTCCGGGGGCGCAAGCGGCCATCGCCGCCTTGATCCTTGCGCTGACAAAGCCTGGCGATGTCATCCTGGCAGAGCCCATGGGCTACCCCGGCCTGCGGGCCGCAGCAAGCCAATTCGGCCGTCAACTCATCACGGTGGGCGCAGACCGGCACGGCATGGTGCCTGAGCGGCTTGAGGAGGCCTGCCGCCGGCACCAGCCCCGGCTGCTCTACCTCAACCCCACCCTGCACAACCCAACCGCCGTGACGCTGTCAGCGCGTCGACGCCAGGAGATTGCCCGCATCGCCAGGCGCTGCGATGTGCGGATCATCGAAGATGACCCCTACTGGCTCCTGGCCGATGCCCCGCCGCCGCCTGTGGCCACCCATGCCCCCGATCAGGTGAGCTACATCTCAACGCTGTCCAAATGCCTCACGCCCGGCTTGCGCGTCGCCTTCGTGCTGATACGCGCCCCGCACGAGCGCGAACGTTTTCTGGCCGCGCTGAAGTCATTTGCGCTGATGGCCTCACCTCTGTCGGCCGCACTGGCCACCCAGTGGATTCTTGACGGTTCGGCGGCCGGATTGATGGAAGGCGTCCGCAAGGAGGCACGCCGGCGCCACTGGATGGCCCGGGATATTTTGGCGGGTCGGTACCAAGGCACCGGGGACGGTCTGCATGCCTGGCTTGAGTTGCCTGCGCACTGGCCCCCCTCTGAGCTTGCGCGTGCGGCCAACAGCGAGGGCATCGCGGTCACGCCGGCGCAGGCCTTCGCCATGGACAGCGGATCAGTGAATGCCATCCGGATTTCTTTGGGGGGTGTGAGAGACCGGGACCTCTTGCAGGCGGGTCTTCGAGGGCTGTCTGATCTACTGGCGAGGCGACCTGAAGCCTGAGGCGCCGCAGCGATTTGAGCGACAGGTCAAATCCGTCTGCACCACAGTTTTGATTTATTAAAACCAAGCCACAGGCGTCAAAAAAATCGATAAGTGAGATTATCTGATCAATCCAACCGACGCCCCTCAAGCAATTGAATACCTCATTTCAGCTGGGTATTGAACTGAATCCATCACCTCATCGGGGCCATGATTTCTCAACGCGTCCGATATCAATTTAACCAGCAAGGCAACACCAAATTGCTCCCCCCCCATTCGGACGACCCGACTGAGGTCGGCCTCAGGCCAGGCTCAGCTTCGGTGTCCCACGGCATCCGAGTTGACACGATCATGACCGTGCCCCGTCGCAGGCCGGCGGCCCCTCAATCGTCGACAGGGCTCAGCGGCGTGTCCAGCGTCAATTGGTAAAACGCCAGGTCAAGCCATCGGCCAAACTTGAAGCCCACCTCAGGCAAGGTGCCGACGTGTTTGAACCCCAGGCGGGCATGCAAGGCGATGCTTCCCGAGTTGGATGCGTCGATGGCCCCGATGAGTGCATGCACACCCTGCTTTCTGGCCTCTTCGATCAACGCACGCATCACCTTGGCGCCAAGCCCTTGCCCTCGGTGGTCCTGGTGCACATAGACTGAATGTTCCACCGTGTACTTGTAGGCGGGCCACGCTCTGAAGGTGCCGTAGCTGCCAAAGGCCAGCAGTTTCCCGGCTTCATCCTCGATTCCGATGACTGGAAAACGCCCTTTGTCCTTGTTCGAGAACCACGTCGCCATGCTTTCAAGCATGCGTGGCTTGTAGTCATACAAGGCGGTGGAGTTCAGGATGGCTTCGTTGAAGATGTCAAGAATGGGCTGCGCATGGGCGGCGTGCGTGCATTGAACAAATCGATGGGCTGTCATACCAAGCTCCGAGGGGGCTCTGTCGCCGTGGTCAGGACCAGCAGGTAGCGGGCTGCCGTGAGACTGGGGTTGTGGAATGTGATCCGGGCCGCGAGTGTCATCGCCATGCAGTCCCCTCTTTGAAGCTGCCAGGTCTGGTCGCCCAAGGTCACCGCCATGTCCCCTTCGAGCACCCACATCTGTTGTTGCACGCTGGCCTTGCGCACCGGGTTGTCGAAGACCACGGTCTCACCCGGGGGGAAGATCACCTCCACCAGATCAACCGGCGACTCCAGCCCGGAGGGTGACAACTGCCGACGCAGATAGCCCGAGGCGGGGTCGGTCCATACCGGCTGTTCAGCCGCCCGACAGACGGGATCCCCCTTGGGCGGGGTGCCCCCTGCAAACAGCGAGGACAGCGAGATGCCAAACGCATCCGCCAGCTTGTTGAGGACCGCTGCGGTGGGGCTGGTCTCCTGGCGCTCAATCAACGAAATCATGGACCGGCTGACACCGCTCTGCTCCGCCAGTTGCTCAAGCGTGAGCCCACGAGCCTTGCGCAGATCGCGCACACGTTGCGCAAGAAAGGTGTCAATGTCCATAAATCCATTTTAATGGATTTTTATCCATCAAAAAGGAATGAGCGACAGGCCTGCACACAGACAAAGGCACTCCGCCGTGGACGGCGGTCGATCATGTGGGGTCGGCGGCTGGCGCATCGAAGATTCGCCTCATCGGATCAACACCTTGGCGCCGACTTCAAGGCCACGAAGAGTTCCTCGACCACCGAGACGGCCTCCTTGAAGAGGCCGCGCCCCACCCCATCTGCCTGGGATGCCCCGGCGCTCAAAAGGGCGGGAACTTTCGGTTTAGCACTCAGTCACAGAGAGTGCTAATATTCCGCCATGGAAAGGATTTCTGGTATGAAAATCCAAACTTCAATGACCGCTGCAGCCACTGCCATCACCCCGGCCAACCCGTGGGCCATGGTGCCTGCCTTGGGCAATCTTGACGCCTACATCTCGGCCGTCAACCGCCTGCCCATGCTCACCCTCGAAGAAGAACAAAAGTACGCCCGTGAACTGCGCGACGACAGCAACGTCGAGGCCGCTGGCCGACTGGTGCTGTCGCACCTGCGCCTGGTGGTGTCGGTGTCGCGCCAGTACCTGGGCTATGGCCTCCCACAAGGCGATCTGATCCAGGAAGGCAATGTGGGCCTGATGAAGGCCGTCAAACGCTTCGACCCGGATCAGGGCGTGCGCCTGGTCAGCTACGCGCTGCACTGGATCAAGGCTGAGATCCACGAATACATCCTGAAGAACTGGCGCATGGTCAAGGTGGCCACCACCAAGGCCCAGCGCAAGCTGTTCTTCAATCTGCGCTCGATGAAGCAAGGCTTCAAGGCCGATGCCATGGACGATGGCAGCACGCACCGCGACACGCTGAGCGAACACGAAATTGACGTGGTGGCGCAGCATCTCAACGTGAAGCGCGAAGAGGTCATGGAAATGGAAACCCGCATGTCGGGTGGCGATGTCCTGCTGGACCCAAGCCCCTCCGAAGACTCTGATCAGGCTTTTGGCCCCATCGCCTACCTGGCCGACGCCGCCCATGAACCAACCGCCATGATCGAATCTCGCCAGCGCGATGTGCTGGCCAGCGACGGCATTGCCAGCGCGCTCAACGGTCTGGACGAACGCAGCCGCCGCATCGTGGAAGAGCGCTGGCTCAAGGTGAACGACGATGGCTCGGGCGGCATGACCCTGCATGAGCTGGCGGCCGAGTACAAGGTCAGCGCCGAACGCATCCGCCAGATTGAAGTGGCGGCCATGAAGAAGATGAAAAAAGCGTTGGCCGAGTTCGCCTGAAGAGGCCCCGCCTTTTTCTTCAAAGCCGGATCCGTCCGGCTTTTTGTTTTTGAGCCCGTGCAGAGGCGGGCCGCCTGCCTTCATAGGGCACACTGTTGGCCCTTGCACTGATTTGCGATGCGCGGAGCCGCTGCCATGCCAACTTCCATTTCACGCCGCCAGGCCCTGGGCCTGACCTTGAGCGGTCTTTCCTTGCCCCTGCTGGCCCAGACCCCAGCCCAATGGCCCCACAAGACGCTGCGCATCGTGGTGGGCTTTCCTGGTGGATCGTCACCCGATCTGATGGCCCGCACCCTGGCCGAGCCCTTGTCCAAGGCGTTGGGACAGCCGGTGATCGTGGAAAACCGTGTGGGAGCCGGGGGTAACATTGCCGCCGAGACCGTGGCCCATGCCACCGATGGCCACACCCTGGGCCTGATGATCAACGGCAATATGACCATTGCCCGGCTGCTCAACCCCAAGATCCATTACGACCCGCTCAAAGACCTGGCGCCAGTGAGCCTGATCGGCACCGCGCCGCTGATCCTGGCTGCCCCGGCCAATCTGGCAGGCGCCACACCGCAGGCCGTGCTGGAAGCGGCACGCAAAGCTGGCGAACAATGGAGCTATGGCTCACCCGGGGTGGGCACCGTGGCCCACCTGGGCATGGAGATGTTGAAGGCCCGCGCCCACCTGGGGGCGGTACACGTGCCCTACCCGGGCAACCCGCAGGTGATCACCGCCATGCTGGGCTCCCAGGTGCAGCTGGCCCTGTTGCCGCCAGGCCTGGCTTTGGCCCAGGTGAAGGCGGGCAAGCTGCGCGCCATTGGCGTGACATCGACCACCCGCAGCTCGCTGGCCCCCGAGGTACCCAGCCTGGCCGAGTCGGGTGTGACAGGATTCAACCTGGAAATCTGGAACGCCGTGGCCGCCCCGGCCAGCCTGCCGGCGCCGATCGTGGCCCACCTTTCAGATTTGTTGAGCGGGATTGCCCGCACCCCCGAAGTGCGCGAGAAACTGTTCCAGATGGGCTGGCAGGTGGCCGGCACTTCGGCCGAAGGCCTGGCCAACCGGATCAAGGCGGACACCCGCAGCATGGGCGAGGTGATCCAGAAGCAGCGCATCCAGGCCGATTGAGGCCCGCCCCGCGAAGCCTCGCATCACCACGGGGCCCAGCAGATCAGGAGGCGCGCAGCAAGGCCTGAAGGTCGGACAACAGGGCCTGCGGGCCCGACCCGTAGCGCGCAAACAAGCGCAGTCGACCCTGCGGATCGTAGATGTAGCTGCCAGCCGAATGGTCCATGGTGTAGCTGGATTCAGTCTTGCCCTCGACCTTCTTGTAGTAAATCTTGAAGTCTTTGGCGAGCGCCGCCAGTTGCTCGGGCGTTTCGGGCCGCAGTGCAATGAAAGTCGGATCAAAGTTGCCCATGTAGGCCTTGAGCAGTTCAGCGGTGTCGCGCGCTGGGTCAACGGTCACGAAGACGGCTTGCAGGCGCTCCCCATCGGCCCCCAGTTGGCGCTTGACCTCGGCCAGCTCTGACATGGTGGTGGGGCAGACATCGGGGCATTGGGTGTAGCCAAAAAAGACCACCACGGCCTTGCCTTTGAAATCGGCCATCGTGCGCACCTGACCATTCTGGTCGGGCAGCTTGAAGTCGCGCGCGTATTCGGCGCCCGTGATGTCGACCGACTTGAACTCGGTCTTGGCCGGGGCACAGGCTGTCATCAAGCTCGCGGCCATGGCGGCCCCCAGCACGGTGAAGCCCCATTGGAGCACTTGTCGTTTCTTCATGGCATCAGAACAGGTAGTGGTCGATCAGCAGGGCCGCAAACAGCAGGCTCAGGTGGATCAGAGAAAAACGGAAGGTTCGGCGCGCCAACTCGTCCGAATAGGAGCGCCACAGGCGGAAGGCATAGGCAATGAAGCCGCCACTGAGCAGCACGGCGGCGACCAGGTAAAACCAGGAACTCATGCCGTAGACAAAAGGCATCAGGCACCCGGCAAACAACACAAAGGTGTACAGCAACACCTGCAACCGGGTGAACTCGTTGCCATGGGTGACGGGCAGCATGGGCAGCCCGGCCTTGCGGTAGTCCTCGACCCGGTAGAGGGCGAGTGCCCAGAAATGCGGCGGCGTCCAGAGGAAGATGATCAGGAAAAGGATCAGTGCCTCAGGGCTCACCTCGCCCGTCATGGCCGCCCAACCCAACACAGGGGGCATGGCGCCCGAGGCGCCCCCAATCACGATGTTCTGTGGTGTCAGTGGCTTCAGGATCACGGTGTAGATCACCGCATAGCCCACAAAGGTGGCAAAGGTCAGCCACATGGTGATCGGGTTGACCCACACATACAGCAGCACCGAGCCCGCCGTGCACAGCAGCGCCGAGAACGCCAGCGACTGGCGATCACTCAACTCGCCTTTGGCCGTGGGACGCCAAGCGGTGCGCTTCATCTTGGCATCGATGCCTTTTTCGACCAGGCAATTGAAGGCCGCGGCCGCGCCCGCCACCAGCCAGATGCCCAGTGAGGCCACCGCGGCCAGACCCACATCCGACAGGCTGGGCACGCCAGGCACGGCCAGAACCATGCCGATCAAGGCACAGAACACGATCAGTTGAACCACCCGGGGCTTGGTCAGCGCATAGAACTGCCGCGCCAGGGAGGGGTAGGAAACAGAAGGGGCGACGCTCATGCAGACAGTCTCGATGCGCTCAGGGATACGGAAGAGGAAAAGGCTCCGCGGGGGCTGCTGAGGGTCAGCACCCGCGTCAACACCAGGGCCAGGGCAGCGGCACCGCCGGTGTGCGCCACCGCTGCGATCAGCGGCCAGCCCAACACCACGTTGCTCAAACCTGTCAGGGCCTGCAACAGCAACAAGGCAGCCAGCCAGCGCGCCTGGCCCCGCAACGCGGGAACCCGCCACAAACGCCAACTCAGCACACCCAGGCAAAGCAACACCACACCCGCCGCCAGCCGATGGGCAAAGTGGATGGCCGTGAGCGCGGCGAAGGTGAGTTGCTCGCCGCTGGCCAACTGGCCCAGCGGGCGCCACAGTTCAAAACCGCCCGTCCAGTCCATCTCAGGCCACCATTGGCCCTGGCACTGGGGGAAACTGCTGCAGGCCAACACCGCGTAGTTGGTGCTGACCCAGCCCCCCAACAGCACCTGGGCGGTCAGCAGCAGCGCGGCCGCCCCCGTGAGCAGGTACAGGCCCAGCGACACCGATACAGGCCGCAGGGCGCCCTCGGCCAGGCCTTGGCGCGCCACCTGCACCGCAAGCAACACCAGCAACACCAGGCCACCGGCCAGATGCAGGGTCACGATCGCCGGAAACAGCTTCATCGTCACCGTCAAGGCGCCGAAAGCCCCTTGCAGGCAAACCCAGAGCAGGGTCAGCACCGGCCAGCCCAGCCCGGGACCCCGGCGTCCTTGGCGACGCTGGTCGCGCCGGCGGCGCCAGGCCAGGACCAACTGGGCCACGATCAAGGCCCCCACACCGGTGGCCAGGTAGCGGTGCACCATCTCAACCCAGGCCTTGCCATGGGTGACCGGGCCGGTGGGCATGGCCTGCTGGGCCTGGGCAATCGGCGCCTGCGCGCCCAGCGGGCTGGCGTGGCCATAGCAGCCCGGCCAATCGGGGCAGCCCAGGCCCGAGTCGGTGAGGCGGGTGAAGGCGCCGAACAACACCAGATCAAAGGTGAGAAACAAGGTGACCAGGGTCAAGGCCTGCAAACGCCCCTGAGGATTGCGCCCCCGGTGACGCAGCCACCACCACAGCAAGGGGCCGGAGGCGACCAAGGCGCCCATGAGCATCACCTGCAGCAGGGGCGACAGGTCGTAGGCGGGCTGAAGCGTGTTCATGGTGTCAGCGCCCCGCCTCATCCCAGCCGGCCGAGGCTCGCATCAGGCGCTCCAGATCCCGCTTGGCCTTGGCCGCGCCTGCCAGATCAAGTCGGGCCGGAAAGCGCATCATCCAGTGGCCCATCGGGTCGACCAGGTACAGATGATCGGCCAGGGCCTGGCCAGCGGCAGGATTCAGCCAGGCGTTCAAGCCCTCGGGGGCCACGCGCAACACCGTGGCTTGCCCCAATGCGGGCAACAGGGCCGGGCGCACCGGCGTTTGGTCGGGTACCAGCCAGACCCAGTCCAGGCGGTCCTTGTCCTTGCCCAGGCTCTCGCGCAACTGGCGCTGCAGGTACAGGTGCTTTTCACAAGCCTCATCACAGGCACCGCCCGCCACGCTGATCAACAGCCACTGGCCCTTGAGCGATGACAGGGCCATTGGCTGGCCGTCCAGCCCCTGGGCCGTGAGGGCGGGCAGTTCTCGCTGAGGCTCGATCAACTCGCCGTAGCTCTTGTGCGCGCTGGGTCGAATCACGTAGTAGGTGAGGTAAGAGGCCAGCACTGGCGCAGCGCAGACCAGCAGCACGGCCAGCATCTTCAGACGGCCCAGGCGTGTGCGCGCACCGTTGGCGCCGGCCATCTGCTCGGGCGTGGGCATCGAATGCACCGTGAGCCCCAGGGGCGAGTCGGGCAGATGCGGCAGTGGCGACAGATCAGGGCGAGCGGGGTTTGCGTCGGACAATTTGAAACCAGACATAAAGAGTGGCCATCAGGGCGCTGAGGCCGAACCATTGGAAAGCGTAACCGTAATGTTTTTCGGTGCCGGCACCGGGTTCAAACCAGTCGCGCTGCAGGCCGTCCGAACTGGCATCGATCTGAACCACGGAACCCGCTTGCAAGCGCAACCCGATCTCTTCGCTGAAAGCATTCACGTCGAGATTCTGCCGGATGCGGGAAGACCCCTCGATGGCAGCGGCCGTCCCCAGTTCCAGCAGGTGGGCCGGTGGTGGTGCGACACGGCCCAGCAGAACGACCTCACCTGAAGGCGTCTGCACCTCCGGAACACGGGCCCGGTCCTGGAAATTGCGTGGCACCCAGCCCCGCTGCACCAGCACCGCGCCCGCCTTGCCAGGCAGGGCCAGGGGCGTCACCACAAAAAAGCCGGGGCGACCGTTCATCTGACGGTTGTCGAGGTAAAGGGTGTGATGCGTCAGCCACTGGCCGCGCAGCATGATGCGCCGGTAGTTCAGGTCTTGCCCGGCACGGCTGGCCTGCAACCAGTCTTGCCAAGTCAGGGGTGGCAGGGCTCCCTGGTGCACCATGGCCTCGTGGAGCCGCTCTTTTTCGGCAGCGCGCCCCAACTGCCAGCGACCAAGCCCCAGCGTGAGCAGCACGCCGAACAGCGCCGCGGCCGTGATGAGGACGAAGCGCTTGTTGAGCTGGCTTTTGCCAAAGCTGTTGTGCCACGCGCCTGAACGCTTCACAGGATAATCGCCTTCATGAAATACCTCGTCATCCTGGCTTTTGCCGCCATTTTGCTCAGCCTGGGAACGGCCCTGTTCTTCATGCTCAAAGGCAAGCGCCAACCCGGCGAGAAACCGAACATGGCCCGGGCACTGGCCTTTCGCGTCGGCTTTTCGGTGCTGCTGTTCGCCTGCATTCTGATCAGTTGGAAATTGGGCTGGATTCAACCGACCGGCATTCCCGCCGGCCGCTGACCATCATAGGCGCAGCAGCCCGTCACAACGCCGCGCCACCCGACTCAAAGGCCCGGCCTTGACCGGAGGCCCGGAGATCGCAAGCGGCGACAAAAAAGCGCCTTGCGGCGCTTTTTTGTCAGGTCTGGGGCTTGTTACAACCAATAGACCAGCACGTACAGGCCCAACCAGACCACGTCCACAAAGTGCCAGTACCAGGCAGCGCCTTCAAAGCCAAAGTGGCGCTCAGGCGTGAAGTGGCCCTTTTGCAGGCGCAGCGTGATGAAGAACAGCATCAGCGCACCCACGAACACGTGGAAACCGTGGAAGCCCGTCAACATGTAGAAGGTCGAGCCATAGACACCCGAGCTGAGCTTGAGGTTCATCTCGCTGTAGGCGTGCATGTATTCGTAACCTTGCACGAACAGAAAGACCACCCCCAGCAGCACCGTGGTCCACATGAACAGAATCGTCTTGCTGCGCTGACCAGCCTGCATGGCGTGGTGAGCGATGGTCAGTGTGACGCCCGAGGTGAGCAGCAGCGCGGTGTTGATCGTGGGCAACCAGAACGGCGTCATGGTCTGGAAGGCATCGATGGTGCCAGCCGGCGATCCGGTGGCGCCGGCCACCGTGCCCGGCCAGGCGGCCTGGAAGCCGGGCCACAGCAAGGCGTTCTCGAGGTTGCCCAGCGCCGGCACCGAGTGCGCGCGAGCCCACCACAGAGCCGAGAAGAAAGCACCGAACAACATCACCTCAGAGAAGATGAACCAGGTCATGCTCCAGCGGTAGGACAGGTCGATCTTGTGACCATATTGCCCCCCCTCGCTCTCAGCGATGGCGTCGCGAAACCACTGGTAAAGCACCACAAACCACCACACCAGGCCGAAAGCCAAGGCGTAAGGGCCCCACTCACCGCTGTTGATCCAGTTGGCCGCCCCCATGATCACGAAGAACAGGCCGATCGCCCCCATCACGGGATGCCGTGATTCATGAGGAACGAAGTAATAAGGGGCTCCACCATGCGTTGTCGAACTCATTTTTGCTCCTGTCTCTCTCTAACTCTGATTGAATTTCTGGAACAAGCCATGCCAGTCACTGGACCACCCAGTGCACCAGGGCAATCAAGCCCAGCACAAACAGGAGAGCCCCAGCCAGACCGACGGCAAGGATGTGGAAAATATTGAGCTTGGCGGTGTCTTCCTGGTAGTCGCTGTTCTTGCGAATGCCCACGAAAGACCACGCCACTGCCTGAACGGTGCGCAGCCAGGACCCTTTGCGTCGCGGCGAGGACGGCTTACCCAGCGGCTGGTTCATGAGCCGGCCCTCGCACCTGCACCCACCACGGGCGCCAGAGCCGTCTGGCCCTCAGGCGCCGCCGGCGTCTTGCCACCCACCTCAAAGAAGGTATAGGACAAGGTGATGGTGTTCACGTCCTTGGACAGCTTGGGATCGATCACGAAAGCCACCGGCCACTGCTTCTTTTCGCCGGGCTCCAGGGTGTACTGGTTGAAGCAGAAGCACTCCACCTTGTTGAAGTAGGGTGCCGCCTGCCGCGGTGCATAGCTGGGAATGGCCTGGGCCGACATGCGGCGGTCCTGCACGTTCTGGAACTCGTACATGACCGTGGTCAACTCACCCGGGTGAACCTGCAAAGAACTCTGGGCCGGCTTGAAATGCCAGGGCCCGCGTGAGTTGGCGTCAAATTCAACCGTGATGGTCCGACTGGTGTCAATCTGGGTGTTGGCCGGCAGCTTGACATTGCGCCCCGTGGGCCCGCTCCCCGGCACCTCGCGCTCGACCAGGGCCAGGATGTTGATGCCCGTGGCTTCGCAGATGGCCTTGTACATGGGCACCAGGGCATAGCCGAAGGCGAACATGCCTGCCACCACGACGGCCAGCTTGCCAACCATGCGGGTGTTTTCAAGGCGGCTCATGCGGGTCCGTTCAGTGCGCGAGCAACACCATCTTGGCCATGAACCCGATGAAGAACACCGCGGCCACAGAAGCCAGGATCAGGCCCAGGCGAAGGTTGTTCTTCTTTTGTTCGGGGGTCATGGTTCAGACGGGTCAGTGGAGGGGTTCAACCGATCACGCGCGAGGCCGTGGCGTCGAGCTTGGGCGGATTTTCGAAGGTGTGGAACGGCGCCGGCGAGGGAACTTCCCACTCCAGGCCTTCAGCGGCTTCCCAAGGCTTTTGCGGGGCCTTGTCGCCCTTGCCCATCATCACTGGCAGCACGATGAACACGAAGAAGTACACCTGGGCCAGACCGAAGGCAAAGGCACCGACCGATGCCACGGCATTGAAATCGGCAAACTGCATCGGGTAGTCGGCATAGCGGCGGGGCATGCCGGCCAGACCCAAGAAGTGCATCGGGAAGAAGGTGACGTTGAACGCGATCAGCGACCACCAGAAGTGGATCTTGCCGCGGGTTTCGTTGTACATGAAACCCGTCCACTTGGGCGACCAGTAGTAGAAGCCGGCGAACAAGGCAAACAGCGAGCCGGCCACCAGCACGTAGTGGAAGTGGGCCACCACGTAGTAGGTGTCCTGCAGCTGGATGTCGATCGGCGCCATGGCCAGCATCAGGCCGGTGAAACCGCCCATGGTGAACACGAAGATGAAGCCAACCGAGAACAGCATCGGGGTTTCGAAGGTCATCGAACCCTGCCACATGGTGGCAATCCAGTTGAAGATCTTCACGGCCGTGGGCACGGCGATCAACATCGTGGCGTACATGAAGAACAGCTGGCCGGTCACAGGCATGCCGGTGGTGAACATGTGGTGGGCCCACACGATGAACGAGAGGATGGCGATGGACGAGGTGGCATACACCATCGAGGCATAACCGAACAGTCTCTTGCGGGCGAAAGCCGGCACGATCTGGCTGATGATGCCGAAGGCCGGCAAGATCATGATGTACACCTCGGGGTGACCGAAGAACCAGAAGATGTGCTGGTACATCACCGGGTCACCGCCACCGGCGGGGTTGAAGAAACTGGTGCCGAAGTGGCGGTCAGTCAAGGTCATGGTGATGGCACCCGCCAGCACCGGCATCACGGCGATCAGCAGGTAGGCCGTGATCAGCCAGGTCCAGGCAAACATCGGCATCTTCATCAGGGTCATGCCGGGGGCGCGCATGTTGAGCACCGTCACGATGATGTTGATTGAGCCCATGATCGACGAAGCGCCCAGGATGTGCATGGCAAAGATGCCGGCGTCCATCGAAGGGCCCATCTGCAGGGTGAGCGGGGCATACAGCGTCCAGCCGGCAGCAGGAGCACCGCCGGGCATGAAGAACGAACCCGCCAGCATCAGCGCGGCCGGGATCATCAGCCAGAAGCTGAAGTTGTTCATGCGGGCAAAGGCCATGTCGGAGGCGCCGATCTGCATCGGCAGCATCCAGTTTGCGAAGCCCACGAAGGCCGGCATGATCGCGCCGAACACCATGATCAGGCCGTGCATGGTGGTGAGCTGGTTGAACAGCTCGGGGTTCATCAGCTGCAGGCCGGGCTGGAACAGTTCAGCACGGATGCCGAGGGCCAGCACGCCACCGATCATCAGCATGGTGAAGCTGAACAGCAGATAGAGCGTGCCGATGTCCTTGTGATTGGTCGCAAAAACCCAGCGCCGCCAGCCCGCCGGGGCGCCGTGGCTGTGATCGTCGTGCGCATGATCGTGGTGGTCGAGAACTGCACTCATGATGTTTCCTTGTCTTAATCTGGAGGGGCGACGTCGGATTACTTGCCGCGCAGTGCGAGCACTTCAGCAGGCTGCACCAGCTGACCCGTCTTGTTGGACCAATTGTTCTTGGTGTAGGTCACCACAGCAGCGATGTCGGTGTCCGACAGCTGCTTCCAGGAAGGCATGGCACCGTTGTTCTGGCCATTCAGAAGAACAGCGATCTGGAGAGCGTGGTCGGCATCAAGCACCTTGGCCGACCCGTCGAGCGGCTTGATCGGGCCAGCGCCCTTGCCATTGGGCTGGTGGCAGGCCGCGCAGTTCGAGGCATAGACCTTTTCGCCACGCTTGAGGATGTCGTCCATCGTCCAGACCTTGCTCGGATCATCGGCCTTGGCGGCGGCTTTTTTCTTCTCGGCTTCGACCCATTGTGAGTATTCGGCAGCGGCCAGCACCTTCACATGGATCGGCATGTAGGCGTGCTCTTTGCCGCACAGTTCGGCGCACTGGCCGTAGTAGTCGCCGGCCTTCTCGGCACGGAACCAGGTGTCGCGGACAAAACCGGGAATGGCATCTTGCTTGATGCCGAAGGCCGGCACCATGAAGGCATGGATCACGTCGTTGGCGGTCGTGATGATGCGCACCTTCTTGCCCACGGGCACCACCAGCGGGTTGTCGACCTTGAGCAGGTAGTTGTCAGGAATGTCGCCCTTGGCACCGTTGTTGGACATGGCCCGCTGCGTGGCATCCAGGGTGGAGATGTAGGACAGGCCTTCGCCCTCGCCCTTGAGGTAGTCGTAACCCCATTTCCACTGATAGCCGGTGGCCTTGATGGTCAGGTCGGCATTGGAGGTGTCTTTCATGGCCACCACCACCTTGGTGGCGGGCAGGGCCATGCCGATCACGATCAGGAAGGGAACGATGGTCCAGATGATTTCCACGGTGGTCGACTCGTGGAAGGTGGCCGGCTTGTAGCCGACCGATTTGCGGTGCTTCCAGATCGAATAGAACATCACGCTGAACACGGCCACGAAGATGACCACGCAAATGATCAACATCATCCAGTGCAGGAAATGCTGCTCTTCGGCGATCCGGGTCACCGGGGGGGCCAGGTTGAGCTGTCGGACGGCCGGACCGCCGGGCAGGTCATTGACCGCATGAGCGGCGGTGCCGATCAGGGCGCCAGCGGTCAGCAGCAGCGAAGCCAACTTGTTGGAAATGCTCTTCATCGTGTTCACTTCTTCATTGCCTCTATGTAATCGACGCCACCGTGCCAGCGAACCGCGGCACCGAAGGTCACAAGGTTCGCAAAGCCCTTCGAATCTCACTGGCCAGCACCGGACGCAATTCGGGGCGCACAAAGCGCCCCACTTCGACCGTCCGCCCCTGGCCGGACACCTCAATCAGGGAACGGTGCCCGCCCTTGGGCTCCACCCTCACCCAGTCGGACTTGAACTCTGTCCGAACCAGGCGCCCTGCCTGCTCCAACTCCACCAGCAAACGCCCCTCTTTGAGGAGGATCCGCTCACCGTCGGTGGCATGACGTGCGAACACCATGAACGCTACACCAACCACCAGCAGTTCGATGCCCGTGAAAACCATCACCAGCTTCGCTCCCAGGTGCCAGCAAAGCCCCGCAATCACCGTCGAAACCAGACAGATCGAGCCGTAGAACCAAGCCAGTTGCACCGGTGTCACGGAGCAATTGCGGCGCAGTCGCCAGTCGACCTCCCCGCCCGAGGCACGAGCAAAACGGAATGCCAGATCTGACATGCCTCAAGCCCCCGATGAAACGGTTGCACGGGAAAATGCCCTGAGAAAACCCGGGCCAAGTTTACCCGACAGACCACCTGGGTTTGATAATTCTCAAACAGGCGGCAAATTCTTTTTGCCCTGGCGCAACACTGTCTTCATTTGCTCCAATGAGACCGCACTCTCAGGTGCCAATCGGATGCGCGGCGCCGGCTTGAAAGCGTGGCCGTAGATGATTTCAAAGGTCAGGCTCATTTGGCCCGGCGTGGGCCCCGTCAGGGCGTCATGGGTCTGCAAGCGGCGCTTCAATTCGGTCAGCCAGCCTCGGCCGCGACAGGCGGCAAAGCGCCCCGGATTCAGGTTGCGGCCGAGCTCGCGCAGCTCCTGCAACAGTCGCTCAGGTGACTCATAACTGAGCACAATGCGCTCCATGTCCATGACCGGCTCGGCAAATCCGGCTTCGACCAGCATGTCGCCCCAGTCGTGCATGTCGGTGAAAGCGGGGCCCGGCTCGGGCCAGCCCGCGTCGGCATACAGGGCGCGCAGCTCTTTCAAGGTGTCTGGCCCGAGGCAGGAAAACATCAGAAAGCCCCCCACCTCCAGGGCCTCATGCCAGGCATCCATCAAGGCCCTGGGCTGCTCACTGAGGTGCAAGGCCATGTTGGACCAGACCATCTGCACCGCACCCGGTGCCGGCAAGCCCAGATGCGATGCCGGCCCCATCCAGCGAGCCGGCTGCCACCAGGCCGGTTCATGCCTTTGGCGGGCCTGGGCCCGATCAACCTCGAAAGGCTCGTGCACGTGGGCCACGGCCTTGGGGTAGCGGGCCAGCAGGCGCTGGTGCGCCTCAAGCCCCCCGCGGGCGGGTGCCCAGTCCAACCAGGCTTTGGGCTGCAGCACGATCCACTGCAGGCGCTCTTCCATCCGCCGGGCCACCTCTTCATGCAGCCAGGGCGAAGCCTGGCTGGCGACACGTCCCCAGCGTTGCACGGCAGAGGGGGCGATGGTAGGGGGGGACGGGTAGTTCATGCGGGCTCTCGACAATGCGCCCGCGAGTATATTGAGTCCATGCTGGCGCGGCTTTTCGAGGCAATGATGACCCGCATTCCCAGTCAGTGCGCGGTGTGCCGGGCCTGGCCAGCGCAACGGGTGTGCGAGGAATGCGTGGGTCGCTTTGCGCGCCCCGTGCCACGCTGCCGCCGCTGCGCCATCCGTGTCGAGTCAGGCCATCCGGTTTGCGGCCCCTGCCTGCTGCATCCACCGGCACTTTCCGGTTGCCAAGCGGCGCTGGACTACACCTTTCCCTGGTCAGCCTGCATTGCCGATTTCAAGTTCCATGACGACCCCTCCTGGGCCGGCATGCTGGGCCAATTGATGATGCAGGCCCCGGGTGTGGCCGAATCGGTTCAGCAGGCCGACTGGGTGATCCCGATTCCCCTGTCCAGGCAGCGGCTGCGTGAACGCGGCTACAACCAGGCGGCCCTGCTGGCCCAACAGCTGACGCCGTGCCGACTGCACACCGACTTGCTGTGGCGCCTGCAGGACACGGCAGCACAGGCCCGGCTCACCCGGGCCCAGCGCCTGGGCAACCTGCGCCACAGCTTTGCCGTCAACCCGGATCAGGCCGCACGGCTGAAGAACCGCCGCGTGCTGCTGATCGATGATGTGATGACCACCGGGGCCACGCTGCACAGCGCAGCGCGGGTGCTGAGGCAGGCGGGCGGCGCCCGTGAGGTGCATGCCTGCGTGCTGGCCCGCACGCCCGCGCCCCGCTGAGGGCGCCAGGATCCACCCCCTGCGTCAGCCCTGGGCACGCAGGCGCGCGACAATGGCGGAATGTTTCACATTGTTCTCGTTGAACCCGAAATCCCGCCCAATACCGGGAACGTCATCCGCCTGGCGGCCAACACGGGCTGCACCCTGCACCTGATCGAGCCACTGGGCTTCTCGATGGAAGACCGCTACATGCGCCGCGCCGGGCTGGATTACCACGAGTACGCCGAACTGCGCCGCCACGCCAACTGGGAGGCCTTTCTGGCGCAAGAGCAGCCGGCCCGCGACCGCATGTTCGCCCTGACCACCCGCGGATCGCGCCCCGCCTTCGAGTTGAGCTTTCAACCCGGGGATTGGCTGGTGTTCGGCGCCGAGACCCGGGGCCTGGCCCCTGAGGTGCGAGATCAATTTCCGTTGTCGCAACGACTGCGCCTGCCGATGCGCCCCGACCAACGCAGCCTGAACCTGTCCAACGCGGTGGCCGTGACCGTGTTCGAGGCCTGGCGACAGAACGGCTTCGGCGGCGCCCAGGCCACCCCCACCGGGGCTACCTGAGCGCGGCTCGGACAAGGCTCAGGGGTATTGCCGGGCCAGCGATTCGGCCACGCACACCGGCTTGCTGCCGCCCTCGCGCTCGACCGTCACCTCCCAGGCAAACTGGTAGCCCTGGTTATCGATGGGCGAGGCCTCCAGCAGGCGCAGACGGGCCCGCAGGCGGCTGCCCACCGGCACGGGCGCCGGGAAGCGAACCTTGTTGAGCCCGTAGTTGACGCCCATGCGGGCCTCGGTCACGGCCAGCGTCTCGCCAAAGAAGCGCGGCAACAGGGACAAGGTGAGAAAGCCGTGGGCAATCGGGCCGCCGAAAGGCCCCTGCTTGGCCCGTTCAACGTCGATGTGAATCCATTGATGGTCGCCCGTGGCTTCTGCAAACTGATTGACCTGCTCCTGGGTGATGGTCACCCAATCGCTGATGGCTACTTCCTGGCCCACACACGCGGCCAGGTCGGAAAGGGTCTGGAAGGTTTTCATGCAAGCACTTTAGCGGCGGCCTGTTCCCACCCATGTCGGCCACGCGACATGGCGCATCCGCGTCAGGTCGCTCGGCCCAGCCACTCGCACAGGGTCTGCCACTGAGCCAGGTCTTTGGCCACACGCCCGGGCGCCACGTCGAACACGCTCAGTCCGCTGGCGGCCAGGTGGATGTAGTTCTGGGTGTCGCGCAGCGTGGCCAGTACCGGCAGGCCCAGGCGATCGACAAACTCATGCAGGCGCTCGGCGGCGATCGTGCGCTCGTCCACCCGCATGCCCACGATGCCGATCTCAACCCGTTGGGCCCGCTTCATGTCGGCCAGTTGGTTCAAAAAATCCTGGGTGGCGTACATGTCGAAAATGCTGGGCTGCAAGGGGACGATCACCTTGTCGGCCAGGCGGATGACCTCTTTGAGGCGCCCGCCATGCAGGCCGGCCGGTGTGTCGAGCACGGCATGCTGCACGCTCTTCGGGGGCCGGGCCAGTTCCTTGTCGTCGTCCTGGACGCTCCAGACAGCGATCGGCGCGGCCGTCGCAGGCCGGAGGCTGAGCCACAAGCGCGAAGATTGCTGCCGATCAATGTCCCCCAGGGCCACCGTCTGGCCCTGGCTGGCCCAGAAGCCCGCCACCTGCGTGCTGAGAGTGGATTTGCCCACTCCTCCTTTGGGATTGGCGACGACAAGCACCGTCATATCGATCCTCCAAGACTTGCGTATGCGGCGCATGTTAGCCGCTGCCGATGACCGGGGCCAGTCCCACCGCGGTCGGCCCATGCCCGTGCACAATGCCCGACCATGAACACAGTCTCATTTTGGGAGCCCTGGCTGAGGCATTTGCTGGAGTTGGCGGCCACCCTGGCCTTTGCGCTTTCTGGCGTGCTGGAGGGGGCACGCAAGAAGCTCGACCCGGTCGGCGTGTGCGTGGTGGCCTTTCTGGCGGCCTTCGGCGGGGGAACCTTGCGCGATCTGCTGCTCGACCAGCGCCCATTTTTCTGGGTGCGCCACGTGGACTATGTGTGGGGCATCCTGGGCTTGAGCCTGGCGGCATTGCTGCTGTTGAAGCGGCGCCATTTCGAGCCCACCGAACGCGCCATTCAACTGCCCGACGCGATTGGCCTGGGCCTGTTCACCGGGGTGGGCGTGGACATGGCCAACGACCTGGGCATGCCGGGGCTGATCTCGGTGATGATGGGCGTGATCACGGGCGTCTTCGGTGGCGTGTTGCGCGACATTGTCTGCAACCAGATTCCCAAGGCATTCCATGACCACCGCCCCTATGCGGTCTGCGCCTTTGTGGGCGGCTGGCTGTACCTGGGGCTGGTGCAGGCCCAGGTACCCGAGTCACCGGCGCTGATGCTGTGCGCGCTTTGCACCGCCGGCCTCAGGGGCCTGGCGCTCTGGCGCGACTGGCAGCTGCCGGGCTGGCGGCGTCTTTGAACCAGCCGGCTTGCCCTCCCGGCACGCCAGCCCGGCCGCTTACACGCGTTCCAGAATCACGGCAATGCCCTGCCCCACGCCGATGCACATGGTGCACAAAGCGTAGCGGCCACCGCTGCGGTGCAGCTGGTTGATCGCGGTGGTGGCCAGACGGGCCCCGCTGGCGCCCAGCGGATGGCCCAGCGCGATGGCACCACCGTTCGGATTGACGCGAGGATCGTCGTCTTGCAAGCCCAACTGGCGCAGGACCGCCAGGCCTTGTGCCGCAAAGGCTTCGTTCAACTCGATGACATCGAGCTGCGCCAGGCTCAGGCCGGTGAGGGCCAGCACTTTCTGGGTGGCTGGTGCCGGGCCAATGCCCATGATGCGCGGTGCCACGCCCGCCGTGGCCATGCCCACCACGCGGGCACGCGGGGTCAGGCCGTATTGCGCGGCCGTGCGTTCATCGGCCAGCAGCAGTGCACACGAGCCATCATTGACGCCGCTGGCATTGCCTGCGGTCACGGTGCCATCGGGGCGCACCACCCCTTTGAGCTTGGCCAGGGCTTCCAGGCTGGTGGCACGGGGGTGCTCATCCTGGCTCACCACCACCGCGTCGCCCTTTTTCTGGGGAATGGTCACCGGCACGATTTCGGCGTCGAACACACCGGCCTTCTGTGCGGCCACGGCCTTCATCTGGCTGGCCAGGGCCATGCGGTCCTGGGCCTCGCGCTCAATGCCGAAATCGGTGGCCACGTTCTCGGCCGTTTCGGGCATGGAATCCACGCCGTACTGGGCTTTCATGAGCTTGTTGATGAAGCGCCAGCCGATGGTGGTGTCGTACACCGCATTGGCACGGCTGAAAGCGCTTTCGGCCTTGGGCATCACAAACGGGGCCCGGCTCATGCTCTCCACGCCGCCCGCGATCATCAGGCGTGCTTCGCCCGATTTGATGGCCCGTGCCGCGGTGCCGATCGCGTCCAGCCCCGAGCCGCACAGGCGGTTGACGGTGGCGCCCGGCACCTCGATCGGCAGGCCAGCCAGCAGGCTGGACATGTGGGCCACGTTGCGGTTGTCTTCACCGGCCTGGTTGGCGCAGCCATAGATCACGTCCGCCACAGCGGCCCAGTCGACCCCGGGGTTGCGCTCCATCAGAGCCCTGAGCGGAATCGCGCCCAAGTCATCGGTGCGCACGCTGGAAAGAGCGCCGCCGTAGCGGCCGAAGGGCGTGCGGATGGCGTCGCAGATAAAAGCTTGTGTCATGGTTGGTCCTAGTCTCCGGGGTTGAAATTGGGGGGGGCTCTTGGTGGGCTCTTGGTGGGCGGGTATCAGCCTCAATCCAGCAAGGGCAGGCCGATCAGGTCTTGCAGCGCCTCGCGCCCGAGGCCGTCCACGGCGTCGATCAGGCGCAGGCCCTGGGGGCTGCATTCGAGCGTGGCCAGGTCGGTGTAGATGCGCTTCACGCAAGCCAGCCCGGTCAAGGGGTAGGTGCACTGCGCCACCACCTTGCTCTGGCCCGACTTGCTCAGCAGGTCCATCATGACCCAGGTCTGCTTGGCGCCAATCGCCAGGTCCATGGCGCCGCCCACGGCGGGGATGGCGCCCGGCTCGCCGGTGCTCCAGTTGGCCAGGTCGCCCGTGGCCGACACCTGGAAGGCGCCCAGCACACAGATGTCGAGGTGGCCGCCACGCATCATGGCAAAGCTGTCGGCATGGTGAAAGAAGGCGCCGCCCGGCAGCAGGGTGACCGGCTGCTTGCCGGCGTTGATGAGGTCGTAGTCCTCTAGGCCAGGGGCCGGTGCCGGGCCCATGCCCAGGATGCCGTTCTCGCTTTGCAGAATCACCTCGCGCCCGGGGGGGATGTGATTGGCCACCCGGGTGGGCATGCCGATGCCCAGATTGACGTAGGCGCCGTCATGGATGTCGGCGGCCACGCGGCGCGCCAGTTCGTCTTTGCTGCGGGGCTGATATGGGGGGGTCATGGCTGGGTCTCCTCTCAAGCCGCTGCTTTGAAACCGCCGGCCGTGGTGGCGCGGCGGGGCACGGGCACCACATGGCTCACATGGATGCCGGGGGTGACGATGGCCTCAGGGTCCAATTGGCCCAACTCGACCACCTCGTGCACTGTGGCCACCGTACAACGGGCAGCGGTGGCCATCACCGGGCCGAAATTGCGCGCCGCCTGACGGTAGGTCAGGTTGCCCCAGCGATCGCCACGCTCGGCCTGGATCAACGCCACGTCCCCATGAATGGGGTACTCCAGGACCTGACCACGGCCATTGATGATCCGGGTCTCCTTGGGGCTGCCATCGGGGTTCATGGCCAGTTCGGTGCCGAAGCCGGTCGGGGTATAGAACGCACCAATGCCCGCCCCGGCTGCCCGCAGGCGCTCGGCCAGATTGCCCTGGGGCACCAGCTCCAGCTCGATGCGGCCCTGGCGGTACAGCGCGTCAAACACATGGGAATCGGCCTGACGGGGAAAGCTGCAGATGATCTTGCGCACCCGCCCGGTCTGCAACAGGGCCGCCAGCCCGGCGTCGCCATTGCCGGCATTGTTGTTGACCACCGTGAGATCGCGGGCGCCCTGAGCGATCAGGCCGTCGATCAGTTCAAGTGGAATGCCCGCGGTGCCAAAGCCACCGATCAGCACGGTGGCGCCATCCTGCACCCCCTGCAAAGCCTCTGCCACTGAGGCAGCGATCTTGTCAATCATGAATTAAATATCTCCAAACGGTAGTGGCACAGATAGGCTCGAACGGCATACCCTAGCGACCAGACGGGCAAAATCGTCACATGTGACTAAGCATGAGCAAAAAACTCGGCCATCTGCATCGATGGTCAGTCAATTTGTTCATAATAAGAACATTGGTTCGCATAATGAATTTTAGGAGATAGTCAACACCATGGCAACGTCACCTGACCACGAGAACGCGGCCCCACGCCCTGGCGACAGTTATGTGCAGTCCTTTGCTCGGGGGTTGGAGGTCATCCGCACCTTCAGCGCAGCCGCGCCGCAACAGACCCTGACCGAAGTCGCCGGGCGCAGCGGGCTCACCCGCGCCGGTGCCCGTCGCATCCTGTTGACCCTGCAGACTCTGGGCTATGTTGAGACCGACGGACGCCAGTTCCGACTCACACCGCGCATCCTGGACCTGGGATTTGCCTACCTGTCGTCGATGCCGATCTGGAACCTGGCCGAGCCGGTGATGGAAGGGCTGGTCGACCGGGTGAAAGAGTCCTGCTCGGCGGCCGTGCTCGAGGGCAACGACATCATTTATGTGCTGCGGGTGCCCACGCACAAGATCATGCGCATCAACCTGGGCGTGGGCAGCCGCCTGCCGGCCTACTGCACCTCGATGGGCCGCATTCTGCTGGGCAGCCTGCCCGACGAAGAGGTCCAGCGCCGCCTGGCAAGCACCGAACTCCAGGCCCGGACGCAGCACACCTTGACCCAGGTTGACGAGTTGCTGGCCAGGGTTCGCCAGGCACGCGACCAGGGCTGGTGCCTGGTCGATCAAGAACTCGAGGAAGGACTGATCTCGATGGCCGCACCGGTGGTCAACCGCAACGGCCGGGTGATCGCGGCCCTCAACATCAGCGGCCAGGCCAACCGCAACAGCGCCTTCGACATGCAGAACCGCATGCTGCCCCATCTGCTGCAGGCAGCCCAGTCGATCTCGCGCATGGTGGGCACGCCACGGGCCTGAGAGCCTGGTCAAAGTCCCCCTCGGGTCGCGCAAGACATTGAACAGGCTCTGCCGCCCCCCTGTACGCGTGGGGGCATCGCCCAGGGTGATACGCTCGGGCGTATGTTCAACCCCTCTCAAGACGACGTCCGTCGCTTCTTCTGCTCGGTCTATGCCAAGTCCCGCCAGGGCCTGGCCATGGAGGCCATTGAAACCCTGGCCGGTCAGTGGATCGACGAGCACCCCGAATACCACGCCGACCTGGCCGATGCCGACGCGGCCGTGGCCCGCGTGTATGACAGCCAGAAGGGCGAAACCAACCCCTTTCTGCACCTCTCGATGCACCTGTCGATCAGCGAGCAATGCAGCATTGACCAGCCCCGCGGCATCCGCCAGGCGGTTGAACTGCTGACCGCCCGCCGCGACTCGCTGCACGGCGCCCACCACGAAACCATGGAGTTCCTGGGACGCATGCTGTGGGAAAGCCAGCGCAGCGGTCGCCCCCCCGATGGCCATGCCTACATCGACAGCGTGCAACGCGCCGCCACACGCGACTGAGGCCGCCCCAAGCAACCGGCCCAGCAGAAAAACAAAAAGCCGCTGAATGATCAGCGGCTTTTTTCGTGGGCAGGGCGTTCAACGCCTGGGGCTTGATCAGCGGAAGCGCGACTCAGGCACGGTCTTCAGGTCGCTGTCGAGGGTGCTGACATACGAGGCCAGGGCCTTGAGTTCAGCATGCGAGAACTGTTTGGCGACCCCGCCCATGACAGCGTTGTTGCGGCCCATCACCGGGCTGTTGCCCATTTGATAGGACTTGAGCGCCACATACAGGTAGTCGCTGTATTGGCCGGCAATCTTGGGGTACGAGGGGTCGATGGGCTTGGCAAAGTTGGCGCCGTGGCAGGACACGCAAGCGCCCTTGTTCAGCAGGGCCGCCACCTGGGTGTTGGGTTCGCGGCTGAGCTTGTCGGGCAAGGTAGCGCCTTCGACATGGCCCAGTTGGGCGTAATAGGCCGAGATCTCGGCGATGTCTTGCTCGCTCAGCGAATCGGCAATGCCGCGCATGGTGGGGTGCTTGCGGTCGCCCTTCTTGTAGGCGTTCAAGGCAGCAGCAATGTACTTCTCGCCTTGGCCGGCGATGCGCGGCACCTTGTAGACCTCGGGGAAGGTCGCCTGATAGCGATCAATCCCATGGCAGCCGATGCACATCGCCACCTTGGCGTTGACATCTGCTTTGACCTCCTGAGCGTGGACGGCCGACGAAAAAGCGGTCACGGAAGCGACAGCAAGGGCAAATACCGTTGTCAACATCTTGTTCATTTTGCGAGCACAATCAAATGGATGATTGGGTACCGAGGGGATTGAGAAAAATCAACGATTGATTATATCGAGCCCCGCTTCTGCAACACATCTGTTAAGCGAACACTTGTCCATGAAATTCCAAGGCTCACAAAATTACGTCGCCACTCAAGACCTGATGCTCGCCGTGAATGCGGCCATCACCCTCAAGCGGCCCTTGCTGGTCAAGGGCGAGCCCGGTACCGGCAAGACCATGCTGGCCGAAGAAGTGGCCGAAGCCCTGGGCGTGCCACTGTTGCAATGGCACATCAAATCGACCACCAAGGCCCAGCAAGGTCTGTACGAATACGACGCAGTCAGTCGCCTGCGTGACTCGCAACTGGGCGACGAACGCGTCAAGGACATCGAGAACTACATCGTCAAGGGCGTGTTGTGGCAAGCCTTCACGGCCGAGCAGCCGGTGGCCCTGCTGATCGACGAAATCGACAAGGCCGACATCGAGTTCCCCAACGATCTGTTGCGCGAACTCGACCGCATGGAGTTCTATTGCTACGAAACCCGTGAACTGATCAAGGCCAAGAACCGTCCGCTGGTGTTCATCACCTCGAACAACGAGAAAGAGCTGCCCGACGCCTTCCTGCGCCGCTGCTTCTTCCACTACATCAAGTTCCCCGACGCCGACACGATGAAGAAGATCGTCGACGTTCACTTCCCCACCCTCAAGGCCGAGCTGCTGGCAGCCGCCATGAAGACCTTCTACGACGTGCGCAACCTGCCCGGCCTCAAGAAAAAGCCCAGCACCTCCGAGCTGCTCGACTGGCTCAAGCTGCTGGTGGCCGAAGACATCCCGCTGGAGGCCCTGCAAAGTGCCGACGCCAAGGTCAGCGTGCCCCCTCTGGTGGGCGCCTTGCTGAAGAACGAACAGGATGTGACCCTGTTTGAAAAGCTGGTCTTCATGAACCAGCGCAACCGCTGACCCATCCCGAGCTGCCCGCCCTGCCCCGGCAGTGCGGCACCCGCATGGCACCGGAGAAACCATGTCTTTTGTTGAACCCGTCACCCTGCGCCTGAACGGTGTGCGCCTCGAGCCCCTGAGCCTGGCCCATGAAGCCGGCCTGGCCGCCGCGGCCGCCGATGGCGAGCTTTGGAACATCCGCGTCACCTCGGTGCCCGAGCCCGGCCAGACCCGCGCCTACATCGAAACCGCCCTGCAGATGCGCGAGGCGGGCAACCGCTTTGCCTTCGCCGTGATCGAAGAGGCCAGCGGCCAGTTGATCGGCACCAGCAGCTACCACGACATCGTGCCGGCCATCCGTCGCGTCGAGATCGGCTACACCTGGTACGCCAAACGGGTCCAGCGCACCCACGTCAACACCAGCGCCAAATACCTGCTGATGAGCCATGCGTTCGACACCCTGGGCTGCGCCCTGGTCGGCTGGCGCACCGACAACTTCAACCACGCCTCGCAACAGGCCATCGAGCGCCTGGGCGCGCGCAAGGACGGCGTGCTGCGCCACCACGCGCTGCGCCGTGACGGCACGGTGCGCGACACCGTGATGTACAGCATGAGCGCCGGCGAATGGCCCGAGGCCAAGGCCCAGCTGCTGTACCTGCTCAAGCAGCGCTACCCGCAAACACCCCCACCGCCCGCGGTGGTCCACGGCGGCAAGTAAGCCCCCGTGACCTGACCTGGAGCCGTCCATGCTGATCGACTTCTTCTACACGCTGCGCAGCGCCAAACTTCCTGTTTCGGTGAAAGAGTTCCTCACCCTGCTGGAGGCCCTGCAGGCCCGCGTGGTGGGCCCCGAATCGGACGAGGCCTGGAAAATCGACGACTTCTACTACCTGTCGCGCCTCACCCTGGTGAAGGACGAAAAGCATTACGACAAGTTTGACCGCGCCTTTGCGGCTTACTTCAAGGGCGTCGAGATGCTGACCGACTTCACCAAAGACGTTCCGCTTGAATGGTTGCGCAAGAACCTCGAGCTTGAGCTCAGCCCCGAAGACAAAGCCAAGATCGAGAAGATGGGTTGGGACGAGCTCATGGAAACGCTGAAAAAGCGCTTCGAAGAGCAGAAGGAACGCCACGAAGGCGGCAGCAAGTGGATCGGCACCGGCGGCACCAGCCCCTTTGGCGCCAACGGCTACAACCCCCAGGGCATCCGCATCGGGCAAGAAAAAAGCCGCAACAAGAGCGCCGTCAAGGTATGGGACCAGCGCGCCTACAAAGATTACGACGACACCCAGGAGCTGGGCACGCGCAACATCAAGGTGGCCCTGCGCCGCCTGCGCAAGTTTGCCCGCGAAGGTTCAGCCGAAGAGCTTGACCTGCCCGACACCATCCGATCCACCGCCGCCAATGCGGGTTGGCTCGACATCAAAATGGTGCCAGAACGTCACAACAATGTGAAAGTGTTGCTGCTGATGGACGTGGGCGGCACCATGGACGAGCACATCGCCCGGGTCGAAGAGATGTTCTCGGCAGCCAAGGCTGAGTTCAAGCACCTGGAGTTCTACTACTTCCACAACTGCGTGTACGACTACATGTGGAAGAACAACAAGCGCCGCTTCTCCGAGAAGTTCGCCACCTGGGACATCCTGCGCAAGTACAACAAGGACTACAAGCTGATCTTCATCGGTGACGCCACCATGAGCCCGTATGAAATCCTGCAGCCGGGCGGCAGCGTCGAGTACAACAACGAGGAACCCGGCGCCGAATGGCTGCAGCGGCTGACCAACACCTTTCCGCGCTTTGCCTGGATCAACCCCGAGCCCCAGGGCGTGTGGCAATACCGCCAGAGCATCGCCGTGATCCAGCAGTTGATGAACCAGCGCATGTACCCCTTGACACTCAAAGGCCTCGAAGACGCGATGCGCATGCTGTCAAAATAGACACATGTTTTGGTACAGGCGAGGCAGGCCGGCTTTCAAGCCGGCCTTTTTGATGGGGCTGGCGTGCTCGGTGGTGTTGCTGCTGGCCACCCTGGGCCGACCCGCGCGTGCCGAAGGCGACGCCCAGCCCCCCACACCGACCCCAACGCTGGCCAGCAGCACCTCGGCCACGCCCCACCAGCCAGACAAGGGCTCGACCGGCACCACCGCGCCCCCAGCTTTCCTCCTGGAGGTGCATGCCCCCGAGCCGCTGCGCGACACCCTGCTGCGCCACCTGGAGCTGCAACAGTACCGCGGCCTGCAAGACCTGGACCGCGACGAACTGGACCGCCTGCTGGTCAGCGCCCAGGACAACGCCCGCAAGCTGCTCGCCACCCAGGGCTATTTCAGCGCCGAGGTCAGCATCTCGGTGACCGACCCCGCCACCGCCACCGCCACGCAGCCTGCCGGCCCCGCCCCGAGCCCGCCCGCCGCCGAACCCGGTGCCGCCCAGCACGCCCCCTGGTCGGTGTTGATCGAAGTCACCCCCGGCGAACCCGTGCGCGTGAGCACCTTCAAACTGCAACTCAGCGGTGACGTGGCCCGCAACCCCGAGCTGGAGGCCGTGCAGCGCAGCCTGACCGAGACCTGGGGCCTGCGCACCGGCAGCATCTTCACCCAGGCCGCCTGGGACAGTGCCAAGACCGAAGCGCTGCGCCGCCTCACCGCCACCCGCTACCCCACCGGCCACCTGGTCGACAGCCAGGCCAGCATCGACCCCGACACGATGCAGGCCGAACTCAGCCTGACCCTGGACTCGGGCCCCGACTTCCGCTTTGGCGAGGTGCTGGTCGAAGGCACCCAGCACCACAGCGCCGAGCTGGTGCGCCGCCTGGCCCAGATCCCCACCGGCAGCACCTACACCCAGGTCGATCTGCTCAAGGCCCAGCAGCGCGTGGCCGACAGCGGCTATTTCGACTCGGTGTTCATGTCGCTCGACACCAGCGGCCCCCCTCAGGCCGCGCCGGTGCGCGTGCAGGTGCGCGAAGCCAAGCTGCACAAGCTGGTGTTGGGCGTGGGCGCCAGCACCGACAGCGGGGCCCGCCTGTCAGCCGAATTCACCCAGCGCAAACTGCCCTGGCTGGACTGGAAAGCCTTGTCCAAGCTGTCGCTGGACCGCGACACCAAAACCCTGAGCAGCGAACTCACCAGCCAGCCCGACAAAGACAACTGGCGCTGGGTCACCTCGGGCCAGTTGCAGCGCCAGACCGGCAGCACCGCCCCCGTCAACAGCCTGACGCTGCGCACCGGGCGTGCCAAGACCGACGAGCACTACGACCGCAATTTCTACCTGCAGTACGACCACACCCTGACCCAAAGCAGCCCCGCTGAAAGCGCCTCCAGCGTGTCGGCCAACTATGCGTGGACCCAGCGCAACTTCAACAACATCCCCTTTCCCACCCGGGGCTACGGCCTGGCGGTTGAGGTGGGCCCAGGCCTGACCCTGGGCAGCCAGCGCTCGCCGTTCCTGCGCAGCCGCGCCCGCGTGCTGGGCTTCATCCCGATCAACGAAAGCGCCTACCCCAGCGCCGCCCAGACACCCCGCCTGGCCTGGCGCGCCGAAGGTGGCGCCGTGGGGGCCCGCAGCAGCGTGGTCCTGCCCAGCACCCAGCTGTTCCTGACCGGGGGCGACACCACCGTGCGCGGCTACGGCTACCGCGAGATCGGTGTCGTGCAGGCCGACGGCACGCTGGAGCCCGGCCGCTACCTCGCCGTGGGCAGCCTCGAATGGCAAAAGCCCATCGTGCGCAACGGCCGCGCCACCGAGTTCGATGGCACCGTGTTCATCGATGCCGGCGCCGTGGCCAACCAGGCCAACGACCTGCGTGCCAAGGTCGGCGTGGGCGTGGGCACACGCTGGCGCAGCCCGGTGGGGCCCCTGGAAGTCGACCTGGCCTGGGGGGCCGCCACCCGTCGCCTGCGCCTGCACCTGGCCGTGGGCTTCAGCTTCTGAAGATCAACATGAGCGCCCAGCCACCCAACGAGTCCCAAGCGGGCCAACACCCAAGCCACACGAGCCACGCAGGCCGCCCAAGCCACGCAGGCCCACGGCCCTGGGCCCGCCGCCTGCGCCTGGCCGCCCTGTGCGCGGCCGGCCTGCTGGGCCTGCCCCTGGCCCTGGGGGCGGCCGCCTGGGTCTGGAGCGGCAGCGAAGGCTCGCTGGCCACCACGCTGAACCTGCTGCCACGCTGGCTGCCAGCCGATCGCCAACTGCAGGTCAGCGGCGTGAGCGGCACCCTGCGCGAAGGCGGCCAGATCGCCGAAATCCACTGGTCCCAGCCCGGCACGCGGGCCACCCTCACCGGCCTGCACATCCGCTGGGACTGGCGGGCCCTGCTGAGCCGCCACCTGGCCCTGAGCGAACTCAGCGCCGAGCGCCTGGAACTGCGCGACAACGGCAAGGCCCCGCCCAGCCCACCGCTGACCGAGCTGCCCCTGCCCCTCACCATCGACACCCCGCTGCAACTGGGCGAGATCCAGCTGCCCGACCAGGGCGGCCTGGTGCTGAGCCACCTCGACGGCCACTACCACTACGACGGCGAGCAACACCACCTGCAATGGTCCGAACTGGGCGTGGCGGCTGGCCACTACAGCGGCCAGGTCAGCCTGCAAGGCGCCGCCCCCATGGCCCTGCAGGCCCAACTGGAGGGCGAGATCCCCACCCACCTGGGCGCACCCGCCCCCGCACAACTGCTGGCCCGCGCCGGCCTGCAGGGCACGCTGTCGGGCCCCGCCGCCGAAATCGCCCTGGAAGCCGTGCTGGACCCCGATGGCGCCCCCCCACCCACCGCCAACGCCACCACCCGCCAGGGCCGCGCAACAACACCCGGCGCAACACCCGGCCCGACACCCGGCGCCATGCAGGCCCAGGTGCAGGCCCGCCTGCGCCCCTGGGCCGAACAGGTACTGCCCGAGGCCCAGGCCCACCTGCAAGGCATCGACCTCAGCCTCCTGTGGCCCCAAGCCCCCAGCACCGCCCTGTCGGGCACGATCGACATCCACCCCGGCGACGGCAAGGCCCCGGCCTGGCAGGCCCGGCTGGACCTGCGCAACGCCCAGCCCGGCCCCTGGGACCAGCAACGTCTGCCCCTGGAGCAGCTCAGCGCCCGCCTGCAACAGCAAGGTCGTGCCTGGGTGATCGACCCGGTCGAAGCCCGGCTGGGCGGCGGCACCCTGCGCCTGAAAGGCCGCTGGGAGGCCGGCAGCGCCACCCCCTGGCTGACCGAGGCCACGCTGCAGGGCGTCTCGCCCCAGCGCCTGCACAGCGCCGCCCCGCCCGCCCCCCTCAACGGCCACCTGGCGCTGCGCGCCCTCGGCGGCCAAGCCGATGCCCTGGGCTTTGAGGTCGACCTCAGCCCCCAGGCCGGCGGCCCGGCACGCCCCACCCCAAGCACGCCTCGGACCCAGCCCCAGACCAAGGCGCAGGCCCGCACTGAGCCCGCAGGCAAGGCTGCCCAAGCCCGCACCAGCGCCCCGGCAGCCACGGCGGCCAAGGCCCCACCCGCGCCCGCCCAGGCCCTGTGGACCGCCCTGCAACTGCGCCAGGCCCAGGCCCAGGGGCGATGGCAAGGGGGCGAACTGCAACTGCAGCAACTGAAGCTGGAACTGGCCGAAGCCCGACTGGAGGGCTCGCTGCAATGGCACACCGGCCAGCGCCAGGGCCGGGCCGACCTGAAACTGCAAACCCCGGGACTGAATGCCTTGCTGCAAGGCCACCTGGGGGCCGACCAGGGCCAGGGGCAATGGCAGGCCCAACTGAGCGACGCCGGTGCCCTGGGCCGATGGCTGGCCCGCCTGCCCGGCCTGGGCACCCCAGCCGCCGCGCTGCCCCAACAAGGCCAGGGCCAGTTCGACGGCCAATGGCAAGGGGGTTGGGGCGCCATGCTGGCGGCCTGGCAAGGTCAGGCCGCACCACGCCGCGGCCAGGCCCTGAGCCTGAGCACCCGACTTGACCTGCCCCGTCTGGACTGGGCCGCCACCGACCAACGCCCTGCCCTGGCCCTGCGCCAGCTGCAACTGCGCCTCAACGGCACCCTGCCCGGCAGCGGCAACCCACCCGCCACCCCACCGCTCGAACTCAGCCTCAGCGGCGAGGCCCGCCAAGGCGCCCGCCAGGCCCGCCTGCAGGCCAGCGCCCATGCCGGGCCCAGCGCCAGCAACCCACCGGGCGCCTTCAACTGGGCCGCCCGCCTGGACGAACTGAGCCTGAACCTGCAAGACAGCGCCACCGCCGCGCCCTGGGGCCTGCGCCTGAGCGCCCCCGCCACACTGAGCCTGAACCACCAGGCCAAGGCCGACCTGACCGAACTGACGCTGGCCCCGGGCGAAGCCCGCCTGGCCCATGCCGGCGTGCCCGACCTGAGCCTGCGCTGGCAGAACACCCGCTGGGCCCAGCAAAAAGGCCAGGCCCGCTGGCAGACCAGTGGCCAGGTGCAAGACCTGTCGCTGCCCTGGATCGAACAACTCATGGCCCTGGCCCAGGGCGCCAGCAGCGCCAGCCTGGGCATCTCGGGCGACCTGCTGCTGAACGCCGACTGGAGCGCCAGCGCCGAACCCGGCCTGAAAGCCCGGCTGCGCCTGAGCCGGCAACGCGGCGACCTGCGCCTGCAGGCCGAAGACCTGCCCCAGGGCGTGCAGGCCAACGAAGCCCAGCGCAGCGCCGGCGCCCGCGTGGCCGAGGCCACGCTCAGCCTGGACGAAGGCGCCCTCAGCGCCGCCGTGCAATGGGACAGCGAACGCGCGGGCCAGCTGCAGGCCCGCTTTGCCACCCGCCTCAGCAACGGCCCGCAAGGCCTGAGCTGGCCACCCGACACCGCTTTGAGCGGCTCGTTGAACGCCCAGATGCCCAAGCTGGGCGTGTGGTCGGTGCTGGCGCCGCCGGGTTGGCGCATGCGCGGCACCCTGGACGCCCAGGCCACCCTCAAGGGCACGCTGCAAAACCCCGAATGGCAAGGTGAAATCCGCGCCAGCGACCTGGCCCTGCGCTCGGTGGTCGAGGGGGTGGAACTGCGCGACGGCAAACTGCGCGCCGTGCTCAGCGGTCACCAGATCGACATCACCGAATTCACCCTGCGCGGCGCCCCCGGTGCCGGCGGCGACGGCGGCAGCCTGAGCGCGCAAGGCAGCGCCCAATGGAACGGCCAGCAACTGCAACTGCAACTGCAAACCCGCGCCAACCGCCTGCGGGTCTCCAGCCGCGCCGATCGCCGCCTGGCCCTGTCGGGCGAGCTCAACACCCGGCTGGAACAAGGCCAGCTCAAGGTCAGCGGCGACCTCAAGGCCGACCAGGCCCTGTTCGTCCTGCCCGACGAAACCGCCCCCAGCCTGGGCGCCGATGTGCTGGTGCAGCCCGGCAGCCACGGTGCCGGCCAGGCCGCCAGCAAAACCACCAGCCAGACCGCCAACCAGGCCACGGCCGCCGCCCCCCAGCCGCCCAGTGCCCTGCCCGCAGCCGACGTGCAGGTCAGCCTCGATCTGGGCAACGATTTTCGCGTGCAGGGCCGCGGCCTCGTCACCCGGCTGCGCGGCAGCTTGAAGCTGCGCCTGAGCCCGGGCAGCACCGAGCCCCAGATCACCGGCGAACTGCGCACCGACCAGGGCACTTACAAGGCCTATGGCCAGCAGCTCAACATCGAAACCGGCGTGCTGCGCTTCAGCGGTGCCTACGACAACCCCTCGCTCGACATCCTGGCCATCCGGCCCAACCTCTCGACCCGCGTCGGCGTGCAGATCAGCGGCACCGTGCTGTCCCCCCGCGTGCGCCTGTTCTCCGAACCCGAAATGGCCGATGCCGACAAACTGGCCTGGCTGGTGCTGGGCCGCGCCGCCGCCAACGGCGCCGCCGAATCGGCCCTGCTGCAACAGGCCGCCCTGGCCCTGCTGGGCGGCGGCCGAGGCCTGTCAGACAGCCTGGCCCAATCGCTGGGCCTGGACGAAGTCTCGTTCAGCGGCGTCAAAAACACCGACACCGGCGTCACCAGCGCCGCCCTCACCCTGGGCAAACGCCTGTCCAAAGACTTCTATGTGTCGTACGAACGCAGCCTGGCCGGCACCATGGGCACCTTCTACATCTTCTACGACCTCACCCGCCGCTTCACCCTGCGCGCCCAGACCGGCGAAAAAAGCGCCGTCGACCTGATCTTCACGCTGAGCTACGACTGAACTCATGCCGGGCTGACTGAATCCTGCCCGCGCAGGCCCTACAATCCCGGGCGGTCCACTCTTCGTAGTTCAATGGATAGAACGAGTGCCTCCTAAGCGCTAGATACAGGTTCGATTCCTGTCGAAGGGACCATCTGAACATTTCAGGCGGTGTCTCTCCGCTGCCATAGAACCCGCCCCGCCCTTGGCCTGGCGGGTTTTTTGTTGCCCAGCGGCTCCGCGCTGCAGCCCCTATCCGACACGAACGGCGCTTCTACCTGACGCCAGCAATGGGAGCATGAAACGACCTGGCGCACGGCCCACAAGGACATCTGTGCCGATATCGGACCTTGGCAAAGCCCGCAGTACAGGCCCCGGCAAGGCCCATGCCGAGCTGCTGCAGCGCTGCGAAGAACTGCGCTCGAAGATCACCGCCCATGAGCAGGCCGCGGCTGATCCACACGACCTCTTCCGTCGGGTCTTTGCGGCAGCGAACTACACCCCGACCAAGGAAGTGAAGAACGCCTTGTTCAACAAGAACGACGCGGCCACCATCGCCGAGGAATTGCGCCTGGCCCTGGCCGAGTGCGAGGCCAACACCTTTGAGCCCCAGGTGCAGGCCTCCAACGACGCCCAAAGCTATCTGCTCGCACATCGTGCGGCCTTCGAGGCCTATGCCCACCTGCAGGTTTATCAGGCCTTGGCCGAAATGGGCGAGCCCCAGGCGCGTGCGCTGGCCCTGGTGCGCCATTGCGAGCGGCCCCGACAGTTGACCATCACCGACGATCCGGAGGCCCGCCGCGAGGCCTTTGTATGGGCCTGCATCAAGGACATGGCCAGCGCCCATCCGGTGGCCGAGGAGCTGCCGGTGATCGAGGCATTGGGGATGCTGGAGTTGGGGCCCATCGAAACGCCGACATCAGCACAGGATAAAGCGCCTCGGCGCGCATGAATCAGGCGACAACTTCCTTGACACGCACCGCTCTCCGCCCGGCGCGGGCCGACGATGCCCCCCGCATTGCTGCCATTCACTGCGCCAGTTGGCGCGACACTTATTCGAATGTGCTCTCGCCCGAATTCCTCGCCGGGCCGATTGAACAGAACCGAAGCGAGCTTTGGGCCGCCCGGCTGGCGGCGCCTGATGAGGCGCGGCAGGTGCTGGTGGCTGACTCAACTGCCACCGGGCCGGCGGCCTTTCTGTCGGCCTACTGCGACGCCGACGCCCGATGGGGCAGCCTGATCGAGAACCTGCATGTTTCGCCGGCGCTGCGCGGCCAGAAGATTGGCGAACGCCTGATCCGCGCTGCGGCCTCGGCGCTGGCGGGCCAGGCCAAGGCAGCCGGGGTGTACCTGTGGGTGTTCGAGGCCAACCAGGCCGAGCTGAGGTTCTATCAACGCCTCGGGGGCCAGGTCGTGGAGCGCAGCACCTCCAAGCTGGCTGAAGCCAACGGCGCAACGATCCTGCGCGTCGCTTGGCCCGCACTGGATGCACTGCGGGTATAGGCCGAGGTACCCTCGGCATGCCGAAACACATGCGACCGATCCTCCCAAGGACGGGCCGTCGCCCCGGCCGCCCCCCTAATCGACAAGCAAGGAGACCCCCATGACTTCACAACGCCTGGCCGGGCTTCGGGTGCTGATCACCCAGTCCACCGAATTCATGGGCCCCACGCTGTGCGAGGTGTTTGCCGAGCACGGGGCCGTGGTGCTGGCCGACGACCGCCCCTTGATGGATCCCGAAGCCCCGGCCCGCCTGGTGGCCGAGCACGGGCCCATTGATGTGCTGGTGGCCAATCTGGCGGTGCCGGCGCCCAGCACGCTGGCGCACCAGGTCAGCGAGCAGGAGTGGCGCGACACCTTTGCCGCCCTGGTCGATCCGCTGCCCCGGCTTTGCCAGGCAGTGCTGCCGGCGATGATGGCCCGGCGCAGCGGCCGGATTCTGGTGATGGGCAGCGCGGCGGCCCTGCGGGGCATGAAGCGCGCCTCGACCTACAGCGCCGCGCGGGGGGCTCAACTGGCCTATGTGCAGGCCCTGGGGGTCGAGGTGGCGCCGCACAACATCCAGGTCAATGCCATTGCCCAGAACCTGGTCGAGAACCCGACCTACTTCCCGCCCGAGGTGCAGGCCGACCCGCGCTTTCAGGAGCGGCTCAAGCGCGAGGTGCCGCTGGGCCGCCTGGTGAGTGCGCGCGAAGATGCCGAGTTTGCCGCCTACCTGTGCAGCGCGCCTGCAGCCTGTTTTGTGGGGCAGGTGTTTCCGGTGTGTGGGGGCTGGGTGGGGCGCTGAGGGGGCTGCGGGCGCATGTCGCCAACAGACCTTGAAGCCGCTCAAAGGAGCGCTGAAACAACCCGACGGGATGAATCTGGCTCTACCTTTTTCTAACGATGTATAGCCATAGCTCGATATACATCGATAGAAATCGATAGTTTTCATACCAGAGGAGGCCTGATGGACGCGGTCAGAAACCCACTGGCCTAAGCAACTGATTGGCCCAGCCTGACCAACCCAGCTCACCCGGCGTGGCGGGCGACGCGCTCGATGCGCTGCCCACGGCTTCACACAGCCCCCTGCGCCGACGGCCCTTGAGGAGGCCCGCCACGGGACCGAATCGCTCGACGAATCGGTGTCGCGCCTGAAGACATCCAGCGGGCCTTCGGTGGCCTGAAGAACTTGCAGGGCTCGGTGCAGCGCCTCGAATCCCAGGATCTGTTGGCTGATCGCGACGATTTTTGGCCTTGACGCACCTGATCCACCAGGCCTTGTCGTGGGCGATGCAGGCCAGCCACGAATCGCTTCTGGGCCAGCACCAGGCGCTGGCCCCGCCCGCATCACTGGTCACCAGAACGGCGGGCTGAGTTCGAGATGGCCCGCGCGGCCGCGGCCTGCACGATTGACCCGACCCAGGGGCCTGCCCGATACTGGCCGGAGCTCACCCAGGTTTTCCATGCCCCTGACTCTGCCCATCAGACGAATGCTGCTCGTCGGCGCCCTGCTGGGCACTGGCAGCGCATGGGGCGACCCCAGCTACTACCTGGTCACGGTCTACGACAACGAGGGCGAGACCAACCTCGACTTTCGCTACTGGACCGTCGAATCCAAGCACCGGCGCCAGATTGTCTGGCCCGAGGTGGGCGTGGGCCATGGCGTCACCAGCCGCTGGTACACCGAGGTGTTTGCCAGCGCGATCGGCCCGGACTTCTGGCAGACCCGGGCCGAGGCGCTTCATTGGCAGAACGACTACCTGCTGACCCAAGGGCAGTACCCGTTTGACCTGGCCCTGCACAGCAAGCTGATGTTCAACCACGATGCCGCCGATGGCACCGTGTTCCAGTGGGGGCCGGTGCTGCAGACCGAGGTGGGCCGGCTTCAGCTCAATGGCAATGTGTTCTTTGACCGCACCTTCCGAGCGACCTCACCGGTGCCGGCCGAGATGAAATACCAGTGGCAGGCCAAGTACCACTGGCGGCCTGGGCTGCAGGTCGGGCTGCAGGGCTTTGGTGAACTGGGCCCCTGGGACCAATGGCTGCCCGCCAGCCGCCAATCCCACCGCGTGGGGCCGGTGCTGACCGGCAGCCTGGGCCTGGGCCGCAAAGAGTCGCTGCGCTACAGCGTGGCCTACCTGGTGGGCAAATCGTATGGGCAGCAGGGGCAGATGGTGTCCGTCAGATTGCAGTACGCGTTCTGACGTTCGGCTGGGCGGCCGGCATGCCTCTGACGCACACGGCGCCAGCCGTATGACGGCCCCGAAAATGATCAAGATCAGATATTCAGTCCTGAATTGCCATTTTGAAGCAACGTATCGAATACGATACATCTTGTTTCAAATAGGGAGAGAGACTGAAATGAAGAGCCGTTTCGCCGCACTGGCGTCCATCGTCCTGCTGAGCACCGGATGCTCGTCCATCACGGGTACCACAGGCCAAAGCGTGTCATTGCAGACCCGTGACAAGGCCGGCGCTGAAGTGCCGGGTGCCGCCTGCGAGCTGACCAACAACAAGGGCAAGTGGTTTGTGACCACACCGGGCTCGGTGCAGATCCGCCGCTCCAATGACGACATGCTGGTGCAATGCACCAAGGTCGGCCACGAAACCGGTCAGGCCTCCGTGGTGTCGGACACCAAGGGCTCGATGTTCGGCAACATCATCTTTGGCGGAGGCATCGGGGCCGTGATCGACCACAACACCGGCTCGGCCTACGAGTACCCCACCTTGATCCAGGTGGTCATGGGCCTGGTCACCAAGGTGGAAACCCCCAGAACCGGCACCCCGGGCTCGGGCAGCATCCCGGCAGACGCCGCCCCGTCTCACCCCCAGGGCCTGCCGCAGGCTCAACCGCAGGCCGCCGCCCAACCGGTAGCTGTGGCCCAACCCCAACCCCCGGCGCAGGCTCAAGCCCAGGCGCCGGCGGCCACCCCATCCCAGCAGGCCTCGGCCATCGACCTGGCCGCCAGCGCGCCCACACCCGCGGCCTACGCCCAGGTCACGGCCAACAACACCCGTGGGACCGAGGCACGCCTGCTGGAACTCAAGCGCATGCGCGACGCCAACCTGATCAGCCCCGAAATCTACCTGGAACGCCAGCGCAGCATTCTGGACGGCCGCTGAGCCGACTGCGCTGCAGGCCCCGCCCCCACCCACTCAATCCAGTTTCACGTTGGCCTTGGCCACGATGTGGGCAAAGCGCTCTTGCTCGGCCTTCAGGAACTGCCGCGCCGCCTCGGGGGTGCCCGGGTTGATCACGTTGTCTTGCTTGGCCATGGCGGCCTTCACTTCGGGGTCGGCAAAGGCCGCCACCACGGCCTCGTGGATGCGTTTGACCTGAGCCGCCGGCAGCCTGGCCGGGCCCACCACGGCGAACCAGCCCATCACGTCCACCTCGGGGAAGCCCTGCTCGGCAAAGGTGGGCAGCTCAGGCAGCGAGGCCACGCGGCTTTTGCCCAGCACGCCGATGGCGCGCAGGCTGCCGCTTTTGAGCTGGCCCTGCACCGAGGGCACCGAGGCCACCCCCATCTCCAGCTGACCGGCCATGATGTCGGTGATCATGGGGCCCATGCCCTTGTAGGGCACATGACGCACCGGCACACCCAGGGCGTCGATGACCATCTCGCCGGCCAGGTGGATGACCGTGCCATTGCCGGACGACGCGTAGTTGTGCTCTTCGGGCTTGATCTTCAGAAAGGCCTGCAGCTCTTTGGCGTTGCGGGCGGGCACCAGCTTGGGATTGACCACCAACAGAAAGGGTGAACCGCCCACCACGCTGATGGGCGTGATGTCGTTCAGGCTGTCGTAGGGCAGCTTCTTGAACACGCTGGGGTTGACCGCATGGTTGTTCGAAATGAAGGCGATGGTGTTGCCATCGGGTGCCGCCTTGACCAGGGCCGAGGTGCCGGTGATACCGCCGGCGCCTGGCAGGTTCTCGATCACCACAGGCTGGTTCAGGGCCTTGGCCAGGGCCACCTGGGCGGCCCGCACGATGGTGTCGACCCCCGAACCCGGGCCGATGGGCAGGATGACGCGCATGGGCGCCGGGTCGGCCCAGGCCGCACCGGCCAGCATCAGGGCAGCCCCCAGGGCCAGGGAGGCGCGGCGTTTCAGATGGAAGTTCATGGTGTTTGTCTCGATTTTGATTTTTGGCTTCTTGTCGGGGCGAATCCGGTTTCAGCGCTTCAGGGTGGCCAGGACTTCGTCGGTGTGTTCGCCCACCCGGGGCAGGGGGTGGCGCACGCCGGGCCGGCGGCCGCCCATCAACAGGGGCAAGAGCACGGCCTGGGTGCTGCCGCCGTCCTCGGTCTGCATGGGGACCAGCCCACCGCTGGCCAGCAGGTGCTCGTCGTGCACCAGTTGATCAGGGCGCACCACCTTGGCGTAGGGCAGGCCGGCGGCCTTGAGGCGGGCGCACAGGTCTTCGATCTCGCACCCGATGGTGCTCTCGGCCAGGCGGGCGAGCAAGTCGGGGCGCACAGCCACGCGTTGGGCATTGGTGGCCAGGGCCGGGTCGTTGGCCAGGTCGGGGCGGTTCAGCACCGCGCACAGGGCAAGAAACTGCTTGTCGCTCACCGCGCCGATGAACAGCTGTTCGCCATGGGCCACGTCAAAGGTGTCGTACACACTCCAGGCCGACACGCGTGAGGGGAACGGCGGCGGCACCTCGCCGGTCATCTGGAACTGCTGCATGTGCTGCGAGGCCAGCAGGCAGCAGTTTTCGAACAGGGCACTCTGGATCGCCTGGCCCTGCCCGGTGCGCTCACGCTCGCGCAGCGCGGCCAGCACGCCGATGGCGCCGAACATGCCGCCCATGATGTCGTTGACCGAGGTGCCGGCCCGCAGCGGCCGCCCTTTGGGGCCGGTCATGTAGGTCAGGCCGGCCATGTTCTGCACCACTTCGTCCAGCGCCAGGCGGTCTTCGTAAGGGCCGGGCAGAAAGCCCTTGTGCGACACGTAGATGAGGCCCGGAAACGCGGCCCGCAGCGCCTCGTCCCCCAGGCCCAGCTTGTCCATCAGGCCGGGGCGGAAGTTCTCCAGCAACACGTCGCTCTGGCCGATCAGCTCTTTGGCGGTGGCCAGGCCCTCGGGGGTCTGGATGTCCAGGACCACGCTTTTCTTGTTGCGGTTGAAACTGCGGAAAAAGCCGATGCCCAGGCCGGGCAACTGCCGAGTCTTGTCGCCGCCCGGGGGTTCGATCTTGATGACCTCGGCGCCCAGGTCGGCCAGGATCATGCCGCAGGTGGGGCCCATGACCATGTGGGTGAATTCGATGACGCGGACGCCTTCCAGGGGCAGGCCGGTGCCTTGTGCTGTGTTCATGCCAGTCTCGTTGGGGTGGATATGCAGGGGTGGGGGCTCAGCAGGGCATGGCACTGGCTGGCAGAAAGGTCTTGGGCAGGCCGGCCCGGTGCAGGCTGCCGTGCGTGGCCTCGCCGGCCAGCCAGCCCGTGACCTGGACCCGCAGGGCCAGCAGGCGCGGCAGGTCGATGCCGGTGGCCACACCGCCGGCTTCGAGCAGAAAGGCCAGGTCTTCGCTGGCGGCATTGCCGCTGGCACCGGGCGCGTGCGGACAGCCGCCAATGCCGGCCAGCGAGGCATCGAAGCGGTTCACTCCCAGCGCCAGCGAGGCGTAGACATTGGCCAGCGCCAGCCCGCGGGTGTCGTGGAAATGACCACACCAGAAGCGCTCGCCCACTAGGCGCAGGGCCTGTTCGAACAGGCGGCTGACCGAGGCCGGGTCGGCATAGCCCACCGTGTCGGCCAGGCTCACGCGGTCGGCACCGGCGTCCAACAGGGCCTGCATCAGGCGCAGTACTTCGGCGGGCTTCACCTCGCCTTGCAGGGTGCAGCCGAAGGCGGTGCCCACGCCGCCTTCGATCAGGGTCTTGCGGCCCGAGGCATCGCGGGCAGCCCGGATGCGGCCCAGTTCGGCCACCACCTCATCGGGGGTCTTGCGCAGGTTGGCCAGGCTGTGCGCATGGCTGGCAGACAACGGCAGCAGCATCAGGTCGGCATCGCCGGCCAGGGCGGCTTCTGCGCCTCGCAGGTTGGGCACCAGCACCGAGGCAAACAGCCCGGGCAAGGTCTTGGCATGGGCCAGCAGCTCGGCGGTGTCGGCCAGTTGGGGCAGCAGGCGGGCCGGCACAAACGAGCCCACCTCGATCTCACGCAGGCCGGCGGCATGGGCCTGATCGATCCAGGCCACTTTCTGCGCCGTGGGCAAAACGGTCTGGATGCTTTGCAGGCCGTCGCGCAGGCCGACCTCGCGGATCACCGCGCGGGGGGGAAGTGGGGTCATGAGGGCTGTCTCCGCGTCTCAAGGACGTGTTTTGAAAGTTCTGAGAGTTTCTAAAATTCCGAATAAAACATCAAATGAAAGATCGGCACCGCTTAAATTCCATAATGGAAACCCTATGAGAGACCTTGACCTGAAAACCCTGCGCCTGCTGGTGGCCGTTTGCGACCTGGGCAACATCAAGGATGCGGCGGCCCAGGAGCTGATCGAGCCCTCGGCCATCAGCAAGCGCATCACCCAACTGGAAGACGCCCTGGGCCTGCAGGTGCTGGTGCGCGGGCGGCGCGGCACCGAGCCCACGCCAGCCGGGCAGGTGCTGCTGGAGCATGCCCGGACGGTGTTGTTCACGATGGAGAAGATCGAAGCCGACATGGCCGGCTTCAAAGGGGGCATTCAAGGGCATGTGCGGGTGGTGGCCAGTGCCTCGGCGATTGCCGAATCGCTGCTGGATGACCTGGCGGGTTTCATGCGCGAGCCCCGGCACCAGAACATCCAGATCGCCATCGAAGAACGGGTCTCCAACGACATCGTGGGCCTGGTGCGCGACGGGGCGGTGTCGCTCGGCGTGTGCTGGAGCCAGGTCGATCTGGGCGGGCTGGAAAGCCGCCCCTACCGCCGCGACGAGCTGGTGCTGGCCGTGCCGCAAGGCCACCCATTGGCCGGGCACCCGGCGCTGCACTTTGAAGACACGCTGGATTTCGAGCACGTGGGGCTGCCGCCGGCCACGGCGGTCTACACCCTGCTGCATCGCTGTGCGGTCAAGGCGGGCAAGCCGCTGAGCTACCGGGCGGTGGTGTCCAACTTTGACGCGGCCTTCCGGGTGGTCAGTGCCGGCCTGGGGGTGAGCGTGGTGCCGCTTGAGATCAGCCGCCTGCACACCGCAGCAGGCCGCATCCAGACCGTGGCCTTGCTGGACGACTGGGCCCACCGCACGTTCTCGATCTGCTTTCGGCGCCAGCAGGACCTGACGCCGGCCGCGCAGCGCCTGCTGGCCTATCTGGTAGAGCGGGCTGCTGGCGGGTCGGCGGCGCCGACTGCGGCCTGAGCCCGCCTGCTCAGCGCAGCAGCACCGATTTGCCCAGCAGGCTCTCGATCATGGCCACCAGGCACTCGGCGGTCTGGTTGCGCACATCGCAGGCAGGGTTGAGCTCCACCACATCGAGCGAGCCCAGCCGGCCGGTGTCGGCCACCATTTCCATGCACAACTGGGCCTCGCGGTAGCCCGGGCCCCCAGGCACCGCAGTGCCCACGCCCGGCGCAATGTCGGGGTCCAGAAAATCGGCGTCCAGGCTCACGTGCAGGTGGGTGTGTTCGTCCAGCCCGGCCAGGGCCCGGCGCAGGGTCTCGGCCATGCCATGTTCGTCGATGAAACGCATGTCGTAGGCCTCGATGCCCAGGTGGCGCAGTTCGAGCTTTTCGGCCGGGTCCACGCTGCGCAGGCCGATCTGGCGCAACTCAGAGGGCTGCAGCGCGGGCATCGGGCCGCCCAGGGTGGTCAGGGCCTCGGGGCCCAGGCCGCACAGGCAGGACACGGGCATGCCGTGCAGGTTGCCGCTGGGGGTGGTTTCGCCCACATTGACATCGGCATGGGCATCCAGCCACAGCACCCGCAGGCGCTGGCCCTGCTCACGGCAATGCCGGGCCACGGCGCTGATCGAGCCGATCGCCACGCTGTGGTCGCCGCCCAGCAGCACCGGTAACTGCCCAGCACCCAGGCTGGCCAGCGTGGCCCGGTACACGGCGCGATTCCAGGCGATGACCTCGTCCAGGTGGCGGTAGCCCGCCTGCACGAGGCTCTGCGGGTTGGCCGGCCCAGACAGGTCGCCGCCGTCCAGCACCTGCCGACCCAGGCCTTGCAAGGCCGCCGCCAGGCCCGCCACCCGCAAGGCCTCCGGGCCCATCGAGGCGCCCCGGCGGCTGGCCCCCACATCGGTGGGGGCACCAATCAGGCAGACCGGTGCCAGGGGCGGGCGAGCTGCGGTGGGCGGGTTCATGCGGTGCTCCTGGAGGTGGCTGACTGCCCACTATACAAAGCAACGCCTTGGCCCGCACCAGCAAAAAGAGCACCGCGAGGGTGCTCTTTTCAAAGGCGCAACAGCGCTCAGGCCTTGCGGGCGCGGCGGGTCTTGACGGCGTCGGACAGCAGGGCCAGCACGTCGGCCGAGTCGTCCCAGCCCAGGCAGGCGTCGGTGATGCTCTTGCCGTATTCCAGGGCGCTGACCACGTCCTTGCCCGGCGTGAACTTCTGGGCGCCGGCTTGCAGGTGGCTTTCCACCATCAGGCCGAACACCTGGTGCGAACCGGCTTCGATCTGGGTGGCGATGTCACGCGCCACGTCGATCTGACGCTGGTGTTGCTTGCTACTGTTGGCATGGCTGCAGTCCACCATCAGGGTGGCGGGCAACTTGGAGGCTTCCAGCTCCTTGCAGGCCGCGGCCACGCTCTCGGCATCGTAGTTGGGGGTTTTGCCGCCGCGCAGGATCACGTGGCAGTCCTTGTTGCCCTGGGTCTGCACGATGGCGACCTGGCCGTTCTTGTGCACCGACAGGAAGTGGTGACCGCGGGCGGCCGCCTGGATGGCGTCGGTGGCGATGCGGATATTGCCGTCGGTACCGTTCTTGAAGCCGATCGGAGCCGAAATGCCCGAGGCCAGCTCGCGGTGCACCTGGCTTTCAGTGGTGCGCGCGCCGATGGCGCCCCAGCTGATGAGGTCGCCGATGTACTGGGGCGAGATCACGTCGAGGAACTCGCTGCCGGCCGGCAGGCCCAGGCGGTTGATTTCGATCAGCAGTTGACGGGCAATGCGCAGACCTTCGTCGATGCGGTAGCTCTCGTCGAGGTAGGGGTCGTTGATCAGGCCCTTCCAGCCGACGGTGGTGCGGGGCTTCTCGAAGTAGACACGCATCACGATCTCCAGCGTGTCGGCGTATTTTTCGCGCTCCACCTTGAGGCGGCGGGCGTATTCGACGGCGGCCGCCGGGTCGTGGATCGAGCAGGGGCCAATCACCACCAGCAGGCGGTCGTCCTTGCCGGCCATGATGTTGTGGATGTTGTGACGGGTTTCGGTGATCAGCGACTCGACTTGCGTGCCGTGGATGGGGAAGAAGCGGATCAGATGTTCGGGCGGGGGAAGCACGGTGATGTCCTTGATGCGTTTGTCGTCGGTCTGGCTGGTCTTGTCGACATTCGCGTACCAGGCATCGGCCTTGGTGCTGGGCTTGTTCATGGCGGGGCTCCTTTGGATTTGAAACGGGTTGGAATCGGTTTTCGGTCGGGCAGAAAAAAACCGCCGGGCTTTTCAGCTTCGGCGGTTCCTGGGAGGGGGTGTTCGGGTGCTTACGCGCTCGCCTCTCGTCCGCCGGGGACAGAGAACCAAAAGTAAAAATAAAAGGCTGCGCGAACTTGCATGGCAGGCAATTTAGCACAGCAAAAGCCAAAGTTGCCGTCTGTCGCTCGCACACCACATCGGTTTTTTTGCGCGATAGGCATCGCCAGCGTGCGCAAAGCGCGCGAATGGCGCGACAAGAACGCACTTTTGCCTCAAAAACAGGCAAAAAGGCCGTCGCAACCGTCCTTTGGCGGCACATAAAAATATTTGCTTTTTTGTGTAGCAAGGGGCCGGACGGTACTCACAACCGTTCATCCACCTGCCAGGGTGGCGGCCCGGGTTCCGCCATCCTGGGTGCGTAGCCCACCCTTGCGCAGCCCAGCCCGACCGCCTGACCGAGCACCCGCGCGATTGCCATCCGACGACCCCAAGTGCTTCAAAGAATGGGTTTTCACCTTGCTGAAGGAGTGCGACATGGGTCTGATCGGACGAGCCTGGGCCTTGCTCGTGGCCTTGATGGCGCTGGGTTTGAGTCTGGGGGGCGGCCAGTTGCTGTGGCTGGGCGGCTCGCCCTATTACCTGGCGGCCGGCCTGGTGCTGCTGGGTGCCGCCGGCCTGATGGGGCGCCGACGGGCCAGCGGGGCCTGGTGGGTGGCCGCACTGGCCGTGCTCAGTGTGCCCTGGGCACTGTGGGAATGCGGCTTCGACTTTTGGGCCCTGTTCCCTCGGCTGATGGCGCCACTGGCCTTGGCCACCGTGTCGCTGCTGCTGGCGCCCCGCCCGGCCCAGGGGCCGGGTGGCGCAGGCACCGCGCTGGCCGGCCTGGGATTTGGGCTGGCCTTCATGCTGGGGCTGGCGCTGGCCTTTGTGCCGCATGGTGAGGTGCGGCCGGATGCGACGATGGCCTATGACCCGCCGCGCGGCGACAACCGGCCTGCGGATTGGCTGGCCTACGGCCGCACGCCTGAGGGGCGGCGCGATGCCCCTTTCGACCAGATCAACCGCGACACCGTGTACCGCCTGCAACCGGCCTGGACCTACCGCAGCGGCGACACCCAGCCCGGGGTGGACCAGAACACCCCGCTGCAGATCGGCACGCTGGTGTACAGCTGCACCCGGCGCGACCGGGTGATCGCACTGGACGCCGACACCGGCCAGCAGCGCTGGCTGTTCGACCCCCAGGCCAGCGCCCCGTTCTGGCAACGCTGCCGCGGCCTGGGCTACTGGCGGGACACCCAGCCTGGCCCGGACAGCGCCCCCGCGACGGCCGCAGGCGGTGCTGCCCACCGCTGCCGCGAGCGCATCGTGCAAACCACCATGGATGCCCGCCTGATCGCGCTGGACGCGCACAGCGGCCAGCCTTGCGAAGGTTTCGGCCAACAGGGCACGGTGTCGCTGGCCCAGGGCATGGGCCCGGTGCAGCCTGGCTTCTATTTCCAGACCTCGGCCCCGCTGGTGGCACGCGACCTGATCGTAGTGGGCGGCTGGGTGGTGGACAACCAGATGCGCGGCGAGCCCTCGGGCGTGATCCGCGCCTTCAGCGCCCGCACCGGCGACCTGGTGTGGGCCTGGGACCTGGGCCACCCGGCCACCACCCGCCTGCCCCCCGAGGGCCAGAGCTACACCCGGGGCACGCCCAACATGTGGAGCACCGCCGCCTACGACGACGAATTGGGCCTGGTCTACGCGCCCCTGGGCAATGCCACGCCCGACTACTACGGGCGCGACCGGCCGGCCCACTCGGACGAATACAACTCCTCGCTGGTGGCGCTGGACATCCGCACCGGGCGGCCACGCTGGTCATTCCAGACCGTGCACCACGACATCTGGGACTACGACCTGCCCTCGCAACCGGCCCTGATCGATCTGCCCGACGGCCAGGGCGGCCAGGTGCCGGCGGTGCTGCAGACCACCAAGCGCGGCCAGATCTTCTTGCTGAATCGCGCCACCGGCAAACCCCTGGCCGAAGTGGCCGAAAAGCCCGTGCCGCAAAACGGTGCCGTCCCCGAAGAAACGCTGTCACCCACACAGCCTTACTCGGTCGGCCTGCCCACCGTCGGGGCCGAACACCTCAGCGAAAACAAGATGTGGGGCATGACGATGTTCGACCAGTTGCTGTGCCGCATCGAGTACCGCCAGATGCGCTACGACGGAGACTTCACGCCGCCCGGCCTGCAGCGCGCCATTCAGCAGCCCGGCAATGTCGGCGGCATGAACTGGGGCAGCGTGTCGGTGGACCCCCACAACCAACGGGTGTTTCTGAACGACATCCGCGTGCCCAGCGTGTTCCAGCTGGTGCCACGCGCCGACTATGCCGAGTTCTCAAAAGCCCACCCGCCGGTCAGCGATGGGCATGGGCCCTCGGCCCAGCTGGGCACGCCTTACGGCATCTACACCACGATCTGGCTGTCCAAGTTGGGGGTGCCTTGCGTGCAACCGCCCTTCGGCACGCTGACGGCGATCGACCTGAAAACCCGGCGCGTGGCCTGGCAGGTGCCTGCGGGCACCGCCGGTGAGCAGGGGCCCCTGGGCCTGCGGCTGGGGCTGCCCATGCCCATCGGCATGCCCAGCTACGCAGGCACGCTGAGCACGGCGGGTGGGTTGGTGTTCTACTCAGGCAGCCAGGATTTCTACCTGCGCGCCTACGACGCCCAGACGGGTGCCGAGGTCTGGAAACACCCGCTGCCCGTGGGCAGCAGCGCCACCCCCATGAGCTATGTGTCGCCCAAGACAGGCAAGCAGTACATCGTGGTGACGGCCGGCGGGGCCGCGTACTCCAAGCGCCTGGGCGACTATGTGATGGCTTTTGCCCTGCGCTGAGGGGCAGCAGCGCAGGCTCAGGCGGTGCCGCCCACCGTCATGCCATCGATGCGCAGGGTGGGCTGACCCACCCCCACCGGCACGCTCTGGCCTTCCTTGCCGCAGGTGCCCACACCGCTGTCCAGGCGCATGTCGTTGCCGATCATGGAGACGCGCTTGAGGGCCTCGGGGCCGCTGCCCACCAGGGTGGCTCCCTTGACGGGGTACTGGATCTTGCCGTTTTCCACCCAGTAGGCTTCGCTGGCCGAGAACACGAACTTGCCCGAGGTGATGTCGACCTGGCCGCCACCGAAATTGGTGGCGTACAAGCCTTTCTTGATGCTGGCCACGATCTCTTCGGGGGTTTTGTCACCCCCCAGCATGTAGGTGTTGGTCATGCGCGGCATGGGCACATGGGCGTAGCTTTCGCGGCGGCCGTTGCCGGTGGGTTTCACGCCCATCAGGCGGGCGTTCATCGAATCCTGGATGTAGCCCTTCAAGATACCGTCTTCGATCAGCACGTTGCGCTGGGTGACGTGGCCCTCGTCGTCCACGTTGAGCGAACCACGGCGGTCGGCGATGGTGCCGTCGTCGAGCACGGTCACGCCCTTGGCGGCCACACGCTGGCCAATGCGGCCGGTGAAGGCGCTCGAACCCTTGCGGTTGAAATCGCCCTCCAGGCCGTGGCCGATGGCTTCGTGCAACAGCACACCGGGCCAGCCCGGGCCGAGCACCACGGTCAGCTCACCCGCCGGGGCCGGGCGGGCTTCGAGGTTGGTGAGTGCCGCGTTCACCGCGTCGGACACATAGGTGTCGATCACGGCGTCGTCGAAATAAGCCATGCCGAAACGACCACCGCCACCGCCCGAGCCCACCTCGCGGCGGCCATTGTGCTCGGCGATCACGGTGACCGACAGGCGCACCAGCGGGCGCACATCGGCCGCCAGGGTACCGTCGGCACGGGCAATCAGCACCACGTCGTACTCACCGGCCAGGCCAGCCATCACCTGCACCACGCGCGGGTCGCGGGCCCGGGCGCGCTGCTCCACCTTTTCCAGCAGGCGTACCTTGGCGGTGCTGTCCAGGGTGGCGATCGGGTCGAGCCCGGGGTACAGCGAACGGCTGGGCGCCACCTTGCGGGCTGCCGCCCGCACCCGGGCGTTGCCGCCCTGGCCCGAGATGGTGCGCACCGTGTGGGCCGCGTCCAGCAGCGAGGCCAGCGAAATGTCGTCGGAGTAGGCAAAGGCGGTTTTCTCGCCGCTGACGGCGCGCACGCCCACCCCTTGGTCGATGCTGAAAGAGCCTGTCTTGACGATGCCTTCTTCCAGGCTCCAGCCCTCGGCACGGGTGTACTGGAAGTAAAGATCCGCGTCGTCCACCCGGTGCGCCCGGATCTCGTTGAGCGCCTTCGTCAGATGGGTCTCGTCCAGACCAAAGGGTTCAAGCAGCAATTGCCGGGCAATGGCCAGGCGCTCGAGGGTGGGTTCGCGTGAAATCATGCGGCCATTTTAGGGCTCGCCCGCCGCCCGACCGACCTGTGGGGGCAAGGCCCAGGCCGGCGCCGGGCCGCCCCAAGCCGGCCTGCGCCCCCTTGGGGGGCTGAGCCCTGCGGCTCCAGGCCTGCCTGCGCAGGGCTGGACAGGGCGAAGAGCGTCCGCGTCTCGCGGCCGCACGTGGGAGTGACACGAAGTGCACGACCGTGGGGGCCACATCAGCCCGACGCCGGGCCGCCCCAAGGCGGGCTGGGCCCCCTCCGGGGGGCAGCGACCACACGAAGTGAAGGAGCGTGGGGGCCAAATTCAGGTGGGTACCAGGCGCTTGGCCCGCGCCACCGACATCAGAATCCCCAGCCCCATGCCCAGTGTGACCATGGCCGTGCCGCCGTAGCTGATGAAGGGCAAAGGCACGCCCACCACGGGCAGGATGCCGCTCACCATGCCCATGTTCACAAAGGCGTAGGTGAAGAAGATGCAACACACGGCCCCGGCCAGCAGGCGCGAGAACAGGGTGGGCGCCTCCAGCGCGATCATCAGACCGCGCCCGATCAGGAACAGGAACGACACCACCAGGCACAGGTTGCCGATCAGGCCGAACTCCTCGGAGAACGCTGCAAAAATGAAGTCGGTGGTGCGCTCGGGGATGAACTCGAGGTGGGTCTGGGTGCCTGCCATGAAGCCCTTGCCGAACACCCCCCCCGAACCAATCGCGATCATGCCCTGGATGATGTGAAAACCCTTGCCCAAGGGGTCCCGCGAGGGGTCGAGCAAGGTGCAGATGCGCTGCTGCTGGTAATCATGCAGCACCGGCCAGCGCACGCCATCGGCGCACAGCCGGGGCTCGAACCACACGATCAGGGCCACGCCGATCACGCCGAGCAACACCGGCGGCAGGATCAGGCGCCAACTGAGCCCGGCAAAAAAGATCACCGACAGGCCCGCGGCCAGCACCAGCAGCGAGGTACCCAGGTCGGGTTGCTTCATGATCAGGCCCACCGGCAGCACCAGCAACAGACCGGCCACCAGAAAATCAAGGGGTCGCAGCTGCCCCTCTCGGCGCTGAAACCACCAGGCCAGCATCAGTGGCATGGCAATCTTGAGGATCTCGCTGGGCTGGATGACCACCCCCAGGTTGATCCAGCGGCGCGCGCCCTTCTTGGTCAGGCCGAACAAGGCCACGGCCACCAACAGCGACACCCCCAGCACATACAGGGGCACGGCGAAGGTCATCAGGCGTTGGGGCGGCACCTGGGCCACCACGAACATGATCATGCCCGCCAGGATCATGTTGCGCCCATGGTCGACAAAGCGCGTGCCATGGTCATAGCCAGAGGAATACATGGTGAGCAAACCTGCGCACACCAGCAGGAAGACGGCAAACGCCAAGGGCCCGTCGAAGCCCTGGAACAGGGGCATCAGACGCTGGCGCAAGGACGGCTTTTCAAAGACGGCGGACATGGCGCGATTATCGGCCCAGCGACAAGTCTGACCGGCCGGCCCGGCTACTGAGTGCGCCGCACGCTGGCCGCGGGGCAGGTGCCGCTCAGGCCGCCTTGTCGGGACGCGCCTGGCGCAAGCGGAACAACTGCACCAGTTGCGCGCCCAGTCTGCGCAGCAGTTCGCGTGAGCCCGGGTCCATCAGCAAGGTGCCGGGCGTGGCGGTGTCGGCATACAACAGGGCAAACACGTTGTCGCGGTGCAGCAGGGGCAGCAACCAGTAGGCGGCAGGTGCCGCGGGTTCGCACAACCAGGCCGGCAATTGCCGGCGCAAGGCCGGGTCGGAGGCCACATCGGGCACCACCGTGAGTTCGCCGCTGCGGCAGGCCTGGCCCAGCGCGCCGCCCTGCCCCGGTCCCAACTCGACGCGGAAAACCGCCTGCAGTGGCGCCGCCCCCACCCCAACGGCCAGGCGGGCCGACACGGCAGCGGCCTGGGGGTCGCGCAGGCAAAACACCACCCGATCGGTCTCCAGCGCGCCGTGCAAGCCGGTGACCAGCTTGCGCAAGCCTTCCGCCAATGGCACCTGGCGGGCCGCATCGGGCTCGTCCAGCCAGGACTGCAGGCTGCGCTCCAGCGCGCGCAGGGCCTCGTGCTGACGGCCCAGCCGGCTCGTGCGAGCCTGGGTGGACGAGGGCCCGGCTGCCGGCCCCAGGGGTGCAGGCCGCGAATGAGCGACTGCCGGGGCGGGTTCGCCGGCTGGTGACCGCACCACAGGTGCCGCGGCCATGGCCGCCTTGGGCGCCAGGACCACGGGCGCTGGTGCAGCCCCCTGCGCAGGCGCCGGTGCGGCAAGGGCCCCGGGGGCAGCCGGGGTTGGCCAAGAGGGTGGTCCCCCCTGTGGAGCAGGCTGGGGGGCGGGCTGGGGTACGGGTTGAGGTACGGGTTGGGTGAGGCTGCGCGTCTGGCTGGCCGGAAAGCCCAGGGCGTCGGCCATGCCCTTGAGGCGGGCCTGGGCCTGGATCACGCCGTCCTGGAAATCTTCGGCCCCCAGGCCCAGTACCCGGGCATAGCGGTCGGTGACGGCCTTGAGGCGCTGCGCCGGCTCAACGCTGTCAGGGCCAGCCAGCGCGGCCGTAAGGTCGTTGGCCGCCACGGCCAGCCAGCGCAGGTACTCGCGCCCGGTCTGCGGGCGGCGGGCCGGGGGGCGGCCGAAAGGTCGGCGCATGCAATACAGCAGGTCGGTGGGCAGGCCCCAGCTGCGCGCCACACCGCAGCCGAAGTCTTCCAGGCTCAGGCCCAGGTAATGGATGGCTGCCGTGACCTCGCCGCCCGAAAAGCGCTCTTCGGCCACGGCCCGCTCCAATTGCACCGCTTCGGCTGGAAAGTAATAGCCCAGCAGCATGCGACCGAGGTTCTGGAACAGCGCAGCCAGAAAAGCGTCTTCGCGCAGGTGCTGTACCGCGCACAGCTCACTGGCCAGCGAGCCCGCCATGAGCGCGCGCAGGAACTGCGTCTTGAGCTGGACCGCGTGCGCCTGGTCGGGCATGCGCTCCAGCAGCTTCAGGCTCAAGGCCAGGTTACGCACCCCATTGAAGCCCACCAGCCCCACGGCCCGCGACACCGTGGTCACCATGCCGCTGACCTGGGCGTACTGCGCGCTGTTGACCAGGCGCAGCAACTGCTGCGTCAGGGCCACATCGCGCAGGATCTCGCGGGCCAGGTCTTCCAGGCTGTGATCGTCGGAGCCGGCCACCTTGAGGATGCGGCCCATGGAGTCGGCCAGGGCCGGAAAGTCGCCCTGGCGGCGCATGCGCGTCAGCAAGGTCTCGAGCGTGCGTGCCGCCGTCGTGCCGGCCCAGGCCGACAGGGCGGCCTGGAACTCGGTGACCTGGGCAAAGCGCAGCTCGGGCTCGGGGTTCAGGGCACGGGTGATCTGGGCCTGCAAAGGCGGGTCGAGGTTGCGCCCCCAGTCTTCGGGCAGGTCCTGGAAGCGGCGCTCCAGCGCGTCGTGCGAGCGGCCCGCCGCACGCTGCTCGGAGGCCGTGCCGGTGAGCATTTCAGCCAGCAGCACCCCCGCGGCAAACACGCCCTCCTCGGGGGTTTCGGCCAGGCCCTGCTCCCAGCGCGCCTGGGGCCAAGCCAGCGCGGCAGCCACTGCCTCGTGGGGCAGCAGGATCCCCGCCTCGGGCGGTGGCGCAGCAGACTTGGGCTCACTCATGTCGCAAAATAGAAGAATCGGGGCGTTTCAGGGCGGGCAGGCATGCGCCCGCCATGCCGCCCAGTTTAGGGCCTGTTGACCGGCCGTGATCTCAACTGCAACCCCAACTTCAGCCTTCCAATTCGCCGTGAATCCGTCCACAGTGCCTATCCAGCCCATGCCCTGCACCACCCACCTGCTGTACCTGCACGGATTCCGATCCTCCCCGCAATCGGCCAAGGCCCGCCAGATGGCCGCAGCAGTGGCCGAACGGCACCCCCAGGTGCACTGGTGGTGTCCCCAGTTGCCCCCCTCGCCCCGTGCCGCCGCCGAACTGCTGAGCGAAGGCCTGCGCGACTGGCCGCAGGCCCGCATGGCCGTGGTGGGCTCGTCGCTGGGTGGGTTTTACGCCTCGTGGGTGGCGCGCCAGACGGGCTGCCGATCGGTGCTCATCAACCCGGCGGTGGATCCAGCACGCGACCTGGCACGCTACATCGGCGAGCAGACCTTCTGGCATCAGCCCGAACAGCGCTTTTATTTCGAGCCCCGTTTTGTCGACGAATTGCAGGCCATGGCCGGGGAAGGCCGCTGCGCTCCAGGCCCCGAACTGGCCCTGATCGCCCAGGGCGACGAGGTGCTGGACTGGCGAGAAATGAGTGCGCGCTACGCCGGTGCGCGCCTGCATGTGCTGGAGGGCGGCGACCATGCGCTCAGTGATTTTCCGGCCCACCTCGATGAGGTGCTGGGTTTTCTGGATCTGGTCTAGGGGACAATCGCGGCATGTACGCACTGTTTGATGAAGCCGGCAAATTTCAGGCCGGACGCATTCTGTCGGAAGCCGATAGCTCCCTGCAGGTGGAACTGGAATCGGGTAAGCGGGTCAAGGTCAAGGCCGCCAACCTGCTGCTCAAATTTGACAAGCCCGCCCCTGGCGAGCTGATCGCCCAGGCCCAGGCTGCAGCCGAAGGCATCGAGCTGGAGCTGGCCTGGGAGTTTGCGCCCGAAGAAGACTTCGGCTTTGCCGAGTTGGCCCGCGACTATTTCAGCGAACAGGCCACCCTGGTGCAGCAGACGGCGGCCCTGTTCCGCCTGCATGAGGCCCCTCACTACTTCCGCCGCGCTGGCAAGGGCCGCTACAAGAAGGCCCCGGCCGAGATCGTGCAGCAGGCGCTGGCCGCGATCGAGAAGAAAAAGCTGTTGCTGCAACAGATCGCCGACTGGGCCGCCGAACTGGGCCAGGGCGCATGCCCGCAGCCGATCCGCGATCAGCTCTACAAGATCCTGTTCCGCCCAGACAAGAACGCGCCCGAGTACAAGGCCGTGGTCGAGGCCTCACGCGCCACCCAGACCGCGCCGCTGGACCTGCTGCGTCAGGCGGGTGCCATCGACTCGGCCTACCAGTTCCACTGGAAGCGCTTTCTGTTCGACAACTTCCCCAAGGGCACGGGGTTTCCGGTCCTGCAAGCGCCCGAAATCACCGACGAGCTGCCGTTGGCCAGCGTGCAGGCCTATTCGATCGACGACTCGCAGACCACCGAGATCGACGACGCGCTGTCGGTTCAGGGCCTGGGCAGTGGCCAGGTGACCCTGGGCGTGCACATTGCAGCGCCCGGCCTGGCACTGCAGACCGGCACACCGATCGACCAGGTGGCCCGGCATCGCCTGTCCACCGTCTACATGCCGGGCTACAAGATCACCATGCTGCCCGACGAGGTGGTGCAGCGCTACACCCTGTCCGAGGGCCGCGCCTGCCCGGCGGTGTCGCTGTACGTGACCTTTGACGAGGCCAGCCTGGAGATCCAGGCCAGCGAAACCCGGCTCGAACGCGTGCCGATCGCGGCCAACCTGCGCCACGACCAGCTCGACAAGGTGGTCACCGAGGCCTGGATGGAGAGCGACAACCCGGGCCAGACCGAACTGCCCGGGGGCATGACCCACGCCACCATGGCCTTTCTGTGGCGCCTGGCCAAAACCCTGAAGGCCCGCCGTGAGGTGGTGCGCGGCAAGCCCGAAACCTTCAACCGACCCGACTACAACTTCCGCCTGGTCGGCAACGACGGCGCGGAGCCCAGCGGACACGAAACCGTGCAGATCAGCGTGCGCCAGCGCGGCGCCCCGCTCGACCTGATCGTGGCCGAGGCGATGATCCTGGCCAACAGCCATTGGGGCCTGTGGCTGGCCGAATGCGGCGTGCCCGGCATCTACCGCAGCCAGGCCAGCCTGGCCCCCGGGGTGAAGGTGCGCATGGGCACCAAGGCCCAGCCGCACGCGGGCATCGGCGTCAAGGCCTACGCCTGGAGCACCTCGCCCCTGCGCCGCTACACCGACCTGGTCAATCAATGGCAGATCATCGCCTGCGCCCGCCACGGCAAGACGGCGGCCCTGGCGGCCCCGTTCAAGCCCAAGGACGCGGAACTGTTCTCGATCATCAGTGGCTTCGATGCGGCCTACAGTGCCTACAACGGCTACCAGGCCGGCATGGAGCGCTTCTGGACGCTGAAGTACGTGCAACAGAACGCCATCACCGAGCTGACCGCGGCCGTGTTCAAGGAAGGCCCCAACGGCAGCGTGCTGGTGCGCGCCGACGAGCTGCCCCTGGTGCTGGCGGCCCACGGCATGAACGGGCTGCCGCGCGGCGCCCGGGTGCGGGTGAAGCTGGGTGAGATCGACGAGATCGCGCTCGACGTCAGTGGCACCATCGTGGAGCGGCTCGATGCCGAACTGCCGCTGGACGCTGGCGACGAGGACGAGGGCGACGACGAGCCCGTGGCCGGCCCGATCGCGATTGCGGTGGATGTGAACGAAGCAGAGCCCGCTGCGGGCGAAGCGAGCACCGCCTGAGTCCCTGACCCGACCCGACCCGCTCTCACCGTGCGAGCCCTCGCCTTCCTGCACCACCTCAGCACCCTGCAGATCACGCTGGCCGTGTCAGCGCTGGTGCATGCCGGCCTGCTGACGCTGCGCATCGTCGACCCGGAATCCTTCAACCGGGTGTTCCAGGACACCCCGCTCGAAGTGATTCTGGTGAACGCCAAGTCGGACGCCCGGGCCGAGCGGCCCACGGCCATCGCCCAGGCCAGCCTGGCGGGCGGTGGCGAGGCCAGCCGGGGCCGTGCCACCTCGCCCCTGCCGAGTTCGGCACTCAACAGCGTGGGCGACACCCTCGAAGAAAGCCAGCGCCAGCTGGCTGCACTGGAACAACTGCAGGCCCGCATGCTGACCAGCGTGCACCAGCAACTCGCCAGCCTGCCCCGGCCCGACCCGACCCGCAGCAGCCTGACACCCCAGGAGCAGGCCCAGGAGGAGAAGCGCCGCCAACTGCTCAAGCTGCTGGCCGAGATCGAACGGCGCATCAACGAAGAGAATGCCCGTCCCAAAAAACGCTACATCAGCCCGGCCACACGCGAAGAGGTGTATGCCACCTACTACGACCAGTTGCGCCACAAGGTGGAAGACAAGGGGACCGAGAACTTCCCCGAGAAAGACGGCAAGAAACTGTATGGCGAGCTGACCATGACGCTGACCATCAATGCCAGCGGGCGCCTGCTGTCCACCGAGATCGTGCAAAGCTCAGGCAACCGCACGCTGGACCGGCGAGCCGAGGCCATTGCGCGCTCGGCCGAGCCTTTTGGCAACTTCAACCCGGCGATGCGTCGCCAGGCCGATCAGATCGTGGTGGTGTCGCGCTTTCGCTTCACCCGCGATGAAACCCTGGAAGCCAACGTCCGATAATCGCGCTGAAATTCTGAGACGACCCGAGACACAACCGAGACAAACCCGGCCTGCGCACCAGGCCCCAGCCAGCCCTCTTCATGAGCCAAGACCACTATTGCGTGTTGGGCAACCCGGTTGAACACAGCCGCTCGCCCTGGATCCACACCCGTTTTGCCGAATTGACCGGCCAGCGCCTGCAGTACGGGCGCCGGCTTGTCGAGCTCGACAAGTTCCACGAAACCCTGCACCAGCTGCAGCTTGAAGACTGCAAGGGCTGCAACGTGACCGTGCCCTTCAAGTTCGAGGCGGCTCAGGCGGCCAAGGTGCGGAGCCCTCGCGCCGAGTTGGCCGGCGCCGCCAATGTGCTGACCCTGCGCGCCGATGGGCTGTACGCCGACAACAGCGACGGCATCGGGCTGGTCAACGACCTGCAGAACAACGCGGGCGTGCCGCTGCGAGGCCAGGATCTGTTGCTGATCGGTGCCGGCGGGGCGGCCGCCGGGGTACTGGGCCCCTTGCTGGAGGCAGGCCCAGCCCGCCTGACCGTGGTCAACCGCACCCACGACAAGGCCATCGCCCTGGTGGCCCGGCATCAGGCCCTGGCCCGCAGCCACGGTGTGGCCCTGGAGGCCCCGGCGCTGGAAACACTGACAGGCAGCTTCGACGTCGTCATCAACGCCACGGCCAGCAGCCTCAGCGGTGCCGGCGTGCCCGTGCCCGCCAGCGTGCTGCGCCCCGGCTGCCTGGCCCTGGACATGATGTACGGCCCGGCGGCCCAGGGCTTCCTCGACTGGGCGCGTGCCCACGGAGCCCAGGGCCGCGACGGTCTGGGCATGCTGGTGGAACAGGCGGCCGAGGCCTTTGCCCTGTGGCGCGGCGTGCGCCCGCCTTCAGCCCAGGTTCTGGCTGAGTTGCGCCAGCAACTGTGAGGCAGCACGCCAGGCCATGAAAGCCCTGCTGCGCTGGAGCGCCTGCCTGTTGCTGGCCTGGTTGGCGCTGGAGCTGTTCTTTGTGCTGCGGGTGGCGACGCTGACGGTTCTGGACCCGGCCTCCACCGCGTTCCAGCGCTCTGAGGCGGTGCGCATCCGGCGCGAAACCGGGCACCTGCGCTGGCAGCAGCAATGGGTGCCCTATGGCCAGATTTCAGACCACCTCAAGCGGGCGGTGATCGCCTCCGAGGACGATGGCTTCACCCAACACGACGGTGTGGACTGGGACGCCATCCAGAAGGCCTGGAAACGCAATGCCCAGGCCGAGGCCCGTGTGCAGAGCCTGCGCCCTGGCAGCGCCAGCAAGACGCGTTCGCCCAAGGTGGTGGGGGGGTCGACCATCACCCAGCAACTGGCCAAGAACCTGCTGCTGTCAGGCGAGCGCACCCTGCCGCGCAAAGCCCAGGAGCTGATGCTGACCCTGTTGCTGGAGGCCTTTCTGGACAAGCAGCGCATCCTGGAGATCTACCTCAACAGCGTCGAATGGGGTGAAGGCGTGTTTGGGGCCGAGGCTGCAGCCCAGCACTACTTCCGCAAGCCGGCGGCCCGCTTGAGCCCCGCCGAAGCCGCCCGTCTGGCCGTGATGCTGCCGCGGCCCAAGTACTTTGAACAGATGCCCAACTCACCCTACCTGGCCAGCCGCAGCAGCGTGATCCAGGGCCGGATGAGCAACTCGATCCTGCCCTGAACGGGGCGCTCACAACATCGTCTGTCCTGTGGGCGGCAAACCGCGCAGGCGCCGCTCGCGTCGCTCCAGGTTGCGGCGCCAACGTTCGATGCCCAGCACCAGACGCCGAGCCCCATAGCGCAAGGTCACCTCTGCAACCTCCCGCAGGGACAGACGCCGCCAAGCGATGCCCAGGTCATGGCGCCACATGGCGCTGCACACCGAGCTGAGAAAGGTCAGGGGCAGGCGCCCGCGCCGGTGCAGGGCCACCCGGGCATAGGTGGGCAGAAACAAGCTGGCCGGGTACTCACGACAGTCCACGAACTGCGTGGGGTACAGGCCGATCGGTTGCAGCAGGCGGCCGGCCGGATCGAATTGCACACTGCTCAGGTCCAGGGCCTGCTTGTCATCAAAACGCACGGCCCAATGGTCGACAAAATCGTCCTGCCCCACCACGCGCCAGCGCAGCAGCGTGACGGCCAGACCCCGCTTGTGGGCGTCCAGGGCCAGATCCAACGACGCCGAGAAGCAGCGCCCACGCGCCTGCACCAGAGAGCGCTGGCGATGACGGGCGGCCAGACGCAGCAGCAGACGTTGCTGCTGCGTGGCAAGGCCTTTGTCCGCGCCCGAGCCCCCTGCTCTCAAGTTCATGGAGGATGTCCCATCGGAGGTAAAGGTAACAATTGTAAATCCGCGATCACATTCACACGATCTGACCCTGGTCAGGGTTTGCCAAGTTGCTCCTGAACCAGTCCCTGCGTGAGACCCTCTACACTGGCGGCCTCATGAGAATTCTTGGCATCGACCCCGGTCTGCAGACCACCGGCTTTGGCGTGATCGACGTTCAGGGTTCACAGCTGAGCTACGTGGCCAGCGGCACCATCAAGACCACCCACCTGGCCTTGGGCGACCTGCCCGGGCGCCTTAAAGTGCTGTACGACGGCATCCGCGAGGTGAGTGCCCGCTACCAGCCAGAGGTTGCCACCGTTGAAATCATCTTTGTCAACGTCAACCCCCAATCGACCCTGCTGCTGGGCCAGGCGCGTGGCGCCTGCGTGACGGCCCTGGTGTCATGCGACCTGCCGGTGGCCGAGTACACCGCCTTGCAGATGAAGAAGGCGGTGGTCGGCCACGGACGGGCGGCCAAGTCGCAGGTACAGGAGATGGTGCGCCGCCTGCTGCGACTGCCCGGCCTGCCCGGCACGGACGCCGCCGACGCCCTGGGCATGGCCATCACCCACGCCCACGCGGGCCAGGCCATGAGCCGCCTGAACGAGGCTGGCGGCACCCTGCAGCGCAAGACCCACGCGATGTACAAAAGCGGGCGCAGTTACTGATGCCCTGGGCAGGGGCCCGGGAATGGGGGGCAATTTGCCACCTGCTCGACGGTTTTCACCCGCCCGACTGGGTTACGCTCGAACTACCGCTGGCGGGGATCCTCCTGCCGGCCGGCACCGGCCAACCCATCACCCATGTTCTCCACCCTTGACGAGGCTTTCGAGCTTCCAGCTGCCGATGCAGCCTCTGCTGCCCTGGACCGCCCGGAACCGAACGCCCCAGTGACTGCCGCGCCCCCCGTGGCGCCGCTGACCTACAGCCTGGCCTTGTACAAGCCAGGCTGCAGCGTGGGCTGGCAAGGCCGGGACATGACCGTCAGCCACGTGCTGCTGCGGCGCGGACGCCTGATGGTGTACCTGCAGGGGCACCCTGACCCGGTGGAGCCCGAAAACCTCACCATGCCCCTGACCCGGCTGGTATTGCAGCGCACCGAGGAACGTTGAGCGCCGGCCGGACCCAGCCGGTGCGCCCCGCCCTCCGTGGCCACTCAAGGGCCTGCGCGATCAGGCCACCGGCTTGATCGGCACGTAGAGGTCACCCCCGGCGCGCTTGAACTCGTCGGATTTCTCGGCCATGCCCTGAGCGGCAAATTCGCGCACCTCCTGGGTGATCTTCATCGAGCAGAACTTGGGCCCGCACATCGAGCAGAAGTGCGCCACCTTGGCCGAATCCTTGGGCAGGGTCTCGTCGTGGAAGTTGCGCGCCGTGTCAGGGTCCAGGCTCAGGTTGAACTGGTCCATCCAGCGGAAATCGAAGCGCGCCTGCGACAGCGCGTCGTCGCGGGCTCTTGAACCCGGGTGCCCCTTGGCCACATCCGCCGCGTGCGCCGCGATCTTGTAGGCAATGATGCCCTGCTTGACGTCTTCACGGTCGGGCAGGCCCAGGTGCTCCTTGGGCGTGACGTAGCACAGCATGGCCGTGCCCATCCAGCCGATCATGGCGGCACCGATGGCACTGGCAATGTGGTCGTAGCCCGGGGCGATGTCGATGGTCAGCGGGCCCAGGGTGTAGAACGGGGCTTCGTGGCAGTGCTTGAGCTGCTCGGTCATGTTGGCCTGGATCATGTGCATGGGCACGTGGCCGGGGCCTTCGATCATGGTCTGGACATCGTGCTTCCAGGCCACCTGGGTCAGCTCGCCCAGGGTGTGCAGCTCGGCAAACTGAGCCTCGTCGTTGGCGTCCGAGCCCGAGCCGGGCCGCAGGCCGTCGCCCAGCGAGAAGCTCACGTCGTAGGCCTTCATGATGTCGCAGATGTCTTCGAAATGCTCGTAGAGGAAGCTTTCCTTGTGGTGAGCGATGCACCATTTGGCCATGATCGAGCCCCCGCGCGAGACGATGCCGGTGCGGCGGTTGGCGGTCAGGTGGATGTGGGCCAGGCGAATGCCAGCGTGGATGGTGAAGTAGTCCACGCCCTGTTCGGCCTGTTCGATCAGGGTGTCGCGGAAGATCTCCCAGGTGAGGTCTTCGGCCACGCCGCCCACCTTCTCCAGGGCCTGGTAGATGGGCACGGTGCCGATGGGCACCGGGCTGTTGCGCACGATCCAGTCGCGCGTGGTGTGGATGTTGCGGCCGGTGGACAGGTCCATCACGTTGTCAGCGCCCCAGCGGATGGCCCAGACCAGTTTCTCGACCTCTTCCTCGATGCTGGAGGTGACGGCCGAGTTGCCGATGTTGGCGTTGATCTTGACCAGGAAGTTGCGGCCGATGGCCATGGGCTCGACTTCGGGGTGGTTGATGTTGGCCGGAATGATGGCGCGGCCCCGGGCCACCTCATCACGCACGAACTCGGGCGTGATGATCTTCGGGATCATGGCGCCCATGGGGTTGCCCTGCAGGCGCTTTTCGCGGGCCTCGTCGGCCAGGTACTGGGCCATCCATTCACGGCGGCCGTTTTCGCGGATGGCCACAAACTCCATCTCTGGCGTGATGATGCCCTGGCGCGCGTAGTGCATCTGGCTCACGTTGCGGCCCGCCTTGGCACGGATCGGTCGGCGTTGCAGGCCCGCGGCCTCGGCGCGCAGGCCTTGCAGGCGCAGGTCCTCGGCATCGCCCTTCTGGCCGTCGTCCAGGGCCACGCGGGCCCGGCCTTCGTAGGTTTCGGTGTCGCCACGGCGGGCGATCCACTCACCGCGCACGCTGGGCAGCCCGCGGCGCACATCGATGGCGGCGCTGGGCTCGGTGTAGGGGCCCGAGGTGTCGTACACCGTGACCTGCTCGCCATTGCTGAGGTCGATGCGGCGCATGGGCACCCGCAGATCAGGGTGCAGGGCCCCTGCCTCGTAGACCTTGGTGGAGGCAGGGAAGGGTTCGCGGGTGAGCGACAGCAACTCGGCGAATTTTTCGCGGGCTTGGAGATCGGGGGCGTTCATGGTGTGGGTCCTTTCCGGCAGGCTGACTGAAAGCCCCGGAGTGAACCCTGCAACCGAGCCCCTGGCGGGGGTGTTGCGGCCTGCCGCCCTCCGCAGGGAGGACCAGAGGCCTGAAGTTCAGCTCTTCTTACGCCGGTATTAACCGGATCAAGTTCGTCGGGTTCAGCGTGCCTGCCGGATTCGATCCAACAGCCGCCGTCTCAGCACATGGTGCACCCCGGAGCAGCGCGAAGTATACGCGGCGCAGGGTGTCGGCGTCAGGCCAGTCGTTCGAGAATCAGCACCGCAAAGAAGACAAAGGCCGCGATCAGCGTCCACTTCAGCACAGCCCAGCCCCAGCGCTTGAAGCGGGGCTGGCCGGTGCCAACATAAAACGCAAAGCAAACGGCGGCCCCCAACAGCAGCAACAGGACCAACCAGCGAAACAGCAACATGGGCGTGATCAGCGGTGGGGGACTGGCCTACCAGGCCCGGGCAGGTTGGGCAAAGCCGGCCGGCGCCTGGCGCTCGTCCTCGAAAGTGACCATGTCCCAGCACTCGGGGTGGGCCAGCAGTTCGCGCAGCAAGCGGTTGTTCATGGCATGACCCGAGCGGAAAGCGGTGTACTCAGCCAGCAGCGGCTTGCCGATCAGGTACAGATCGCCCATGGCATCGAGAATCTTGTGCTTGACGAACTCATCGTCGTAGCGAAGCCCGTCGCTGTTGAGTACTTTGTAGTCGTCCATCACGATGGCGTTGTCCAGCCCGCCGCCCAGGGCCAGGCCATTGGAACGCAGCATCTCGAAGTCACGCGTGAAGCCGAAGGTGCGAGCGCGGGCGATGTCACGGCTGTAATTGCCACTGCCCAGGTCAAAGGCCACATACTGGCCCGTGGAATCCACCGCAGGGTGACCAAAGTCGATCTCGAAATTGAGCTTGTAGCCGTGGTAAGGCGTCAGGCGGGCCCATTTGGCCTGCGCGCCCTCGCCTTCTCGCACCTCGACCGGGTGCTTGACGCGGATGAAACGCCGCGGCGCCTTCTGCAGCTCGATGCCGGCACTCTGCAGCAGAAACACGAACGAGGCCGAGGAGCCGTCGAGAATGGGCACCTCTTCGGCGGTGATGTCGACGTACAGGTTGTCAATGCCCAGACCGGCACAGGCGGACATCAGGTGCTCCACCGTGTGAACCTTGGCCCCACCAGCCGAGATGGTGGAGGCCAGCCGGGTGTCGGTCACCGCCTGAGCGGTGATGGGGATGTCCACCGGCTCGGGCAGATCGATGCGACGGAACACAATGCCCGTGTCGGGTTGCGCAGGCCTCAGGGTCAGTTCGACCCGTTGCCCGCTGTGCAGGCCGACGCCCACGGCGCGGGTCAGGGTCTTGAGGGTTCGTTGCTGCAGCATGGCTTCATTTTAAGTCCAGGCCATGCGTCGCAAGGTCGAGAGGGGTATCCAACGGATACAGCCGCCCCCGGGACACGGCGCCCTCTGACGACGCAGTGAACCCAGCCTGCAGCGGCCCCGTCACGACCGCACAGCGAACACAGGTCAAGCCGCACCATGACCCAGATCATAGGGTCTTTACTTAATGGCCCGACCCGACTCCTCAGCCTCGGAAGTCGCGTCGAAAATACCCCTCATCCGCGTGCAAAGCGCGTCCATCGGACCGAAGAATTCATTCGGCCCCTCACTTCAATTTTCAGCCCCCTCCACCATGAACAAACTCAGTTTCAAAACCAAGATCCTGCTGCTGATGTCCATGGCCCTGCTGGCCATCGCTGTGCTGGCCATCGGCTCGCTGCTGCAGCAGCGGCGCATGATCATCGACGCCCGCCAGGAACAACTGACCACGGCCGTGCAAGGGGCCTACAGCATTTTGGCGGCCTACCAGGCCAAGGCCGCCAGCGGCGCCATGTCGCTCGAAGACGCCCAGACCGCGGCCAAGGACGCGCTGCGCGTGTCGCGCTACGGCGGCCCCGAAGGCAAGACCGAGTACTTCTACATCTGGACCCTGGACGGCAAAGGTGTCATGCACCCGATCAAGCCCGAATGGGAGGGCAAAGACATGGCCGGCCAGATCAAGGACGGTGCCGGCACCGACATCATCAAGCTGCTGGCCGACGCCATCCGCGCCAGCAAGGACGGCCGCGCCTTCGTGCCCACCCAGTTCGCCCGCCCAGGCCAGCAGACCCTGGTGCCCAAGACGCTGTATGCCATCCGCCTGGACGCCTGGAACTGGATGGTGGGCTCGGGCGTGTACACCGATGACGTGGACAAGATGGTGCGTGACACGCTGCTGTTCGACCTGGGCATCGTGGCCTTCGTGATCCTGGCCGTGGGCGGCATCGGGGTGATGGTGTCGCGCTCGGTGATCCAGCAGATCGGTGGCGACCCGACCGTGGCCATGGCGGCCATGTCGGAAGTGGCCGAAGGCAATCTGGACGTGCAGATCCCCCCCTCGCCGGCGGGCTCGTTGCTGGATGCGCTGGAGCACATGGTGGTGTCCTTGCGGCGCCTGGTGACCGAGGTGCGTTCGGCCACCGACAGCATTGCCACCGCCTCCAGCGAGATCGCCCAGGGCAACACCGACCTGTCACAACGCACCGAACAGACCGCCAGCAACCTGCAGGCCGCCGCCGGCAGCATGGAAGAGCTGACCAGCACGGTGCAACAAACCTCTGACTCGGCCCAGACGGCCAACCAGATGGCCAACTCGGCCGCCGAAGTGGCACAGCGCGGGGGTCAGGTGGTGTCGGAAGTCGTGTCCACCATGGAAGAGATCAACACCAGCAGCAAGAAGATCTCCGACATCATCGGTGTCATCGACGGGATCGCCTTCCAGACCAACATCCTGGCCTTGAATGCGGCGGTGGAAGCCGCCCGCGCCGGTGAGCAAGGCCGCGGCTTTGCCGTGGTCGCCGGTGAGGTGCGCAGCCTGGCCGGTCGCAGTGCCGAGGCAGCCAAAGAGATCAAGTCGCTGATCGGCGCCTCGGTCGAAAAGGTGGAAAGCGGCACCCGCCTGGTGGGCAACGCCGGCAACACCATGACCGAGATCGTGGCCAGCGTGCAGCGCGTGACCGACATCATCGGCGAGATCCGCGCCGCGACCTCGGAGCAAAGCCAGGGCATTGCCCAGGTGAACACCGCCGTCAACCAGCTCGATCAGATGACCCAGCAGAACTCGGCCCTGGTCGAGCAATCGGCCGCAGCGGCGGACAGCCTGCGCGAACAGGCCATGCGCCTGACCGAGGTGGTGGCCCGCTTCCGCGTGCATGGCAGCGAAGTGGCCGCGCCCCGCCTGCGGCCCGCGGCCCCCCTGCGCCCGGCCGCCCCCCGCGCCGCGCCGGTCCCGCGGGTGAGCGCCGCGCCCGCCAAGGCCCTGCCTGGCAAGGCGGCCAGCAAGGCCACCACGGCACCCGCCCCTGCGCCAACACCCGCCGCCACGCCCCGCATCAGCGCCGCACCAGCCCCCAGCGCCGAGGGCGATTGGGAATCTTTCTGAGCGGTTGTCAGGGGCCGCGAAACCGCCCGTGCCCCTTGCGCCAACCGTCCAGCCAGCCCCGCTCCGGCTGACCGGCGGGCCTTTCTAGAGTGGCTGCTTTCTGTTTACAGGATGCAGCCCCATGAAAACACCGACCTCACCCCGCCTGAGCCTCTGGCTCTCACTGGCCCTCTTGCTGTCCAGTTGCGGCGGCAGCGACGCCCCCCCGGCCCCCCAGCTGCACGTGCAGCAGGTCACTGTGTTCGGCGACAGCCTCAGCGATGTGGGCACCTATGGTCCTTTTGCTGGGGATTCCTCCCAACCCGGCAAGTTCACGGTCAACCCGGGCCAGGTCTGGGCCGAAGTGGTGGCGGCCCGCTATGGCGTGAAACTGACACCTCGGCGCCTGGTGGGCGACGGCGCCCAGGCCCAGGTGGTGGGGGGCAACGACTACGCCGAGGGCGGTGCCCGCGTGGCCCTGCTCCCCGGTGTGAGCGCCCTGGGCCGAAATGATGACGTGACACCGGTGCGGGCTCAGATCTCGGCCCGCCTGGCCCAGGGGCCGATGGCCAAGGGCGAGCTGGTTCTGCTGGCGGCCGGTGGCAACGACCTCTTTGCCCAGTTCGATGCCGCGTTCTGGTCGCGCCCGCCCGGGCTGGACGAAGACCAGGCACTGGCCCAGGCCACGGCGGGTGTCGAGCAGGCGGCCGACGATCTGGCCGCCGAGGTGCAACGCCTGCTGCAACACGGTGCTCCGCTGGTGGTGCTGGGCCTGGCCCTCGACTTTTCCAACAACCCATTTGCGCAGCGTTGGCTCGATGAGAAACAGCGGCGCCAGGTGCGCGCCTGGGCGCAGCGCTTCGAACAGCGCCTGCAGGCCGCCCTGGGTCAGCCACCCGGCCTGGTCTGGGTCGACTGGGGCCCGCTGGGGGAACGCCTGCTGGCCCAACCCGCCACCTATGGCCTGATCGACGTCCAGACCCCCGCCTGCACCAACACCGTCCCCTCGGCCAGCGCCGTCTTTTGCTCGGCCCAGACCCTGGTGCAGCCCGATGCGGCCGAACGCTTTCTGTATGCGGACGATTTCCACTTCACGCCCCGAGGCCACGCCCTGCTGGCTGAAGAGGTGCTGAAAAAACTCGAGGCCCTGGCACATTGACGTGCACAGGGCCTCGTGGCTTGGGTCGCAGACCACCCAGGGTGGCCTGTGAGGGCTTGATCAGTCGGCTTGCTTGCGCAGGAAGGCCGGGATCTCCAGGTCGTCCATGCCGCCCGACACCAGGGCATCGACCTTGGCGGCGGCCTGGGTGCGGTTGGTGCGCCACACGCTGGGCACGCTCATGCTGCCGTAGTCCGAGCCCCCCACGGTGCTGCCCATGCCCACCTGGGCCACACCGGCCACGCTGCCGCCCGACGAGGCCACGGGCAGGTTGAAGCCGACGTTGTCGGTGCCAGTGCGCAGCACTTGCAGCGGAGGCGCGGCACGGCGGGCGTTCTGACGGCTCAGGCCGGTGGCGACCACGGTCACGCGGATGTTCTCACCCAGCGAGTCGTCGTAGGCGGCGCCGTAGATCACATGCGCATCGGGCGATGCGTAGGCATTGATGGTGCTCATGGCCAGCTTGGACTCGGACAGCTTCAGGCTGCCCTTGGCGGCGGTCACCAACACCAGCACGCCCTTGGCACCCGAGAGGTCGATGCCTTCGAGCAGCGGGCAGGCTACAGCCTGCTCGGCAGCGATGCGGGCGCGGTCAGGACCGCTGGCCACGGCCGTGCCCATCATGGCCTTGCCGGGCTCACCCATCACGGTGCGCACGTCTTCAAAGTCGACGTTCACATGGCCGTACTCGTTGATGATTTCGGCAATGCCACCCACGGCGTTCTTCAGCACGTCGTTGGCATGGGCGAAGGCTTCGTCCTGGGTGATGTCGTCACCCAGCACGTCGAGCAGCTTCTCGTTGAGCACCACGATCAGCGAATCGACATTGGCCTCGAGTTCGGCCAGACCGTCGTCGGCATTGGCCATGCGGCGCTTGCCTTCCCAGTCGAAGGGCTTGGTCACCACGCCGACGGTGAGAATGCCCATTTCCTTGGCCACGCGGGCGATCACAGGCGCGGCGCCAGTGCCGGTGCCACCGCCCATGCCGGCGGTGATGAACAACATGTGTGCGCCCGAGATGGCGGCACGGATGTCTTCCAGGGCCGCCTCGGCGGCATCGCGCCCCTTGTCGGGCTTGCTGCCGGCACCCAGGCCGCTCTGGCCGAGCTGGATGGTGCGATGGGCCGCGCTGCGGCCCAGGGCCTGAGCGTCGGTGTTCGCACAGACGAATTCAACGCCCTGCACATGACGCTGGATCATGTGCTCCACGGCGTTTCCGCCCCCCCCGCCAACACCAATCACCTTGATCTGAGTGCCCATGTTGAACTCTTCAACTTCGATCATTTCGATGGTCATCTTGTTGCTCCTGAATCTGCCTGCTTTGCAATTGCCAAAAATTTTTACTGACGGAATTGTGACTTGCCTTGAGCGTCTTATGGCGGTCCTGTAGAGTGCCAGCGCTCCTTTTTTTGCAGTGGCGGGCTACCTCTGGCCAGCCAGGGTTTGCGAGGCGGCGGCCCCAGGGCCGGCACCCCTGAATACAGGGTGCTGCCAGCCATGAGAAAGGGCCGCAGGGCCATGTCAGAAGTTCCCCACGATGAAGTCCTTGAAGCGACCGAAGGCCGTCTTCATGGAGCCACTCTTCTGCGCCACCTTGAAGCCGCGGATACGGGCCTGGCGGGCTTCTTCCATCAGGCCCATCACGGTGGCCGCGCGCGGCTGGGCCACCATGTCGGACAGGGCGCTGGCGTACTTGGGCAGGCCACGGCGCACGGGCTTCAGGAAGATGTCTTCGGCCAACTCGACCATGCCCGGCATCACGGCGCTGCCGCCGGTGAGCACGATGCCCGAGGACAGCACCTCTTCGTAGCCCGACTCGCGGATCACCTGCTGGACCAGCGAGAAGATTTCCTCGACACGCGGCTCGATCACGCCGGCCAGAGCCTGGCGGCTCAGCATGCGCGGGCCGCGATCGCCCAGACCCGGCACCTCGACCTGGGTCTCGGCGTCGGCCAGCAGTTGCTTGGCATAGCCCGACTCGACCTTGATGTCTTCGGCATCCTTCGTCGGCGTGCGCAAGGCCATCGCGATGTCGCTGGTGATCAGGTCGCCCGCGATCGGGATCACGGCGGTGTGGCGGATCGCGCCATTGGTGAAGATGGCCACGTCGGTGGTGCCGGCGCCGATGTCGACCACGGCCACTCCGAGCTCGCGCTCGTCATCGGTCAGCACCGCCTGGCTGGAGGCCAGCGGGTTGAGCATCAGCTGCTCCACGTCCAGGCCGCAACGCCGCACGCACTTGATGATGTTCTCGGCCGCACTCTGGGCGCCGGTCACGATGTGCACCTTGGCCTCCAGGCGCAGGCCGCTCATGCCGATCGGTTCCTTGACGTCCTGGCCGTCGATCACGAACTCTTGCGGCTCGACCAGCAGCAGGCGCTGGTCGGTCGAAATGTTGATGGCCTTGGCGGTCTCCACCACCCGAGCCACGTCGGCCGGGGTGACCTCCTTGTCCTTGACGGCCACCATGCCGCTGGAATTGAGGCCGCGGATGTGGCTGCCGGTGATGCCGGTGTAGACACGCGTGATCTTGCAGTCGGCCATCAGCTCGGCTTCCTTGAGCGCCTGCTGGATGCTCTGCACGGTGGCATCGATGTTCACCACCACGCCGCGCTTCAAGCCATTGCTGGGGGCCACACCCAGGCCGGCCAGCTTGAGCTCGCCCCCAGGCAGGACCTCGGCCACCACCGCCATGACCTTGGCAGTGCCAATGTCCAGGCCCACCACCAGATCCTTGTATTCCTTTGCCATATGTTTACCTGTTCTATTCTGTGTTGGTTGGGTCGGTGTTCTTTGTTCTTATTTCTTGGGCTGTTCGGCGCTGACCGTGGTCACGCCGCGCAAGCGCAGGGCATAGCCTTCGGTGTGGCGCAGATCGGCCGATTCAAGCGAGCCCGGGTGCCGCCCGTAGCGCGAGGTGACCTGGGTCAGGGTGGCCACAAAACGGCGCGTGCGGGCCAGCACTTCATTGATGCTGCCACTGCCCAGCTCGATCGCAGCGCCCGAATCGAGCGTGGCACGCCAGCCCCCGCGCGGGGTCAGTTCGAGTTCAGCCAGGTCGAGCTCGACCTGCTTGAGGATGGGGCGCAGGCGGCCATACATGTCGAGCACCTCGACCGACTGGCCGGCCGGGCCGTACAGGCGCGGCAGGTCGTCCTGATCCACATCGTCCACATTGGCTTCGAACACCTCGCCGAAGCTGTTGAGCATGCCCGAGCCGCTTTCCGGGCCCCACAAGGCCACCGGCACGTGCTCTTCGAGGGTGATCTGCAACTGATTGGGGAACTGGCGCCGCACCGCCGCATGGCGCACCCAGGGCACCCCCTCGAAGGCCTCGCGCACCTGACGCAGGTCGACGGTGAAGAAATTGCCCACCAGCTTGTGCGCCACATTGGCACGCAGCGTGACCGCGTTGTTGTGCGTGAATTCGCCCTGCACCGACAGGCTGCCGATGGAGAACGCCGGGTGCCGCAGCACCCACCAGCCGCCCGCAGCCACGACCAGGGCGACACAGCCCATGAACAGGACCGAAGCGGTCAGGTTCATCAGCTTGACGTCCAAGGGTACGGCCAGGGGATCACTCATGGCGCATCAGGCTCCGGCCAGAGGTTTGGCGGGGCTGTCGAGCGTGGCCGTGGCCAGCACCTGCAGGCACAGGTCTTCATAGCTCAGACCGGTGGCACGGGCCGACATCGGCACCAGCGAATGGCCCGTCATGCCCGGCGAGGTGTTCATCTCGAGCAGGAAAGGCTTGCGGTCGCTGGCGCGGATCATCAGATCAGCACGGCCCCAACCCCGGCAGCCCAGGGCACGGTACGAGGCCAGCACGATGCGCTGGATCTCAGCCTCTTCCTCGGGCGGCAGGCCGCTCGGGCACTGGTACTTCACGTCGTCGGTGAAGTACTTGTTCTGGTAGTCGTAGGCGCCTTCGGGGGCGACGATGCGGATCACCGGCAGGGCCCGGGCCTCGGCACCGGTGCCCAGCACCGGGCAGGTCACCTCTTCGCCCTCGATGAACTCTTCGCACAGCACATCGGGGTCGTAGCGGGCCGACAGGGTGACCGCGTCCTGCATCTGCGAGTAGCCACGCACCTTGGTCACGCCGATGGACGAGCCTTCGCGCGGGGGCTTGATGATCAGGGGCAGGCCCAGCTCATCGGGCACCTGACGCACCAGCTCGCGGGTCTGCTGCTCGGGCGAGAGCCACACATAACGCGGCGTGGGCAGGCCCTCGGCGCTCCACAGGCGCTTGGTCATGACCTTGTCCATGGCCACACTGGAGGCCATCACACCCGATCCGGTGTACGGGATGCCCAGCAACTCAAGGGCCCCCTGCACCGTGCCGTCTTCGCCGTGGCGGCCATGCAAGGCGATGAAGCAGCGTTGAAAGCCGTGCTTCTTGAGCTCGCTGAGATCGCGCCCCGCCGGATCGAAGGGGTGGGCGTCCACACCACGCGACAACAAGGCCTGCAGCACGCCCTGGCCCGACATCAACGACACCTCACGCTCGGCCGAGGTACCGCCCAGCAGCACCGCCACCTTGCCCAATTCACTTGCCTGGATGTTCATCACCCCTGCCCTCCGACATCGCTCACCACACCCTGCACACCCGCGGCACCCTGAGGTGCCTGCTGTTGCAGCCACTCGACCACCTTGGCCGGCACCCCGCCGATGGAGCCCGCACCCATGCACATCACCACGTCGCCGGCGCGGGCGTTGCGGGCAATGGCCTGGGGCAGTTCTTCAACCCGGTCGACAAACAGCGGCTCGACCTGGCCCGCCACGCGCAAGGCGCGGGCCAGGGCTCGGCCGTCGGCCGCCACGATGGGGGCCTCGCCGGCGGCATACACCTCGGTCAGCAGCACGGCGTCAGCGCGGCCGATGACCTTGATGAAGTCCTCGAAGCAGTCGCGCGTGCGGGTGAAGCGGTGCGGCTGGAAAGCCAGCACCAGGCGACGGCCCGGAAACGCGCCGCGTGCGGCCGCCAGGGTGGCCGCCATTTCCACCGGGTGGTGGCCGTAGTCGTCGATCAGGGTGAAGCGGCCACCGTCAGCCGAGGGCAGTTCGCCATAGCGCTGGAAGCGCCGGCCCACGCCCTTGAACTGGGCCAGGCCGCGCAGCAGGGCCTCGTCTGGAATGCCCAGTTCGACGGCCACCGCGATGGCCGACAAGGCATTGAGCACGTTGTGTTCACCGGCCAGGTTCAGCACCACGGGCAGGTCCGGCAGGGTCACGCCATTGCGGCGCTGCACGGTGAAATGCATCTGGCCGTCCACGGCGCGCACATCGACGGCGCGCACCTGGGCGTCCTCACCGAAACCATAGCTGGTGATGGGGCACTGCACGCGGGGCATGATCTCGCGGATCGCCGGGTCGTCGGAACACAGGATGGCCGTGCCGTAGAAGGGCATGCGGTGCAGGAAATCCACAAAGGCCGACTTCAGCTTGTTGAAGTCGTGGCCGTAGGTCTCCATGTGGTCGGCATCGATGTTGGTCACCACCGCCATCACCGGCAGCAGGTTCAGGAACGAGGCATCCGACTCGTCGGCCTCAACCACGATGTAGTCGCCGCTGCCCAGCTTGGCATTGGCGCCGGCGCTGTTGAGGCGGCCACCAATCACAAAAGTGGGGTCCAGGCCGGCTTCGGCCAGCACGCTGGTGACCAGGCTGGTGGTGGTGGTCTTGCCGTGGGTGCCGGCGATCGCGATGCCGCGCTTGAGGCGCATCAACTCGGCCAGCATGACGGCGCGCGGCACCACCGGAATGCGTTTTTCACGGGCCTTCAGCACCTCGGGGTTGTCGGCCTGCACCGCGGTCGAGGTGACCACGCAGTCCACCTCGTCGAGGTGGGTCGCATCGTGACCCACGAAGGTGCGGATGCCCAGGCCCTGCAGGCGGCGCAGGGTGGCGCTGTCGGCCAGGTCGGAGCCCGAAATGGTGTAGCCCAGGTTGTGCAGCACTTCGGCAATGCCGCTCATGCCGGCCCCGCCGAGGCCCACGAAATGGATGTGACGGATGGCGTGCTTCATCGGGCCAGCTCCTCACAGGCGCTCACCACCTCGGTGGTGGCTTCAATTTTTTGCATCTTCTTGGCTTGCTCTGCCCGCGCCAGCAGGTCGGCGCGGGTGGTTTGGAGAATCAGCCCGGCCAGGTGCTCGGGCGTGAGTTCGGTCTGCGGCAACAGCCAGCCCCCGCCCGCGTCGACCAGGAAGCGGGCATTGGTGGTCTGGTGGTCGTCCACCGCATGGGGGAAAGGCACGTAGACCGCTGCGGCGCCCACGGCCGCGATCTCGGTCACGGTGCTGGCGCCAGCGCGGCAGATGATCAGGTCGGCCTGGGCAAAGGCGGTGGCCGTGTCGTCGATGAAGGGCGTGAGCTCGGCCTGCACGCCGGCGGCGCGGTAGGCCTCGCGCAGGGCGTCGATCTGCTTGGCGCCGCTTTGGTGGATCACCTGTGGGCGCTCGGCCTCGGGGATGAGGGCCAGCGCCTGCGGCACGGTGTCGTTCAAGGCCTTGGCGCCCAGGCTGCCGCCCACCACCAGCACCCGCAGGGGGCCGTTGCGCCCGGCAAAACGCTCGGCGGGGCTGGCTTGCGTGGTGAAACCCGCGCGCAGCGGATTGCCCACCCAGCGGCCCTTGGCCATCACTTTCGGGAAGGCGGTGAACACGCGGTCGGCCACACCGGCCAGGATCTTGTTGGCCATGCCGGCCACCGAATTCTGCTCGTGCAGCACCAGGGGTTTGCCCAGCAGCACGGCCATCATGCCGGCCGGAAAGGTGATGTACCCGCCCAGGCCCACCACCACATCAGGCCGCACGCGGCGTACCACCTGCAGGCTTTGCCAGAAGGCCTTGAGCAGGCGCAGGGGCAGCAGGACCAGGGTCTTCAGACCCTTGCCGCGCACGCCCGAGAAGTCCACCGTCTCGAAGGTGAAACCACGCGGCGGCACCAGCCGGCTTTCCATGCTGTCGGGCCCCCCCAGCCAATGCACGCGCCAGCCGCGCTCGCGCAGGGCTTCGGCCACGGCCAGGCCGGGGAAGATGTGGCCACCGGTGCCACCCGCCATGATGAGGGCGGTCTTGGCGCTCATACGCGGCCTCCCTTCATCATCACCTTGTTCTCGTAATCGATGCGCAGCACCACGGCGATGGTCACCAGGTTCATGAGCACCGCCGAGCCGCCATAGCTCATCAGCGGCAGGGTCAGGCCCTTGGTGGGCAAGGCGCCCAGGTTCACGCCCATGTTGATGAAGGCCTGGAACCCCATCCAGATGCCCACGCCCTGCGCCACCAGACCCGGGAACACCCGGTCGAGGGCGATCGCCTGGCGGCCGATGTGCATCATGCGGCGCGTCATCCACAGGAACAGGCCGATCACGCACAACACGCCCACCAGACCGAATTCTTCGCCGATCACGGCCAGCAGGAAGTCGGTGTGGGCCTCGGGCAGCCAGTGCAGTTTCTCGACACTGCCGCCCAGACCGACGCCGAAGATCTCACCGCGGCCAATGGCAATCAGCGAGTGCGACAGCTGATAGCCCTTGCCCAGGGCGTTGTGCTCGCTCCAGGGGTCGAGGTAGGCAAAGATGCGTTCGCGCCGCCAGGGTGAGGCGGCAATCATCAGGCCGAAGGCGCCCACCAGCACCGCGGCAATCAGGAAGAACATGCGCGCGTTGACGCCGCCGAGAAACAGAATGCCCATGGCGATCACGGCGATCACCATGAAAGCGCCCATGTCGGGCTCGGCCAGCAGCAAGGCCCCCACCAGGGCCACGGCGGCCCCCATGGGCCAGACGGCCTGGAAGAAGCGCTCCTTCACTTCCATCTTGCGCACCATGTAGTCGGCCGCATAGAGCAGCACCGCGAACTTGGCCAGCTCAGAGGGCTGAAAGCTCAACGGGCCCAGTCCGATCCAGCGGCGCGCGCCATACACCACCTTGCCCACGTGCGGGATCAGCACCATGATCAGCAGCAGCAGCGAGACCACGAAAAGCCAGGGCGCGGCCTTTTCCCACACCTTCATGGGCACCTGGAAGGTCAGCAGTGCGGCCACAAAGCCCATCACCAGCCACAAGGCGTGGCGGGTCAGAAAGTAGGTCGGTGTGTAGTTGGCAAAGCGCGGGTTGTCGGGCATGGCCACCGAGGCCGAATACACCATCACCAGGCCCCAGGCCAGCAGGGCCACCGTGACCCAGACCAGCGCCTGATCCACCCCCAGCATGCTGGCGCGCATCGGCTCGCCACGCCCCTCGTCGGCCGACCAGGTGCGCACGGGCAGCACCTCGCCAGCGGCTTTGGAGACGCCGCTGAACCAGCCCGAAAGCCGGCCCGACAGGCTGAGGGAGGCGTTGCGCGTGTTCATGCGAAGCCGCCCTCCAGGGTCTGGCCCGCCTCTTCGGCCAGCAGTTGAACCGTGTCGCAGAACACGCGGGCCCGGTGGGCGTAGTTGTCAAACATGTCGAGGCTGGCGCAGGCCGGCGACATCAGCACGGCATCGCCGGGCTGAGCCAGTTCGGCTGCGAGGCGCACGGCCTCGGGCAAGGTGGCGCAAGTGTCGCAACGCACGCCGCTGTCTTGCAGGGCAGCGCCGATCTGCGGGCCATCACGGCCGATCAACACCACCGCGCGGGCAAAGCGGCTGACAGGTTCGGCCAGGGGCGAGAAGTCTTGCCCCTTGCCGTCGCCCCCCAGGATGACCACCAGGCGCCGGTCGGCGCCCAGGCCCTGCAGGGCCGCCACGGTGGCGCCCACGTTGGTGCCCTTGCTGTCGTCAAAGTACTCGACCTCGCGCACCAGGGCCACCGACTCGACCCGGTGCGGCTCGCCCAGGTATTCGCGCAGGCCATAGAGCATCGGGGCCATCGCACACCCTGCCGCGCAGGCCAGGGCCAGTGCGGCCAGCGCGTTGGTGGCGTTGTGGCGGCCACGGATGCGCAAGGCATCGGCGGGCATCAGGCGCTGGATGTGCAATTCTTCGGCTTCGTCCTTGCGGCGCTTGCGGGTCTCATCGGCCTCCAGGGCGCGCACCAGCCAGGCCATGCCATTGACCACCTCGATGCCGAAATCGCCCGGGCGCTGCGGCATGCCGGCGCCGAAGGTCACGTGGGCCCGGACCTGGGGCTTTTGCAACTTCACCCGCAGCGGGGCCGGCAACATGGCCATCACCATCGCGTCGTCGCGGTTGAGCACCATCAGCGAGCGCTCGCCGAACACCCGGGCCTTGGCCTGGGCATAGGCCTGCAGGCTGCCATGCCAGTCAAGGTGGTCTTGTGTGACGTTGAGCACGGTGGCGGCCGTCGGCTCGAAGCCTGAAATGCCGTCGAGTTGGAAGCTGGACAGCTCCAGCACCCACACCTGGGGCAAGGTGCCGGCCTCCAGGTGCTGCTGCAGCGTATCGAGCAGGGTGGGCCCGATGTTGCCAGCCACCGCGACGGTCTTGCCCGCCCGCTCGACCAGCTGGCCGGTCAGCGAGGTGACGGTGGTCTTGCCATTGGTGCCCGTGATGGCCAGCACGGCCGGGGCGTAGCCCTGGGCCGCACGGACCGGTGGCTCGGGCTCGGCGGCGGCCTCGGGCAAGGCTTCAGAAGCAGGCTCGGTGTCGGTGTCGGTGTCGGTGTCGGTGTCGGTGTCGGTGTCGGTGTCGGTGTCGGAAGGCACGTCGGCCGGGGCTTCGTCCACCTTGGCCAGTTGGGCCAGTGCGTGGTTGAACAGGCTCAGTTCGCCCCCCACCCACAGGCCCGCAGCACGCGCCGGATCACACACCACCGCCACCGCAGCAGGCGACAGGCCGGGCGAGCGGAACACGGCACGCACATCGCTGCCCTCGACCAGGGCGGCACTGAAGGGGCCACCGACAAAGCGGACCTGGGGCCATTCGGCCTGCAGCGCGGCCAGCTGCGGCGGCTGCTCACGGCTGTCGGCCACCGTCACCCGGGCGCCCTGGCGCGCGCACCAGCGCGCCATCGCCAGGCCGGAAGCCCCCAGGCCCAGGATGAGGACAGGCTGATCTTGCAGGGAGGACGGGCTCACGGCTTACCTCAGCTTCAGGGTGGTCAGGCCCAGCAGGCACAACAGCATGGTGATGATCCAGAAGCGGACCACGACCTGGGTCTCTTTCCAGCCGCTTTTCTCGAAATGGTGGTGCAGCGGCGCCATCTTGAGCAGGCGCCGACCCTCACCGTACTTGCGCTTGGTGTACTTGAACCAGCTCACCTGCAGCATCACCGACAAGGCCTCGACCACGAAGATGCCGCCCATGATGGCCAGCACCACTTCCTGGCGCACGATGATGGCGATGGTGCCCAGAGCACCGCCCAGGGCCAGGGCCCCGACGTCGCCCATGAAGACCTGGGCCGGGTGGGTGTTGAACCACAGAAAGGCCAGGCCGGCGCCGGCCATGGCCGAGCAGAAAATCAGCAATTCGCCCGAACCCGGGATGTGCGGGAACAGCAGGTACTTGCTGTAGACAGCGCTGCCGGTGACATAGGCAAACACGCCGAGCGACGAGCCCACCATCACCACCGGCATGATGGCCAGGCCATCCAGGCCATCGGTCAGGTTGACCGCGTTGCTCGATCCCACGATCACCAGGTAGGTCAGGATCACGAAGCCGAACACCCCCAGCGGGTAGCTGACCTCTTTGAAGAAGGGCAGCAGCAGACCGGCCTTGGGCGGCAGGTTGACGTCAAAGCCAGAACGCACCCAGGTGATGAACAGCTCGAACACGCGCAGGTTGGACACCTCGGAGATGCTGAACACCAGGTAAAGCGCCGCCAGCAGGCCGATCACGGATTGCCAGAAATACTTTTCACGCGAGCGCATGCCCTCGGGGTCTTTGTTGACCACCTTGCGCCAGTCGTCCACCCAGCCGATGGCGCCGAAGCCCAGGGTGACCAGCAGCACGATCCAGACGAAACGGTTGCTCAGGTCCGACCACAGCAGCGTGGAGATGGCGATCGACAGCAGGATCAGCACACCGCCCATGGTGGGGGTGCCGCTTTTGCTGAGGTGGCTTTCCATGGCGTAACCGCGGATCGGCTGGCCGATCTTGAGGGCGCGCAGGCGGCGGATCACGGCCGGGCCGGCCAGCAGGCCGATCAGCAAGGCCGTGGTGGCGCCCATGACGGCGCGAAAGGTCAGGTACTGGAACACCCGGAAAAATCCGAACTCGGGCGACAGCGTCTGCAACCATTGGGCAAGACTCAGCAGCATGGTTGCTTCTCCTCAAATACAAACACAGTCTCAGGGCAGCGGCGCATGGGACACCTCCTGAGCGGGGCGGGTGGCGGCTTCGATCGCCGCAATCACGCGCTCCATCTTCATGAAACGAGACCCCTTCACCAGCACCGAGGCACAGGTCGGCAAGGCCGCCAGCACCTCGTCGCGCAAGGCGTCGAAATCGGTGAAATGCCGGCCACCCGCATAGGCGCGGGTGGTTTCGGCGGTCAGTTCGCCCAAGGTCAGCACCTGATCGATGCCGCGCTCACGGGCATAGGCGCCCACCTCGGCATGGAAGGCCGGGCCCTGCTCGCCCACCTCGCCGAAGTCGCCCAGCACCAGCAGGCGCGGCGCAGGCAGGCTGATCAGCACATCGATGGCCGCACGCACCGAATCGGGGTTGGCGTTGTAGGTGTCGTCCACCACCGTCAGCGGGTGGGCGGAAGCGCCCTCACCCAACAAGGCCTGCCAGGCGCGCGAGCGCCCCTTCACCGGAGTGAAGGCGGCAATGCCTTGTTCGATGGCCGCCACCGGCACGCCGGCGCCCAGGGCACAGGCCACGGTGGCCAGCGAGTTACGCACGTTGTGCAGGCCGGCCAGGGCCAGGGTGTAATTAAGCTCGCCCGCCGGGCTGTGCACCTGCACGGCCCAGGCCGCGCCGGTCCAGCGGGCCGCGCGCAGCGTGACCTCGGCGGCCACCCCCTCGGTGGCCGAGAAGCGCAGCAGCCGGGCTGTCGGTCCGGCCAGATCGGCCCACAAGCCGGCATAGGGCTCGTCCGCCGGGAACACCGCCACGCCGCCGGGCATCAACTGGGTCAGCACCTGACCATTTTCGAGGGCCACGGCTTCGACCGTACCCATGAACTCCTGGTGCTCGCGTTGGGCGTTGTTGACCAAGGCCACGGTGGGCGCGGCCAGCGGGGCCAGGTAGGCGATCTCGCCGGGGTGGTTCATGCCCAGCTCGACCACGGCCGCCCGGTGTTCGGGGCGCAGGCGCAACAGGGTCAGCGGCACGCCGACGTCGTTGTTGAAATTGCCGGCCGTGGCCAGCGCGGCCTCGCCCCAATGGGCGCGCAGCACCGAAGCCAGCATCTGGGTGGTGGTGGTCTTGCCATTGCTGCCGGTGACCGCGATCAGCGGGCCCGTGAAGCGCCGGCGCCAGGCTGCGGCCAGGGTACCCAGGGCCAGTCGGCTGTCTGCCACTTCGACGCCGCTCAGGCCGGCCTCGCTCAGGCCGCGTTCAGCCAGGATCGCGCGGGCGCCGGCCGCGGCGGCCTGGGGCATGAAGTCGTGTGCGTCGAAACGCTCGCCGCGCAGGGCCACGAACAGATCGCCAGCCTGCAGGCTGCGGGTATCGGTGTGCACCCGCAGCAAAGGGGTGTCGGGCTGGCCCAGCAGGCGCGCGCCAGGCAAGGCGGCGGCCACTTCAGCCAGGGTGAGCATGCAGGTCGTCAAAGGCCTTCTCCGTTGTGGCGCAGGGCCTCTTCAATGATCTTCTGGTCGGAGAACGGCTGGCGCACGCCTTCGATCTCCTGGTAAGCCTCGTGGCCCTTGCCGGCCACCAGCACGACATCGGCTGGGGCGGCCTGGGCCAACACCTCGCGGATGGCGGCCGCCCGGTCCACCTGCACCTCCACGCAGTGGCGATGGCTCAGGCCCAGCAGGATCTGGCTGATGATGAGCTCTGGCTTTTCGAAGCGCGGGTTGTCGCTGGTCACCATGACCATGTCGGCCTCTTTCTCGGCCACCGCCGCCATCATCGGGCGCTTGATCGGGTCACGGTCACCCCCGCAACCAAACACGCACCAGAGGCGCCCACCGCGTTCGGTGGCTGCCGGGCGCAGGGCCTGCAAGGCTTTTTCGAGCGCATCGGGGGTGTGTGCGTAGTCGACCACCACCAGGGCTTGGCCATCGCCACCCCGGCAGTCCATGCGGCCAGGCACCGGCAGCAGGGTCTGGCAGACCGCCACGGCGGCGTCCAGCGGCACGCCCAGGGCCCGTTGGGCAGCGATGACGCCGAGCAGATTGCTGACGTTGTAGGCACCGATCAGCGCGGTGTGCAGGGTGTGCGTGTGCTCGCCCTCATGGATCTCGAAGCTGAGCCCGCGTGCGCCAAGGCGCAGGCCGCTGGCGCTCAGGCGGGCCGCCCCTTGCAGGGAAACGGTCCAGAGTTCGAGGTGGCTGGCCTTCAGGCGCTCAGCCAGGGCGGCGCCCTGGGGATCGTCCACGTTGACCACGGCGGCCCGCAATCCCGGCCAGTTGAACAACGCCGCTTTGGCCTGCCAGTAGGCCGCCATGCTGCCGTGGTAGTCGAGGTGGTCCTGGGTGAAGTTGGTGAACAAGGCCACACTCACGCGGCAGCCATCGAGTCGGTGCTCGGCCAGGCCGATGGACGAGGCCTCGATCGCGCAGGCCTTCAAGCCCTGGCTCACGAAGCTGCGCAACTGACGCTGCAGCAACACCGGGTCAGGGGTGGTCATGCCGGTGCCGCTGATGTGTGCCAGCGGATCGGCCGCGCCGGGGACCGGCACCCGGCCGGTCCCCAGCGTGCCAACCATGGCGCAGGGTCGGGCCAGGCCGGCGGGCAGGTTGGACAGGGCCTGGGCCAGCCACCAGGCGGTGGAGGTCTTGCCGTTGGTGCCGGTGATGGCCAGCAAATCGAGTTGTTCGCTGGGGTGCTCAAACCACTGGGCGGCGAGGGGGCCGGTGGCCGCCTTGAGGCCTTCGAAACGAGCCACGGGCGCGTCAAGCGGCCAGTCGGCCAGGGCCTCCAGACCGCTGTCTTCAACCACGCAGGCCACCGCACCCTGGGCCAGGGCCGCACGCACATAACGGCGCCCGTCGGTGGCCGCACCGGGCCAGGCGATGAAGGCGGCCCCCGGGGCGAGTTGACGGCTGTCGGGCACGATATCGGTCGCGCCCTTGGCTCGCAGCCAGGCCACCAGCTCGGCAGGGCTTTGGAGAGGCTTCAGCATCAGAAGGACTCCTCGACTTCCTGCGCCACCACCTGGGGCTTGACCGACAGGTCGGGCTGAACGCCCATCATGCGCAGGGTCTGCTGGACCACCTCGCTGAACACCGGGGCGGCCACGGTGCCACCGTAGTATTGGCCGGCACTGGGCTCGTCGACCATCACACCCACGATGATGCGGGGCTTGTCGATGGGTGCCATGCCCGTGAACCACGAACGGTATTTGTTGCTGGCGTAACCCTTGCCGACTTGCTTGTGTGCCGTGCCCGACTTGCCCCCGACCGAGTAGCCCACGGTCTGGGCCTTCATGCCGGTGCCGCCCGGGCCGGCCGCCATCTGCAGCATCTTGCGCACGGCGGTGGCGGTCTGGGGCGAGAACACCTTGACGCCGCTGGCGCGGCTGTCGCTCTTGAGGATGGTGGCCGGAATGATCTCGCCGTCATGCGCAAACGCGGTGTAGGAACGCACCATCTGGAACAGCGAAGCCGACAGGCCGTAGCCGTAGGACATGGTGGCCTGTTCGATCGGGCGCCAGCTCTTGTAGGGACGCACCCGGCCCGACACGGCGCCGGGGAAGGAAATCTGAGGCTTCTGGCCGAAGCCGAGTGCCGAGTAGGTGTCCCACATCTCGTGCGGGCTCATGCGCTGGGCGATCTTGGTGGCGCCCACGTTGCTCGACTTCTGGATCACCCCCTCGACCGTGAGCACGCCGTAATTGTGGGTGTCGGTGATGGTCGAGCCGGTGATGGTGAGGCGGCCCGGGGTGGTGTCGATGATGGTCTGGGGCGTGATGCGACCCGCCTCCAGGGCCATGCCCACGGTGATGGGCTTCATGGTCGAGCCAGGCTCGAAGGTGTCGGTCAGGGCGCGGTTGCGCAGTTGCTCGCCGCTCAGGTTCTGGCGCTTGTCGGGTTGGTAGCTGGGGTAGTTGGCCAGGGCCAGCACTTCACCGGTGCTGGAGTCGATGACGACAACACTGCCTGCCCTGGCCTTGTTCGCGATCACGGCCTCGCGCAGGCGTTGGTAGGCAAAGAATTGCACCTTGCTGTCGATGCTGAGTTCGATGTCACGGCCATCCATCGGGGGGATCTGCTCGCCCACGTCTTCCACCACGCGGCCGAGGCGGTCCTTGATCACGCGGCGTGAACCGGGCTTGCCGCCCAGGTCTTTGTTGAAGGCCAGCTCGATGCCTTCCTGCCCCTGGTCTTCGACATTGGTGAAGCCGACCACGTGGGCGGCGCTTTCGCCCTCGGGGTACTGGCGCTTGTATTCCTTACGCTGGTAGATGCCCTTGATGCCGAGTTCGGCCACCTTGCGCGCCACGGGTTCATCGACCTGGCGCTTGATCCAGACAAAAGACTTGTCTTCGTTTTCGAGTTTCTTGTTGAGCTCGGCCAGAGGCATCTCGATCAGGCGGGCCAGTTCACGCAGCTTGACCGGGTCGCGGTCCACGTCTTCAGGGATGGCCCACAGGCTGGGCGCCGGCACGCTGGAGGCCAGGATCAGGCCATTGCGGTCCAGGATGCGACCACGGCTGGCCGGCAGTTCGAGCGTGCGCGCAAAGCGAACCTCGCCTTGACGTTGGAAGAAGGCGTTGGCCACCACCTGGATGTAGGCGGCGCGGGCCGCCAGCCCCAGAAAACCGAGCGCCACCACGGCCACGATGAACTTGCTGCGCCAGACCGGGGTCTTGCTGGCCAGCAAGGGGCTGGAGGTATAGAGCACGCTGCGGCTCATGGCTTGCCCTTGGCAGCGTCGCCCTGGGCGTCGGCCTGGGGGCCGCCACTGTACTGGACGTATTGGGTGATTGACGGCGTGGCATTGCGCATCTGCAGCTGCGTGCGGGCCAGTCGCTCGATGCGCGAGGGCGTGGCCTGGGCACGCTTCTCGACTTGCAGGCGGTCGTTCTCGAGTTCGATCTTGCGCGCCTCGGCCTGGGCCCGGTCCAGCGCCATGAACAGGCGACGCGACTCATACTGGTTGTGCACCAGGTACAGCGCGCTGAGCACGATGGCCACCAGCAGGACCAGGTTGAGACGGGTCACGCGCGCAGCCCCCCACAGCCAAGGGCTGCAGCCAAGGTGACGACGGGCTGGCGCCAAGCGCTCATGCCACCTCCGTGCGTTGGGCCACCCGCATGATGGCGCTGCGTGCGCGCGGGTTGCGGGCCACTTCGGCCTCACCAGGCTTGATGCGGTCCAGGGCCTCGAACTTCATGGGCTGCGGCGCGGCAAAGGGGGCACGACGGTCGTACACCTCTTTGGAATGCTTGGCCACGAACTGCTTGACGATGCGGTCTTCCAGCGAGTGGAAGCTGATCACGGCCAGTCGTCCACCGGGTGCCAGCACCGACAGCGAGGCCTCTAGCGCTTGTTGCAGCTCTTCAAGCTCGGCGTTGATGAAAATCCGAAGAGCCTGAAATGTGCGCGTTGCAGGGTTCTGGCCCGGCTCGCGGGTTTTGACCGTGCCAGCCACGAGCTCGGCCAGCTCGGCGGTGGTTGAAATTGGGCCCCGTTCCTGTCGGCGAGCCACAATCGCCTTTGCAATCGGAAAAGCAAACCGTTCTTCGCCGTAGTCACGTATCACCTCCGAAATCTGTTGAACTTCCGCCGTGGCCAGCCACTCGGCCACGCTCTCGCCGCGCGTGGTGTCCATGCGCATGTCCAGCGGGCCATCGAAGCGAAAACTGAATCCACGCTGCGGGTTGTCGATCTGGGGTGAGCTCACGCCCAGATCCATGAGGACACCCTGGACGCTGCCGGCCGGCAGCTCGCCCAGGTGGCAGAAACCCTCGTGCCTGATGGAAAAACGCGCATCGGAGATGCGCGCGGCTTCCTGGATGGCATCGGGGTCTTTGTCGAATGCGATCAGCCGGTCATGCGGTCGCAAGCGCGAAAGCAGAAGACGCGAGTGACCGCCGCGCCCGAACGTGGCGTCCACATAGGTGGCCGGGCTGTCGGGCGGGGGGTTGCCCAGCAAGGCGTCGACCGCCTCGTCGAGCAGGACCGTGGTGTGTTGAAAAGGGTTGTCCACCGAGGGGCCTCAAAAAGAAAAGTCCTTGAAGACCTCGGGCATGTCGCCCTGCATGGCCTTGGCTTCCTGCTCGTCGTAGGTCGCCTTGTCCCAGAGCTCGAAGTGATTGCCCATGCCCAGCAGCATGGTGTCTTTGGCGATGCCGGCAGCCTGACGCAGCTCAGGCGAAACCAGCACACGGCCGGTTCCATCCATCTCGACGTCCATGGCGTTGCCCAGAAAGATGCGCTTCCACCACTGGGCGGACATCGGCAACTCGGCCACACGCTCGCGGAATTTCTCCCATTCAGGGCGCGGAAAAATCATCAGGCAGCCATGAGGGTGCTTGGTGATGGTCAGTTGGCCAGCAGCGGTCGCGCTCAGGACGTCACGATGCCGGGTCGGCACAGAAAGCCGGCCCTTCGCATCCAGACTCAGAGACGAAGCCCCTTGAAACACGACAGCACACCCCAGGTTGATTTCCGGTGCAGAAGTGGCGAAAACAGCTTTTGAAGGCACTTTTCACCACTTAATTGCACTTTTTTCCACTGTAGCAGGAAATGCTCACGCCGCAAGAGGACTTGCCACAATTTTTTGTAATGAAATCAAGGACTTAGAGACCAAACCGAAAGTCACGCTCAGTCAAAAATCCTTCCAGGTGAAGCACTTAGCTCAGGCTCTGAAAGTGAACTGTGAAGCTCCAGTGAAGCGCAAACGCGCCCAGGCGGCCCTGGTTGGGCCGCCTGGGCAGGGGGCTCAGATTGTCAGAGGATGTAACGCGACAAATCCTCGTCCTGGCTCAATTCAGCCAGGCGCGCATCGACAAAATCGGCATCGATGCGCACGGTCTGGCCCTGCAGCCGGGCAGCGTCGAAGCTCACTTCGTCGAGCAGGCGCTCCATGACGGTGGACAGGCGGCGGGCGCCGATGTTTTCGGTGCGTTCATTGACCTGGAAGGCCGTGTGAGCCAGGCGGGTGATGCCTTCGGGGGTGAACTCCAGGGTGACGCCTTCGGTGGCCAGCAGGGCCTGGTACTGCTTGACCAGGGAGGCATGGGTCTGAACCAGGATGGCCTCGAAGTCTTCGACCGACAGCGACTGCAGCTCGACCCGGATCGGAAAACGCCCCTGCAATTCGGGGATCAGGTCGCTGGGCTTGCTCAGGTGGAAAGCGCCCGAGGCAATGAACAGGATGTGGTCGGTCTTGATGATGCCGTATTTGGTGGACACGGCCGTGCCCTCCACCAGCGGCAGCAGGTCGCGCTGAACGCCCTGGCGCGACACCTCGGCGCCACTGCCTTCGCTGCGCGAGGTGACCTTGTCGATTTCATCGATGAAGACGATGCCGCTTTGCTCGGCATGGCTGAGTGCCTGGGCCCGGATTTCCTCTTCGTTGACCAGCTTGGCCGCCTCTTCGTCAACCAACTGGCGCAGTGCATCGGCAATGCGCAGTTTGCGCGTCTTGCGCTTGCCCTGCCCCATCTGACTGAACATGCCACGCAGTTGCTCGGTCATTTCCTCCATGCCGGCGGGGCCCATGATCTCCAGGGGCTGTTTGTTGTCGGCCAGATCGATCTCGATCTCGCGGTCGTCGAGTTGGCCTTCACGCAGTTTTTTGCGAAAGGCCTGGCGGGCGGCACCGTCCGGTGCGGGCTCGGTCGCTTCGCTGCCAAAGACTGGGCGGGCCGGCGGAATGAGGATGTCGAGGATGCGGTCTTCGGCCGCGTCTTCGGCCCGGGTACGCACCTGGCGCTTGGCCGTTTCGCGGGCCTGCTTGACCGCCACCTCGGCCAGGTCGCGGATGATGGAGTCGACATCCTTGCCCACATAACCCACCTCGGTGAACTTGGTGGCTTCGACCTTGATGAAGGGGGCATCGGCCAGGCGGGCCAGGCGGCGTGCGATCTCGGTCTTGCCCACGCCGGTGGGGCCGATCATGAGGATGTTCTTGGGGGTGATCTCGGGGCGCAGCTTGGCATCCACCTGCTGACGACGCCAGCGGTTGCGCAGTGCAATGGCAACCGCACGCTTGGCACTGGCCTGACCGACGATGTGATTGTCCAGTTCGGACACGATTTCCTGGGGGGTCATGGAAGACATGGGCAGATCCTGGGGAGCCTGCCAGCGCCTGGGGCTGGCCGGCTGAAACGGGCAAATCAGTCGAGGGTCTCGAGGGTGTGGTGCATGTTGGTGTAGATGCACAACTCGCCAGCAATCGCCAGCGACTTGCGCACCACCTGCTCGGGTGGCAGATCGGTGTTCTCGATCAGGGCCTTCGCAGCCGAGTGCGCATAAGAGCCCCCCGACCCGATGGCCACGATGCCCTGCTCGGGCTCCAGCACATCGCCATTGCCGGTGATGATGAGCGAGGCCTCCCGGTCAGCCACGGCCAGCATGGCCTCCAGGCGGCGCAGCACACGGTCGGTGCGCCACTCCTTGGTCAGTTCGATGGCCGAACGCACCAGATGGCCCTGGTGCTTTTCCAGCTTGGCCTCGAAGCGCTCGAACAAGGTGAAGGCGTCCGCGGTGGCGCCGGCAAATCCGGCCAGCACCCGGCCATGGTGCAGCTTGCGCACTTTGCGTGCCGTGCCTTTGACAACGATGTTGCCCAGGGTCACCTGGCCGTCGCCACCAATCGCCACCAGCACGCCGGAGGGGGTTTGCCGACGCACGCTGAGGATGGTCGTTCCGTGAAATTGTTCCATAGTGTCTTGAGATAAGGGCGCAGCGCCGATTTGCAACGGGTCATCAACCACTCGTCGCGCCGCTGGTCAGCCCGAGCGCCCAGGGCGCCGGGACGGGGGGGTCAATCCTGCCGGGGAATCACCCTGGCATGCTCATTGATGCCGATCACATTGAAAAACACGGCCACAAGCCGGTTCAGGTGCAGGAACTGGACCTGGGTTCCCTCTGCCTGGCGGGCCGCGGCCCAATTGAGCACCGAGCCTGCCGCCAGAAAGTCGATGCGCACCAGACGGGCGCAATCGACCACCAGCACGCGGGGAATCTGGTAGCCCGGCAAGGGCACGGGCAAAGTCCCCTCGATGTCGGTGGTCACCTCACCCGACAGTGCCACCGAGATCGGCGAAGACACCCCCATGCTGGTGTCCATCTGAGACATTTCACCCACCAGGGCGGTCGAGGCAAATTCGGTCTGGTAGCGCGAAGCCTGGGCGGGCATGACATCCGGCGACGGTGGCCGAACCAGCACGGCAGAACCGTCACCAGAAAGCACCAGACACTCGCAATACGGCGCCTGCCACGACGGTGGCGACAACTCGTAGGTCACGCAGTAATCCAGCGCCACCAGCTCGAACTCTTCGGCCCGGCCCAGCAATCGCAGCGACTCCATGCGCAGGCGCCACCAGGACTGAGGGGTGTCTGCGTGTCCGGAAGGGGTTTGTGTGCGCAGCAGATCGTCCAGCGCGGCCAGGCCTTGCCAGCGCAGGCGCACCCGCGAGCTGGCCCAGTCGGCCACCAGATCCGCCAGGGGCTCGACCGCCGAGGGCTCGATGCGGCTCAGGCGCGACCAATCCAGCAGCCAGGGCGATGCCGCCCGCTCCAGGGCCACCTTGAGGGCCCGCACAACGTCGGATGTCAGCACCGGTGGAGCGATCCACTGGTAGCCTGGCCCTTGATCAGCCACGTCAAAGCTGTGCAGCCGCTGCCCTGGCTCCTCGGACCATTGGCCCCACACAGGACCGGACTTGCCGAAGATGCCAGCGAAATCGATGGCCGCGCTGTCAAAGCGGTCTTGCTGGCCGGTGGAGCGGTACAGATCGAACAAGGCCATCCACAAGGGCTCGCGCCGGATCAGGCTGGGCTGGCGCAGCAGCTCCAGCACCGCCGATTCGGCCGCCTCGACATCGCCATTGGCGTAGCGTATCGCGGCTTCTTCGAGCTCGGGCAGGTGCACAAAAACCTGCGAATCGGGCACGAAGGTCTGCGTAGCGCCAAAGTCGATGGGCGAGGAGGAGGACTGCGGCTGCACCGCCGTGGGTGCGAAGGCCGGGAAATGGGTGGCGGGCTGGGTGGCATCCCAGCGCGTGCCGGCAGGAACGGTGCTGGGCATCAGGCTGCCCGGCTGAGTGGTGAGGTTGCGCAACATCGACGGACTGACCGTCGAACTCGGCATGCTCAAGGGCATGGCATCGGAGGGCAGCACCGGCGGCTTGCCAGCAGCGGCAGCGGCCGCTGCAGGTGCGGCTTGCGCCGCCAACGGAGCGGCCGCGGAATCCATCCCCAGCGGGCGGGTGGGGGCAAACGCATTCGGCGACACCGCAGGCGTGCCGGGCGGTGGTTGCCCTTGCTTGGCGCGCCACCACTGCATCGACATCTGGGCCTCGATCTCGTCGATCTTCTTGAGGGTGCCGGCACGGTCTTCGATGCGTGAAGCCAGGCTGCTCTGGAAAAACGAAGGCCGGGCCGGGTCGACCGGGGGATTGAGGGCTTCACGCTTGCGCAGCTTGCGCAATTGATCAAACTCGCGGCGGCGCACAAAATCGTTGCGCCGCTTGCGCTCAATCATTTCCTTGAGCGCCTGCTTGTTGTATTGGCTGTCGCGATCTTCCTCCGGCTGGTTCAGATCGCCCCAATTGGTGGTGGGGCTTGTGACAAAGCGCACCACCTTGGACAAGAGGCCGGAAGGATCTTCTTTGGTCATGGAGACGCCAGCTGCAGAGCCAGGGCGAACGCAGGATCAGTCGCCGAACATCTTCTGCTTGAGCTCGCGGCGCTGTTGCGCCTCAAGCGACAGGGTGGCGGTAGGGCGGGCCAGCAGGCGGCCCACGCCAATCGGCTCACCGGTTTCATCGCAGTAACCATAGTCGCCAGCGTCGATGCGGACAATCGACTGCTCGATCTTCTTGAGCAGCTTGCGTTCACGATCGCGGGTGCGCAACTCCAGCGCATGCTCTTCTTCGATGGTGGCGCGGTCAGCAGGATCGGGCACCACCACGGTGTCTTCGCGCAGATGCTCGGTGGTTTCACCGGCGTTGTTCAGCATGTCCTGCTTGAGGCGGGTCAGCTTGAGGCGGAAGAAAGCCGTCTGCTTTTCGTTCATGTACTCGGTGTCGGGCATGGCGAGCACTTCTTCGTCCGTCAGCTGTTCAACAGACTTGGTCTTCCAGTTGTTGGCCAGCTTGGGGTCTTTCTTGATCGCCGAAAGGGAGGGCGAAGCGTTCATTGTCGTAGGCATGGTGTTGAGAAAGCTGGCTTTGGCGGCGGTGGACGCCACGGCTGAAGCCGTGGCCATGGATGGTACGGTTAATTGGGTCAGTCTGGAAGATGGGCGCGCACTGCGTTGCGGAGACCCATCTTCGGCAGGGGCAGGAACTTCGTTCCCGGCACGCACGGCTGACGCTGGATCGGCCGGCTTGCGAGTCACCGTCTTGGCCGAATCCGGTGTTGCCGGAGAGGCCGCTGCCTTCATCACTGCGCTGGCCGTCTTGGCCACCACCGGTGCTGCCGCCTTGGTTTTGCTGGCGGGGGCTTTCAAAGACTGTCTCCTCGCAAGGCCGGCGCCATCGCCTCAAGCCAGCGTGCCGGCTTGAAAGAGCCGGTGCGCAGGACCGCTCTTTGACCGGGGCGCGATTGTATAGGGATGCGCCCGCGTGCCGTCAACCGTTGCAGAATCGAGACATTCATGACCCACCGCCCCCGCAAAAAGACGCAAGTCTAGGGCTTTTGCCTGCTCAGGCAAGCCCATTTGCTGCATTTTTGATACGGAATGACGATCGAGTCACTCGATCAGACCAGACACTGCTCCAGCCCCTGCAAAAAGATGTCGCGCGGCAGGTCGATGCCGATGAACACCATCTTGCTGACGCGGGCTTCGTCGGGTCCCCACTGGGGGCCCAGGTCGCTGCCCATCAGCTGGTGCACGCCCTGGAAAATCACCTTGCGCTCGGTGCCCTGCATGTTGAGCACACCCTTGTAACGCAGCATGCGCGGGCCATAGATGTTGACGATCGCGCCCAGGAAGTCCTCCAGCTTGGCCGGGTCGAAAGGACGCTCGGCCTTGTAGGCAAAACTTTTCACGTCGTCATCATGGTGGTGGTGATGACCGTGTCCGCCGTGCTGGTGCGAGGGGTGGTTGCAGGCCTCGCCCGGCGCATGGTCATGGTGATCATGGTGGTGATCGTGATCGTCTTCCTTCAGGAAATCCGGATCAATGTCGAGCTTGGCGTTGAGGTTGAAGCCACGCAGGTCGAACACCTCGCTGAGCGCCACCTCACCAAAATGCACGGCTTTCTGAGCGGCGCGCGGGTTCATGTGGGACAGGCGATGCTTCAGGGCCTCGACCTCTTCGGGCGCCACCAGATCGGTCTTGCTGATGAAGATCTGGTCGGCAAAGCCCACCTGACGACGGGCTTCCTGGCGATCGTTGAGTTGCTGCGCCGCGTGCTTGGCGTCCACCAGGGTCAGGATGGAGTCGAGCAGGTAGGTTTCAGCGATCTCTTCGTCCATGAAGAAAGTCTGGGCCACCGGGCCCGGGTCGGCCAGGCCGGTGGTCTCGATGACGATGCGCTCGAAATCGAGCATGCCTTTGCGGCGCTTGGCCGCCAGCAGTTGCAGGGTCTCGCGTAGGTCTTCACGGATGGTGCAGCAGATGCAGCCATTGCTCATCTGGATGATCTGCTCTTCGGTGTTGCTGACCAGGATGTCGTTGTCGATGTTCTCTTCACCAAACTCGTTCTCGATCACGGCGATCTTCTGGCCATGGGCCTCGGTGAGCACGCGCTTGAGCAAGGTGGTTTTACCGGAACCCAGAAAACCGGTGAGGATGGTGACGGGAATGAGGGCCATGACAAGACTTTCAGCAAATGAGAGACGGCAGAAGTGGGGCGGCAGCAGCGGCGGGCGGGGTGCCCTGGGGGTGGACGCGGCGGGCGCATGCAACACCCGGGCCAAACCCCTGATCTGAGGAGTTTAGCCCCGGTTTTCAAGCCCTGCCGGGCAAGGGCTTGGCTCAGCGCCGCACCACCACCAGGCCCTTGAGGTACTCGCCCTCGGGGAAGGCAATCGTCATCGGGTGGTCCGGGGCACCGCCCAGGCGTTCGGTGATGTAGCCGTCCACCCCGGCATCGCTGCCGGCCGAGGCCACGATCTTGTGGAACAGATCGGCACTGATGCCACCCGAGCACGAGTAGGTGAACAGCACGCCCCCGGGCGCCAGCAGCTTGAACGCCAGCCGGTTGATGTCCTTGTAGGCGCGGGCAGCCCGGTCGGCATGGGCCGCGGTCGGAGCAAACTTGGGCGGATCCAGGATGATCGCGTCAAAGGTGCGCCCCTCGGCCCCGAAACGGCGCAGCGAAGCATTGACATCGGCATCGAGAAATTCGGCACGCTCGGCCGCAAAGCCGTTCAAGGCCACGTGGGCCCGGGCCCGCTCCAGGGCCGGCGCCGAAGAATCGATCGAGGTGACATGGGCCGCGCCGCCGGCCAACGCAGCCACGGTGAAGCCACCGGTGTAGCAGTAGCAGTTCAGCACGCTGCCGAACTGACGCTGGCGGGTGACTTCGGCAAAGCGTTGGCGGCTGTCGCGCTGGTCCAGGTAGAAGCCGGTCTTGTGGCCCTCGGCCACATCCAGCGTCAATTGCCAGTCGTGCTCACGCAGCGTGATGCCGGTGGGGGCTGGCTGGCCATCGGGCAAGGTGCCGCCGCGCAGCCAGCCCGTGACCTCGGGCAGGCCCTCCAGCGCACGCGAGCTCGCGTCAGATCGCTCGTACAACTTGCTCAGGCCGGCTTCGCGCAACAGGGCGTCGGCCAGCACGTCTTTCCAGCGCTCCATGCCAGCGGTGCCGAACTGGGCCACCAGGGTGTCGTCGTAGCGGTCCACCACCAGGCCCGGCAAGCCATCCGATTCGCCATGCACCAGGCGGATGCCGTTGCTCTGCACATCGAACCAGGCGCGCGCCGCGATGGAACGTTTCACCGCCGCCCCCATGAAAGCCGCATCGATGCGCTGGGCCTCGTCAAAACTCCAGACCCGCGCCTTGATCTTCGAGGCCGGGCTGAAGGCGGCCCAGGCCAGAAAGCGCCCGTCGGCGGCCTCGACGCGCACGGTTTCACCGGCGTCGCCGCCGCCCTTGGCAATGGCCGAGTCAAAAATCCAGGGGTGGCGGCGCAGCAGCGAGCGCTCCTTGCCTTCGCGCAGTCGAATCGTTTTCATGGGGCGGAATTGTCCTTCCTTTTACCGCCCAACCTAAAAAGACGACCTTTCACCCACCTCAAAGGCGTTGCCCAAAGCGCTCGAAGCGCGGCATCCAATGCCCCAGGATGTCGGCCGACACCAGCACGCCCCGGGCCTGGCCGATCAGCAAGGCCCTCGGCACGAAGCCGATGTAGCGCGAATCGGCACTGTTGTCGCGGTTGTCACCCAGCATCAGGTACTGCCCCTGGGGCACGGTGACCGGGCCGAAGCTGGAGCGGGCCGACACCCCCTGCAGCCATTGCACGCGGCGCTGGTGTCCCTGGATGGACTCGGTCAGCCGGGTGGCTGGCCGCTGCATTCCGTCTTGCAAGGGCTCCTTCAAAACCTCGGCCTGCTCGTAGCGGGCCTGTTCGCCGTTGATCCACAGCACTTCATCACGCATCTCGACCACGTCGCCGGGCAGGGCCACCAGGCGCTTGATCAGTCGGGTGCCGTCCTGCGGCGACGAAAAGGTGACCACGTCGCCGCGCCGCGGCTCGCCCAGGTGGGCCAGCACGACATCGGTCAGGGGCAGCTTGAGGTCATAGGCCAGTCGGTTGACCAACACCACATCGCCCTCCAGCAGGCTGGGCCGCATGGAACCCGAAGGGATGGGGTTCCAGTCGGCCACGGCCGTGCGGAACAGGCCAAAGCCGATCAGCAGCAACAGAAAGGAACGGTTGGAACGGAGCCAGTACCACATGGCGTTTTTGCCTTTCACAGCAGACCGTCCCCAGGAAGAGACCGCTCGTCTGCCCAGCCGCAGTATGGGGCCCGCGCGGCCGGCCCGCATGCCTGCCGCGGCGCGCTTAAGTTTGGGCTAAGCCAGCGCCCCAGCAGCCCTTGACATGAATCAAGTCAACACAGGGGGCAGGCGACCAGAATGCCCCATGCCCTCCCTCGCCCGCCCCCTCCAACTGACCGCCTGGCGCCGCCCCTCGCCACCGGCACTGGCTCTTCCACTGAGCTTGCTGCTGCTCCTCAGCGCCTGTCAGCCCGCGACCGAACCGGCCTGGTCGGGCTATGTCGAGGGCGACTATGTGTACCTCTCGGCCCCCGTGGCGGGCACCCTGCGCACGCTCCCGGTGCAAAAAGGCCAGACGGTGTCGGCTCAGGCCCTGTTGTTCAGCCTGGACGACCAGCCCGCCCAGGCCGCACGAGCCGAAGCCGATGCCCGGCTGGACACGGCACGCCACCAGGCCGACGACAGTGCCAAGGGCCGGCGACTCGACGAAATCGCCGTCACCGAGGCCCAACTGTCGCAGGCCCGCGCCCAGGCCGACCGGGCCCAGACCGAATGGCGACGCAACCAGCAGTTGGTGGACCAATCCTTTGTCTCTCGCTCTCGCCTGGACGACGCGGCCACGGCCGCCCGGCAGGCCCAGGACCGGGTGGATGAGTTGCAGGCCGCCCTGCGGGTGGCCCGGTTGCCCGCGCGCAGCGACGCGCAGGCGGCGGCCCAGGCCAGCAGCCGCGCCGCGGCACAGGCCCGGGAGCAGGCCCTGTGGCGCGAGCAGCAGACACGCCAGTACGCCCCGGCCGCCGGCCTGGTGGCCGACACCTTTTTCCGGGTGGGCGAGTACGTGAACGCGGGCCAACCCGTGGTGGCCCTGCTGCCGCCCGAACGGCGCAAGGCCCGCTTCTACGTGCCCGAAGACCAGCGCGGCGCGCTCAGCCCGGGGCAGGTGGTGAGCCTGAGCTGCGATGGTTGCGGCCCCCCCATACCCGCCCGCATCAGCGCCCTCTCGCCCCAGGCCGAATACACCCCACCGGTGATCTACTCCAACAGCCAGCGCGCCCGCCTGGTGTTCCTGGTCGAGGCCCTGCCCTCACCCGCCGATGCGCTGCGCCTGCCACCGGGCCAGCCCCTGGATGTTCGCTTGGACGTGCGCGCCGGGGCCAGGCCATGAACCCGGCTCAGGACGGGCCGAGCCCACCAGGCTGGGCCATCGATGTGCGTGGTCTGACCAAGCGCTACAACGGTCGCGAGGTGGTGCGCCAGGTCGATCTTCAGGTGGCACCCGGTCGCATCTGCGGCTTTCTGGGGCCGAACGGCAGCGGCAAGACCACCACCATCCGCATGCTGTGCGGTCTGCTGACACCCGACGCCGGCGAAGGCCAGTGCCTGGGCCTGGACATCCGGCGCCAGGCCGCGGCCATCAAGCGGCAGGTCGGCTACATGACGCAGAAGTTCGGGCTGTACGAGGATCTGTCGATCCGCGAGAACCTGGATTTCGTGGCCCGCCTGTTCGAACTGGACCGGCGTCGCTACAGAGTCGATCAGGCCCTGGAACGCCTGGGCCTGGCCAGCCGGCAGACCCAATTGGCAGGCGCCCTTTCCGGGGGCTGGAAACAGCGCCTGGCGCTGGCAGCCTGCCTGCTGCACGAACCCCGCCTGCTGTTGCTGGACGAACCCACGGCCGGCGTCGACCCCAAGGCGCGACGCGAGTTCTGGGACGAGATCCACCGCCTGGCCGCCGAGGGCATCACCGTGCTGGTGTCCACCCACTACATGGACGAAGCCGAACGCTGCCACGAACTGGTTTACATCGCCTACGGTGAAGTGCTGGCACGCGGTACGGCCGAGCGGATCGTGGCCGAGTCCGGCCTGTGCGTCTGGTCGGTCCAGGGCCTGGGCGCGGGCACCGACCTGACCGCCTTGGTGGCCCCCTTGAAGGTCGCCCCCGGCGTGCTCAGTGTCGCGGCCTTTGGCCAGTCGGTGCACGTGGCCGGCCGCGACCCGGCCCGCCTTCAAGCCGCCATCGAGCCCTGGCGGCAACGTGCCGACCTGCATTGGGAGCCTGCCGCACCGGACTTGGAGGATGTGTTCATCAGCCTGATCGGACAGGCAGCCGACAACTTCGGCCCAGGCACCCCACGGGAGTCCGCATGAGCCTGAGCCTCCACCGCTTCAGCCTGGCCCGCATGCTGGCCATCTTCATCAAGGAATGCCAGCAAATGCTGCGCGACCGGCCCACCTTTGCCATGGCCGTGGGCGTACCCATCCTGCAACTGGTGCTGTTCGGCTACGCCATCAACACCGACCCCAAGGGCCTGCCCACCGCCCTGGTGAGCACCGATGCCAGCCCCATCGCCCGCAGCCTGGTGGCCGCGATGCAGAACACCGGCTACTTCCACATCACCCGCCAGCCGGCCAGCGAGGCCGAGGGCGATCGCCTGATCGAAGATGGTGAGGTGCAGTTCCTGATCGTGATCCCGCCTGATTTCTCGCGCCGGCTGGTGCGCGGCGAACACCCGGCGCTGCTGGTCAGCGTGGACGCCACCGACCCCAGTGCGGCCAGCAACGCGATGGCGGCACTGGGCCAGTTGACCCCCACGGCCCTGCAGCATGACCTGGTCGGGCCGCTGCAGGCCCTGCGCCCGGGGCTGGCCCCCTTCGAGCTGCGCATCCACCGGCGCTACAACCCCGAGGGCCTGTCGCGCTACAACATCGTGCCGGGCCTGATCGGCACCATCCTGACCATGACCATGGTGATGCTGACCGGCTTGGCCATGACCCGCGAGCGCGAGCGTGGCACGATGGAAAACCTGCTGGCCACCCCGGTGCGCCCCCTGGAGGTGATGGTGGGCAAGATCCTGCCCTACGTGGTGCTGGGCTACGTACAGCTGGGCGTGATCCTGGCAGCCGCCTGGGCCTTGTTCGAAGTGCCCATGGTGGGCAGTCTGGGCTTGCTGATGGGCATGATCGGCCTGTTCATGCTGGCCAACCTGGCGGTGGGCTTCACCTTTTCGACCTTGGCGCGCAACCAGTTGCAGGCCCTGCAGGCCACCTTCTTTTTCTTTCTGCCCTCGATGCTGCTGTCGGGCTTCATGTTCCCGTTCCGCGGCATGCCAGTGTGGGCCCAGCGCGTCGGCGAGGTGCTGCCGCTGACGCACTTTCTGCGCATCGTGCGCGGCATCCTGCTCAAGGGCAACGGGCTGGCCCAGCTCTGGCCCGATGTGTGGCCGCTGCTGGCGTTTCTCGGTGTGGCAGGCGCGCTGGCGTTGTGGCGATACCGCCAGACCCTGGACTGATGCGCCGGGCCGCGGCGGTTTCAGCCAAGCTCAATGTCCGTCCAGCCACCCTTCAGCCCACCAGCATTGCAGCCAGCCGGCCAGCACGGCCGGTTCAGGCAGCACAGGCCCGCCATTGAAGCGCTCGATCACCAAAGCCAAGTGGCCGCCGGGCTCCTGCAAGGCCCGCAAGAAGATCGCCTCGCCCACGTCAAGCGTGCGGAAGTGGGGCTGATGGCCCTGGCGCCACACGCCCAGGCAGCGACTCTGCGGCAGGGACTCGGGCGCAGGCACCGCGTCGTCAGCCTCCAATGCCTGCCACAAGGCCACCACATTGGTGCTCACTTCGCGCAAGACCAGGCCCGGGTGGCAAGCCGGGCTGCGCTGCAACCAGCGCCCTTCAGTGTCCGCCTGGACGGCCTCGGCGCTCAAAGCCGGCCTGTCGGGCCCGTCAAAGCAAGCGCGCAGATCCCAGTCCAGCCGCGCCAGCTCATACAGCTCAAGGTTGCGCGGGTAGCGGGCCCGCAGAAAATCAGCCAGGCCAGCACCATATCGGCCCAGCCCTTCGCCCACAGGCGGGTGGGTGACCGCAAACATACGCGCCTCGGCCTCGAAGGTGTCGCCCCCCATGTAGCGCAGCAAGCGCGGGTGGGCATCGGCCAGCACCTCGGCCAGGCGGGCGCGGTAGGCGTTGCGGTAGATGGCCAGGCCACGCTCGCCACTCAAGCCCTGTGTGCCGGCCAACGGGGCCGTGTCGAGCAAGGCCAGCGCCTGTTCGGCAGGCACCTGGTCGAGCAGGCAGGCGCTGAGGCTGTGTTGCAGTTCAATCAGCGGGGTGGCGGCAACAGCCGGCCAACGCAAGGCGGCTGACGGGCCAGCAGGGGCGGCCCCCGCCAGTGGCCCGCGGGCGATGTCGCGGGCCTGCCCCAACTCGGCCAGCAGCACCGACAAGGGGGGAATGTGGTCATCGCGTTCGATCATGGTGGCCACGGCACCGAAGCGCTGGCAGGCACTCGCGTAAAGCGCCCAGACCTCGGGTGCCACGGGGTGGTCATGGGTGTCGATGATGTGGGTGCCATCGCGCGAATGACCAGCCAGGTGGATTTGCCGCACCCGGGCCGCCGGCAAGGCCTGCAGATAGTCTTGCGGGTCAAAGCCATGGTTCACGCTGCTGACGTAGAGGTTGTTCACGTCCAGCAGCAGATCGCAGTCGGCCGCTTCGACCACGTGCGTCAAAAACTCCCATTCGGCACTCGCCGAATCGCGAAAGCGCAAGTAGCTCGACACGTTTTCCAGCACCAGACGACGCTGCAGCACGTCCTGCGCCTGGCGGATGTGGGCGATCACCCGTCGCGCCGCCTCTTCGGTGTAAGGCAGAGGGTACAGGTCGTGCAGACAGCGCCCCGGTGTGCCGGTCCAGCACAGGTGATCGGACACCCACATCGGCTGCACGCGGTCGGCCAGGGCCTTGACGCGGGCCAGGTACGCCAGATCAAGGCCCTGGGCTGACCCGATGGACATGGCCACGCCGTGCATGGCCATCGGGTAGTCACGGCGGAAGCGATCCAGCATGGCCAGCGGCTTGCCACCTTCGACCAGAAAATTGTCGGTGATGATTTCAAGCCAATCCAGGGGCTGCGGACCCGCCAGAAAATCACCGTAGTGGGGCGTGCGCAAGCCCAGGCCGAAACCGGGCGACTCAGAGGGGGTAGGGCTCATACCAGCGGGCGGCAACCGTGAAAACAGTGAACAAAGGGCACGCTGCCGTGCCCCTGAAAGATCGGCAGATCAGGCCATCAAAGATCGCTGATGGTGCCGCCCTTGCTCAGGCACTGACCGGCGCCGAGGGCCTTGAAGCCATGGCCCTTGCACTCGTTTTGCCCTTTGCAGGCGTGTTCAGCCGTCTTGCAATCGCTCATGCCTTTGCAATCGTTGACGTTGTAGCAATGCACGGTGTCCTTGGCGCCCACCGACTTGCCCATGCCACCCATGGGGGTGTCGGCAGCCATGGCGGCCGAAGCGAAGGCCAGCGCCGATGCGGCCAGGGCGAAAGAAGCGGCAGACTTGAGAGTGGTAGCGTTCATGAGGTGACTCCTGATTCAATGAAAGTGAATGAATGGCTGAAAGACACGGGCGGGGCCTGCGTCCTACCGGAACAGCGCTGAAGCTGCCTCCGATGCACGTCAGTCGGTCTCGGCACTCACTTCTTACAAGAGCAACTCAAAAAAACTGAAATATCAGGCTCATGAAGGCCCGGGCTTCTTGCGGGCCCTGGGATGGGCCGCGTCGTAGGCCTTGGCCAGGTGCTGAAAATCGAGCCGGGTGTAGACCTGCGTGGTGCTGATGTTGGCGTGCCCCAGCAGCTCCTGCACGGCGCGCAGGTCGCCGCTGGACTGCAGCACATGGCTGGCAAACGAGTGGCGCAGCATGTGGGGGTGCACGGCGGCCGGCAGACCGGCCTGCAGGCTGCGACGGCGCAGCCGCTGCCACACCGACTGCGGAGTCAGCCGGGTGCCATGGCGCCCCATGAACAGGGCCGGCTGGGTGCTGGCCGCGCCCGCCAGCTCGCCGCCGCGCAGCGTCAGCCAGCGTTGCAGGGCCGCCAGGGCCGCCCGGCCCAGCGGCACGCTGCGCCGCTTGCTGCCTTTGCCCATCACATGCACCTCGGCCTCGTGCAGGTCAACCCAGCCTCGCCCTTGCTGGTGCGCCTCGGCGCTGGCCTGCAGGTCCAGCCCCACCAGCTCGCTCACACGCAGGCCACAGCCGTACAGCAGCTCGACCATGGCGGCGTCACGCGCCTCCAGCCAGGGGTCGTCGTCGGGGTTGTCGTGCTCGGCCAGTTGCACCGCCGCGTCCACCCCCAGGGCCTTGGGCAAGGGTTGGGGCGACCTGGGGGCGCGCACGTCGGCCACGGGGTTGCTGGCGATCAGGCCCTCGCGCCCAAGCCAGGCATAAAAGCCTCGCCACGAGGACAGCACCAGCGCAATGCTGCGGCCGCCCAGGCCGGCGCCGTGCAACTGGGCGGCCCAGCGGCGCACCTGGGCCGGGGGCACGGCCGGCAGGGCCAGGCCGGCCGTGTCGGCCAGGCTTTGCAGGCGCGTCAGGTGTTCGGTGTAGAGGGTCAGAGTGCGCGTTGCCAGGCGCTTTTCGTAGCGCGCATGGTCCAGGTAGCGCTGAATCAAGGGCTGACTCAGTGACTGGCCCTGGGGCTGGAGAGCGCGATCCCCGGCGTCCACAGGCCCGCTCAGTCGCGCAGGCGGGTCAGGGCTGCGCTGGCCAGTTCGGCCATGCGTTCCAGGAAGTCGGTGCCCATGCCGCTGTGGAAGCGCTGCGGGTCGGGCGAGGCCAGCACCAGCATGCCAAAGGCTGGCGAGGCACTGCCGATGGCGCCCACGCGCAGCGGCAGCAGGGCCAGCGAAACCACGGCGGCCGGATCGGCCAGCCACTGCACCGCTTCAAAGCCTGGGTTGGCGCCGCAGAAGGGCGCCGTCAGTGACGAGGCAAAGGTCTTGGCGTCATCGCTCACGCCCAGGGCAAAGGACTGCTCTGCGTGCGCGGCCGACACGCCCCAGACCTTGATGGCCACCTGGGGCACCTGAAACTGGCCGCGCACATCGGCCGCGATGCGCTCGGGCAGCTCCAGCGGGCTTTCGGTGCGCAACAGGCCCAGGGCCCAGCGCTGCAGCTTGTCGGCAATGATGGCGTTCTCGTTGCTGTGCCGGATCATGTCCATGATGCGGCCTTCGAGCGTCTTGATCTTGTCGCGCAGCATCTCAGCCTGGCGCTCCTGCAGGCTCACGGCGCGGTTGCCATGCGGGCTGGTCATCTGCACGCTGGCCAGCACCTCGGCGTGGCGCTCGAAGAAATCAGGCGAATTGGCCAGGTAGTTGGCAATGTCGTCTTCGGTGATCGGGTTCATGCCAGGGGTTTGGATTGCGGTCATGGGGAGGGCGGGCTCAAGAAGACGGTCAGAAGGAAATCAGAGGTTGTCGGGCACATCGATCTGGCCCTCGAACACGGTCACGGCAGGGCCGGTCATGCGCACGGGCTGGCCCAGGCCGGCCCATTCGATGGTGAGTTGCCCGCCGCGGGTCTGCACGTCGACACGGGCGTCAAGCAGGCCCAGGCGAATGCCTGCCACCACCGCTGCGCAGGCCCCGGTGCCGCAGGCCAGGGTTTCGCCCGTGCCGCGCTCGAACACGCGCAGGCGCACCTGGCTGCGCGACACCACCTGCAGAAAGCCCACGTTGACCCGGCGCGGAAAGCGCGGATGGCTTTCCACCAGGGGCCCCACGCTGGCCACCGGGGCGGTGTCCACGTCGTCCACCAGGGTCACGGCGTGGGGGTTGCCCATGGAGACCACGGCCGCCGCCACCGCATCGAGCGCGGGTTGGCCGGCCAGGGCCAACGGCCACAGCTGCCAAGAACCGTGCGGCCGGGCCTGCAGATCGGTGGCATCAAAGGGGATGTCGGCCAGCTCGAACACCGGCGCCCCCATGTCGACGGTGACACGGCCATCGGGGTTGAGCACCGGCTCGATGATGCCGGCGCGGGTGTGCACGCGGATCGCATCCTTGGTGGTCAGGCCCTTGTCGCGCACGTAGCGGGCAAAGCAGCGCGAGCCGTTGCCGCACTGCTCCACCTCGCCGCCGTCGGCGTTGTGGATGATGTATTCGAAATCGACGCCGGGTGCGGGGCCGGGGCGCACAGTCAGGATCTGGTCGGCGCCCACGCCGAAGTGGCGGTCGGCCAGGTAGCGGTAGTGCGCCGGGCTCAGGGGCAGGCGGGCGGCGGTCTCGTCGAGCACGACGAAATCATTGCCGGCGCCCTGCATCTTGGTGAAGCGGATCTGCATGCCCCGATTATCGGGGCTTCCGGCGCCGCGGCGAAAGCCGGGGCGCCGGGCCTGGGCTCACTCCAGGGTGATGTTGGCGGCTTTCACCACCTCGGCCCACTTGTGCCGATTGGCCTTGACGGTGGCCTTGAACTGTTCTGGGTTCTCCAGGCGCACGCTGTTGCCCGCGCTTTCGAGCTTGGCCTTGACCTCTGGGTTCTCCAACACCGCCTGCACCGCACTGTTGAGGCGCTGCACGATGCGGGCATCGGTCCCCTTGGGGGCAAAAAGGCCAAACCAGATCGAGCTGTCAAAGCCCTTGGTGCCCGGCAGCCCGCTTTCGGCGATGGTGGGCACCTCGGACACCGCACCCACGCGCTTGGCCGTGGTCACCCCCAGCAGGCGCACCTTGCCAGCCTTGTACTGGTTCAACACCGTCTGCACCTGGTTCATGATGCAGCAGGTCTCGCCCCGCAGCACGGCCGTCATGGCCTCGGGGCCGCCCTTGTAGGGCACGTGGATCATGTCCAGCCCGACCCGGGCATTGAACTCGGCAAAGGCCATGTGGGTGCCGGTGCCATTGCCGGTCGAGGCAAAGTTGTACTTGCCGGGGTTGGCCTTGACCAGGTCGACGAACTCCTTGAGCGTCTTCACGTTGATCACGTCGGGGTTGATGGTGAGCACGTTGGACACATCGAGCACCGGGGCCACCGGCACGAAGTCGCTCTCGACGTCGAAGGACAGCTTCTTGTACAGCGCGGCATTGCTGCCATGGGTGGCCGCGGTGCCGAACACCAGGGTGTAGCCATCCGGCTTGGCCCGCGCCACGAACTCGCTGGCAATGTTGCCTGCCGCACCGGGCTTGTAGTCGATCACCACCGGCTGGCCCAGCTGCTTGCCCAGGGGCTCCTGGATGTGGCGCGCCACCACGTCGACGCCCGAACCGGCCGGAAAGGTCATGACCACGGTCAACGCGTGCTGCGGCCAGTCGCCCTGGGCCAGCACCGGCCCGGCCACGCCGATCAGGCCGGCAGCCAGCCAGTTGAAGCCATGGCGCCACAGCGCGCGGCGAAGGGGTTTTGTCATCAAGGCTCTCCCGAAAAATCGACAAGGGGTGAAACGGAATCGAAAGGAATCGCAGCATTGTGACCAGATGCACATGCCTGGAACGTCTTTGCTTATGCCCTGCCGCGTCGCGAGCAAACACCGTGCCGACCTGATGGTCCTGGGGGAAACCCCAGTCCTGAAGGTGTCAACGCCTCCGACACCGCTGCCGATAATGGCCCGCATGACCCGTTCAAGCCAGCTTTTGCACCCTTCACGCGAACCCGCCCCCCTGCGCCCCGCCGCCACCGTGCTGCTGCTGCGCGATGCCACCAGCCCCCAGGGGCAGCCCGGCATCGAGGTGCTGATGACCCGGCGTTCGATGAGCGCCAGCTTTGCCCCGGGCGCCTATGTGTTCCCAGGGGGGGGCATCGATGCGCTGGACGCGGCCTCTCACGCCCAGGCGCGCCGCCGCCCGGGCCAGAGCGACCTGAACCTGACGCGGGCCATCGCGGCCATCCGCGAGAGCTTCGAGGAGTTGGGCGTGCTGCTGGCCTGGCAGGCCGACGGCCGGCTTGCCGATGCCAGCACCATCGCCCAACTGGACCGCAGCCAAGCCTTTGCCGCCCAATGTCAGGCCCTGGGCCTGCGGATGGCGGCCGACCAGGTGTTTGTGCTGGCGCACTGGATCACCGACCGCGACCTGCCCAGGCGCTTTGACGTGCCCTTTCTGGTGGCCCGCATGCCGGCCGACCAGACGCCCGTGGCCGACGAGGCCGAACAGTTCGAACCGGTGTGGGTCAGCCCGGCCGAGGCGTTGGCCCGCCATGCGGCCGGCCAGTTCTTCATCATCTTCCCGACCATCCGCACCCTGGAGCGGCTGCAGGCCTACACGACGGTCGACGCCGTGCTGGCGGATTGCGCCAGCGAGCAGCCGCTGTGGACCAGTTGCCCACGCGCTGGCCTGCTCAATGGGCACGAAGCCCGCTACATGGAGCACGAACAGCCCTACGGCGAACTGGCCCTGGTCTGCCCCGACGGCCAGATCGTGCACGAGCTGGCCTGGCAGACCGATCGCCCGGTGGCCCTGCTGAAGAACGTGCAACGCCTGACCGCCCCCAACCCGGGCGTGATGACCGGCCCGGGCACCAACAGTTACCTGGTGGGCGACCCCGACACCGGTTACATCGCCATCGACCCTGGCCCGGCCGATACCGAGCACCTGGAAAAGCTGTGGCGCGCTGCCGGCGGTGACATCCGCCACATCGTTTGCACCCATTCACACCCCGACCACTCACCCGGCGCCGCCCCGCTGCAGGCCCTGTGCCGGCGCCATGGGCGCCCGGTGCCCGATATCCTGGGCCTGGCCTCGGCCCCCACCGCCCGCGCGGCCAGCGAATTCAGCCCCGAACGAGCCCTGGCCCATGGCGAACGCCTGCTGCTGCAAGCCCCTGGCGAGGCCGCGCCCCGCCACACCCTGGAGGTGCTGCACACCCCCGGGCACGCGGCCAATCACCTGTGCCTGCTGTTGCTGGAGGACGGCCTGCTGTTCTCGGGCGACCACATCCTCAATGGCAGCACCACGGTGGTCGATCCTCCTGACGGCAACATGGCCGACTACATCAACTCGCTGGATCTGCTGGACCAAGCCTGCGAACGCGCGGGCGTGGACTTCATCCTGCCGGCCCATGGCTATGTGCTGGGCCAGGCGCGGGCCGCCGTCGCCCAGCTCAAGGCGCACCGCCTGCAACGCGAGGCCAAGGTGCTGGCCGCCATGCGCGAACGTCCCGAGGGCACCCCTGAACAATGGGTTGAACTGGCCTACGCCGACGTGCCTACCCGCCTGTGGCCGGTGGCCAAACGCTCACTGCTGGCCCATGTGGAGCGCCTGCGCAGCCTGGATGCGACATTGGGCTGAGGCCCGGAATTGCGACTTTTTTGCAGCCCATTGGAAGAAAGTCGCGACTTTCTTCCAACAATCAAGTCAGCATGGGCGCGTAAACTCGGCGCCCCGCCCCAGCCCAGCCCCACCCCCATGACCGACCCCATCCGACTCTCCAAACACGTGGCCGACCAGGCCGCCTGCTCACGCCGCGAAGCCGAATTGCTGATCGAGGGAGGTTGGGTGAAGGTCAACGGGCAGATCGTGGAAGAGCCCCAGCACCGGGTCACGCCCGGTGCCGACGAGGTGCTGGTCGACCCGCAGGCCCGTCCCGAGACCGTGCCGCCCGCCACCCTGCTGTGGTACCGGCCCGACCCGGAGACACCTTGCGATGCGCTGGCCTTGCAGGCAAGCGCCCCGATCAGCCGGTTTCCGGTGCGGGTGCTGAAGCGGCATTTCACCCAGCAGCAGGCCATTGCCGGCCTGGGGGGGCTGGCCACCGGCCTGGTGGTGTTCACGCAGGATGGCCGCATGCGGCGACGCCTGCTGGAAGACGAAGCCGAGATCGAGCAGGAATTCATGCTGGAATTGCCGGGCCAGTTGACCAACGAGGCCATCGACCAGTTGGCCGCCCGCCTGCAACAGGCCCGGCTCTGGCCCCAGGTGCCTGTGGTGGGCAAGCTGAGCCTGAACGCGCGCGGGCCGCAAGGCACCCGGCTGCGTTTTGCCCTGAAGGCCAGCAGTGCCCAAGGGGTGCTGGATTTGTGTGCCAGGGCCGGCCTGCGGCCGCTGGCGCTGCGCCGCACCCGACTGGGCCGGGTGGGTCTGGCCGGGCTGGAGCCCGGCCAGTGGCGCTTCATGGGCCCGCACGAGAAGTTCTGAGCCGGCCCCTCGTTCGCGCCTGTCGCTTTACTCGCTGAGGCGGGCCGCCCGGCGCTGGATCATGGCCGGATCGACCGACAAAGCCTGGGCAATGGCCCGGCCGTAGTCGGCATCGGCCTTGTAGAAGAAAGCCAGCACCGTGTCGCGGGTTTCTGCACTCTTCACCTGCCCCAGATCGCCAGCCAGGTTGGACACCAGGTTCTTGCGCTCGGCCGGGCTCAGGCTGCGGTAAAACTCGCCGGCCTGGCGGAAGTTCAGGGTCTTGCCGATGGCCGCCTGCTGCGTGCTGCCGGCCAGGGGCAAGGCGCTGGACTTGAATTGCGGGTCTTCCTTCACCGCCACCTGACGGCTGGGTTCGTAGTTGACCGAGCCACTGCGCCGGCCACCGTTCATGGCACCGTCCTGGTTGTTCGAGACCACCTCGGCGCGCGGGCGGTTCACCGGCAGTTGCAGCGCATTCACGCCCACGCGGTGCATCTGGGTGTCGGCGTACGAGAACACGCGGCCCTGCAGCAAACGGTCTTCCGAAGCCTCAATGCCCGGCACCAGATTGGACGGCGCGAACGCGGCCTGCTCGGTCTCCTGGAACACGTTGGCCGGATTGCGGTTCAGCGTCATGGTGCCCAGCTTGCGCTCCGGCACACCGGTCCAGATCTTGGTCGGATCCAGCGGATTGAACTCAAAGCTGTTGAGTTGCTCAGGGCGCAGCACCTGCACGTACAGGTCCCACTGCGGGTATCGGCCGCTTTCGATCACCTGCATCAGGGCCCGCGTGGCGTGGTTGAAATCCTGGGCCTGCAGGGCACTGGCCTCGCCGGCAGTCAGGTTGTGCTGCCCCTGCACCGATGCCCAATGGAACTTGACATACACATATTGGCCCTGTGCATTGACCATTTTATAGGCATGCACGCTGTTGCCATCCATCAAATGGTAGCCCTTGGGGGTTCCATAATCAGAATATAGCCGCGTCAGCATGTGGGTAGCCTCGGGCACATGCGAGAAAAAATCAAAGAACCGATTCGGATCCTGCAGATTGGTGTCGGGGGCCGGCTTCAGTGAATGCACCATGTCCGGGAATTTGATGGCATCGCGAATGAAGAACACCGGCAGGTTATTGCCCACCAGATCCCAGTTACCTTCAGGGGTATAGAACTTGGTGGCAAATCCGCGTGGATCACGCAGGGTTTCGGGCGAATGCTGACCATGCACCACCGTCGAGAAGCGCACGAACACCGGCGTTTCCTGGCCGGGCATGAACACCTTGGCGCGGGTCAGTTCAGAGGCATCTGCCGTGGCCTTGAACACCCCGTAGGCACCAGCACCGCGCGCATGCACCACGCGCTCTGGCACCCGCTCACGGTCAAAGCGCTGCAGCTTCTGAATCAGGTGGACGTCTTGCAGCAAAGTAGGCCCTGCAGCGCCAGCCGTTTGGGAGTTTTGATTATCCCCCACCGGCGCGCCATTATCACGTGTCAAAACATCCGCCGAAACCGAGCCCGCCACCAAAGCAGAAACAATTACAGCACTTACAGATCGAAGCACAAAAAATCTCATGAAATCAAAATCCAATCAAATGAAGGGAAAATGATTTTAAAAGCTGGATATTCAACACCAAATCATGAGACAGACATCACCGAGATAATCAAAATCAATCCAGCCATCCGGCCACAGACCTTCGCCACGGACAGCGCACAAAGATGGCAAAAGCAGAATCCAAAAAGAAGAAAACCGGCGAAACCAAGGTCTCGCCGGTGGCATTTGGAATCATCTCGCAAGGTGGAAATGAATGAAATAAAGTGTGAAGTCAGCCGATAAGCCGGATTCTGTGCACCGTGCTTGCGCACGGTGTGACCGCCATTACTCTTGGCCGGGGGTCACCCACCCGGCTCGATGCTACCTACCCGCCAACTCTGCGGAACCACATCAACGTTGGCCTACTTGGTATTGCTGCGCGTAGAGATTGCCCGTTTCACCTTGGTCGGGCACCGACCAAGGTGGCTGTGGGGATCACGCTTGCGCGTGATGGGGCAGGCTTTCGCCCACCCCTACGCGGCTTGCGCCGCTACCCCACAGAACACCCTGATTGGGCCGGATCGACCAAACTCGTCTCTGTTGCTCTGATCCTCACCTCGCGGTGGAGAGCCGTTAGCTCCTACGCTGTCCTGTGCAGTCCGGACGTTCCTCCAGTGCGGTGTTTCCACACGGCGACTTGCGTCGCCGCCCTTTCGGCTAGCACCAGCGGCGGTCTGGCTGACTTCACGGGCGCCATTATGACGGCAAGACATGAGCTTAGACCGACAAGTCGACATCAAGCACGGCAGAATGCGCAGGTGACGGGCCGGCTTCGGCCCCTATCCGCCAACTCATCCCAACCACCGTGGAGACCGCATGAAAGCCGACAACATCCTCCAGACCATTGGCAACACACCCCATGTGCGCATCAACCGCCTGTTCGGCCCTTCGGCTCAGGTGTGGATCAAGTCCGAACGCGGCAATCCTGGGGGCTCGATCAAGGACCGCATTGCGCTGGCGATGGTCGAAGACGCCGAGAATTCGGGCCGCCTGCAGCCCGGGGGCACCATCATCGAACCCACCTCGGGCAACACCGGCGTGGGCCTGGCCATGGTGGCCGCCGTCAAGGGCTACAAGCTGATCCTGGTGATGCCCGACAGCATGTCGATCGAGCGCCGCCGCCTGATGCTGGCCTACGGTGCCAGCTTCGACCTGACCCCGCGCGAAAAAGGCATGAAGGGCGCCATTGCCCGGGCCGAAGAACTGGCCGCCCAGACCCCGGGGGCCTGGATTCCGCAGCAGTTCGAGAACGCGGCCAACATCGCGGTGCACGTGCGCACGACTGCGCAGGAGATCCTGGCCGATTTCCCGGATGGCCTGGACGTGCTGATCACCGGCGTGGGCACCGGCGGCCATATCACGGGCACGGCGCAGGTGCTGAAGGCGAAGTTTCCCCAGCTCAAGGTGTATGCGGTCGAACCCACAGCCTCACCCGTGATCTCGGGGGGCGCACCGGCCCCGCACCCGATCCAGGGCATTGGCGCAGGCTTCATTCCCAAGAACCTCGACACCAGCTTGCTGGACGGTGTGATCCTGGTCGAAGCCGAGGCGGCCCGCGAATACGCTCGCCGCTCGGCGCGTGAAGAAGGCATTCTGGTGGGGATCTCCTCAGGCGCCACGCTGGCCGCCATCGCCCAGAAACTGCCCGAACTGCCGGCCGGCGCCAAGGTGCTGGGCTTCAACTATGACACGGGTGAACGCTATCTGTCGGTGGACGGTTTCCTGCCCTCGTGAGTCCCCAGGATCGAATCCTGAACCAGGAGCGCCGTGGCCTTGAGGCCCGGCGCTTTTTGGCGGCCGGCGGGACGGCCCCTTAAAATCCGGGCCCCGCATTGCCTTTTGCTTGATCAACACAAGCCGGCCCGACCATGATCCGAATTTCCGAACTCAAGCTGCCCCTGTCCACCCTGCCTGAGGACAGCAGCACCCAGCCCGAGCAGGCGCTGCGCGACCAGGCGGCCCAGATCCTGGGCATTGCCCCCAGCGACATTGCCACGCTGCACGTGCACAAGCGCAGCTTCGACGCGCGCAAGCCCGAACTGCTGACGGTGTACATCGTCGACCTGAACCTGCAGGACCCCGGCGCCGAGGCCGCCCTGCTGGCCCGCCATGCCCAGCACCCACACATCCTGCCCACGCCCGACATGGTCTGGCATCCGCCAGGCCACGCGCCTGAAGGTTTCCCCAGCCAGGCCAACGAGCGCCCGGTGGTGGTGGGCTTTGGGCCGTGCGGCATTTTTGCGGCCCTGGTGCTGGCCCAGATGGGTTTCAAGCCCATCGTGCTGGAGCGCGGCAAGACGGTGCGTGAACGCACCAAGGACACCTGGGGCCTGTGGCGCAAGAAGGTGCTCAACCCCGAGTCGAACGTGCAGTTCGGCGAAGGCGGTGCCGGCACGTTCTCGGATGGCAAGCTGTACAGCCAGATCAAGGACCCGCGCCACCTGGGCCGCAAGGTGATGGAAGAATTCGTGCAGGCCGGCGCGCCCGAAGAGATCCTGTACGTGGCGCGCCCCCACATCGGCACCTTCAAGCTGGTGAAGGTGGTCGAGACCTTGCGCGAGCAGATCGTTGCCCTGGGTGGCGAGATCCGATTTGAACAACGTGTGGTCGATGTGACGGTGGACGAAGGGCCTCAGGGCCGCCGCCTGCAGGCCCTCAAGGTGCTGGACGTGGCCAGCGGCCAGACCTACGAGCTGCCCACCCGGCACGCGGTGCTGGCCCTGGGTCACAGCTCGCGCGACACCTTTGCCATGTTGCACCAGCGTGGCGTCTACATGGAGGCCAAGCCCTTCTCGATCGGCTTCCGGGTCGAGCACCCGCAAAGTCTGATCGACCGGGCCCGTTGGGGTCGCCACGCCGGCCACCCGCTGCTGGGCGCGGCCGACTACAAACTGGTGCACCACGCCAGCAATGGGCGGGCGGTTTACAGCTTCTGCATGTGCCCGGGCGGCACCGTGGTGGCGGCGACCTCCGAGCCGGGGCGCGTGGTCACCAACGGCATGAGCCAGTACTCGCGCAATGAGCGCAACGCCAACGCCGGCATCGTGGTCGGGATCGACCCGGTCGATTACCCCAGCGATGCCGCGGCCTTTGAATGGGCGCTGGGCGATCAACAACGCTGGCAGGCGCCTGCCGACGGCAGCGTGCACCCTCTGGCCGGCGTGGTGTTGCAGCGGCAACTGGAATCGCGCGCCTATGAGCTGGGCGGCAGCAATTACGAAGCCCCCGGACAGCTGGTGGGCGACCTGGTGGCGGGGCGCCCGTCCACGGCACTGGGTTCGGTGGAGCCCTCGTACAAGCCCGGCGTGAAGATGGGCGACCTGTCGCTGGCCCTGCCTGAATACGCCATCACGGCCATGCGCGAGGCTTTTCCGGCTTTTGGTCGCAAGATCAAGGGCTTTGACCTGCACGACGCGGTGCTGACCGGCGTCGAGACGCGCACCTCGTCGCCGCTCAAGATGACACGCGACGAGCATTACCAGAGCCTGAACACGCGCGGCCTGTTCCCTGCCGGTGAAGGCGCCAGCTACGCCGGTGGCATCCTGTCGGCCGGGGTGGACGGCATCAAGGTGGGCGAGGCGGTGGCCAAAAGCCTGCTGGGCGTACCCCCACGCTGAAGCGACACCTCAGCCCAGCCGAAGCTGAGCCGCCGCCCCGGCCGAGGCCGGCAGGCGAAAGGTTTCCACCAGTTCTGCGAGTTGCTGGGCCTGGCTGCGCAAACCCTGCGCGGCCGCAGCCGACTCCTCGACCAAGGCGGCATTCTGCTGCGTGATCTGATCCAGGCGCACCACCGCTTCGTTGACTTGGCCCAGCCCGGTGCTTTGCTCACGGGCCGAGTGGCTCAGTTCGGCCACGATGGTGCCCACCCGGGCCACCGAATCGACGATGTCGCCCATGGTCGTGCCGGCCTGCTGCACCAGTTGCGCCCCCGTGCCCACCTCATTCACGCTGCTGGCGATCAGGTCGCGGATCTCCTTGGCGGCAGTGGCGGCACGCTGGGCCAGCACACGCACCTCGCCGGCCACCACGGCAAAGCCCCGCCCTTGCTCGCCGGCCCGCGCCGCCTCGACGGCCGCGTTGAGAGCCAGGATATTGGTCTGAAAGGCAATGCCATCGATCACGCTGGTGATGTCGGCGATGCGGCGCGACGAGCCCGATATCGCATCCATGGTGGCCACCACGCGCTGCACCACCTCCCGGCCCTGAACAGCCACCTGGCTGGCAGACGCCGCCAGGCCTTCGGCCTGCTGGGCCGAGGCGGCACTGTGCTGCACGGTGCTGAGCAACTCCTCCATGCTGGCCGCCACCTCTTCAAGGTTGGAGGCAGTCTGCTCGGTGCGGGCCGAGAAATCGTTGTTACCCGCCGCAATCTCCTGGCTGGCATTGGCCACCTGGGCACTGGCGCTGCGCATGCCGGCCACCAACTCGACCAGACGCGCCTGCATGTGGCCCAGGCGGGCCAACAGGGCCAGCACCTCGTCGCGCTGGCCGGCCTGCTCGGCCGGCACGGGCTGGGTCAGGTCGCCCTGGGCGATGTGCGCCGCCAGGCCCGAGGCCTGGTCCACCGGGCGCAGGATCGAGCGGGCCAGCCACAGGGCGCTGACCACGCTCAGCAGCAAGCCCACCACCGAGCCCGTCACCAGCAAGCTGATGCCCTGGCGCTGGCTGCTGAGCGCTGCGGCCCGGGCCTCGGCCACGCGCTGGCGCTGGTGTTCGGCCAATTGATCGACAGCGGCGGCGTAGCGATCGGCCGCCGGGCGCAGCAACCCGCGAATCGAATCCTCTGATACAGCCTCCCCCGCGGCCTTCTGCTTGACGAGTTTGTCGCGGGCCTCGCGAAAAGCGTTGCCGGCCTGGTCGATGGCGGTGAACAGATCGCGCGAGGCGGCATCGGTGGCCAGCGCATCGAGGCGCTTGCGCACCTCGGCTGAGCGCGCCGAGGTGGCCTTGCGGTCGGCATCGATGCGGGCGGCAAAGGCGGGGTTGTCAATCAACAACAGGGTCTCGGCCCGGCTGGAGCTGATGACCACGATGGCGTGCAACTCGCGCGCCAGCAAGGCGCGCTCGGAAGAGTCCCCACCCAGGTCATCGGCAATGCCTTGCAGCTGGACCAGGCGCCACACCCCGATGGCCGCCGCCAGTGACATCACCAGGCACACCACACCAAAAGCCAGGGCCAGGCGGGGGGCCAGGCGAATCCGGGACGAAGCCAGCAATGCCATACCGATGCTCCAGGGTAAATCACCAACGGAGCACCAGAATAGTTCAGCGGTATATCGATGCCAAGCGGAATTTCCGCGCAGCATCAGCCCGCCTCAACTCCGGTTGAGGAAATCCAGTGCCAGGACGCTCAGTGAGCGCACGCCCATGGGCAGCGCCTCTTCGTTGAAGTCGAAGCGCGGCGAATGGTTGGACGGCGCCGTGGCGGCCTGCTGGCCCTTGGGGGTGGCGCCCAGGAAAAAGAAGAAGCCGGGCACCACTTTCTGGAATTCAGAGAAGTCTTCCGAGCCGCTGATCTTGGGCACAACGACCGCCTGACCATTCATGGCCTGCTTCAGGGCGGGTACCGACGCCTGGGTGAGCGCAGGCGAGTTCACCGTGACCGGGTAGGCCACCGGGCCAAAGCGCACCTCGGCCTTGGCTCCGCTGCTCTCGGCGATCAACTGGGCCGTGGTGCGGATGCGCTTTTGAGCATCGCTGCGCATGGCCTCGTCAAAGGTGCGCAGGGTGCCCTGCATCTCAACCTTGTCGGGGATGATGTTGAAGCGAGTGCCGCCATGGATGGCGCCGATCGTGAGCACAGCCGGTTCTTCTGTGATGTTGAGCTGGCGACTCACCACGGTCTGCAGCCCCAGCACCACCTGGCTGGCGGCGACGATGGGGTCGACCCCGGCCCAGGGTGCCGAGCCATGCGCCCCCCGGCCCAGCACATTGATGTAGATGTCGTCGGCACTGGCCATCAATGGGCCACTGCGGTAGCCGGCCACACCGAAAGGAATATTGGCGGTGAGGTGCAGCCCATAGATCGCCTGCACATCCTTGAGCACACCCTGTTCGATCATGGCCTTGGCGCCAAAACTGGGTGACACGCCCTTGGCATCCGGCTCGCTCGGAGCGCCTTCTTCGGCGGGCTGGAAGATGAAACGCACCGAGCCGTGGATCTGGTCTTTCATGCCCGCCAGGGCCTGGGCCACGCCCATCAGGATGGCGGTGTGCCCATCGTGCCCGCAGGCGTGCATCACCGGCACCTCCTTGCCCAGGTACTGGGCCTTGACCTTGGAGGCGAATGGCAGGCCCGTGCCTTCGGGCACGGGCAGCGCGTCCATGTCGGCACGCAAGGCCACCAGCTTGCCCGGGTGGGCGCCCTGCAGGGTGGCCACCACACCCGTACCACCGACGCCCGTCTGCACGCTCAACCCCAGACCGCGCAGGTGCTCAGCCACCAGGGCTGCGGTGCGCTGCTCCTGTCCCGACAGCTCAGGGTGGGCATGGATGTCGCGCCGCCAGCTCACCAGTTGAGGCGACACCTTGGCGATCTGTGCATCGAGCGCCTGCAGCGTGGGGGCATCCACCCCCTGGGCCTGCGCGGCCGAGGCCAGGACCAGCAGGGCACTGGAGACAGCCGCCAGAGCGGCACGATGGGACGAGGACGGTGAACGCAGTTTCATGGGGGTTTCGCCTTGGACTGTTGGAAAACATCCATGCTAGGGCGGCTTGTGTCACACAGAGGGCGCTGGAATCGCCATTGCTACAGCCAAAATAGCCACCGGCCAAGCTGCTAACGCAGCGCCCACCGGCCCTTCGCCAAACCATGCCGCCCACCCTCACCCGCCCGCCTGCACCGACCACCGCCCTGTCGCCTCGCCAAGGCCTGCATGTGGACATCCCGCTGCTGCCCCAGGTCACGCTGGGCAGCGCCCTGACGTTGATCGATCTGCTGCGCACGGCGCGCATGCTGGCCCAGCTTCGCCTGGGGGTGCTGGCGCCCCCCATCAGTTGGCGCCTGCTCACGGCCGAAGGCGGCGCCTGGCCGCCAGCGGCCTCGCAGGCCACAACACACCCGGTGCCCGTCACCCTGGCCTCTCGCTTTGAAGACTACCTGGGCAGCGCCCCACCCACCGGACAAGGCGTGGTTCAACACGCCGTGTTCCTGCCCCCCATGCTCGCGGCCGACATCCCCAGCGTGCGCGCTCTGGTGCAGGACCAAGGCGTTCTGGTGACGGCACTGCGCCAGGCCTTGGACGCCGGTGGCCTGCTGGCCTGTCAAGGCAACAGTGCCTGGCTGGCCGCCGCCACCGGGCGGGCTGGGGGCCGCGCGCTCGTGTTGCCCTGGTTCTACGCATCAGCGTTTCGGGACGACCATCCGGAGGTGCGGCTGGTCGCCGATCAGGCCTGCGTGGTCGAGGCGCCCTGGTTCAGCGCGGCCGGGGCTGAGCAGTTGGGTGGGCTGGTCTGCGCCCTGCTGGAACACAGCACCGGGCCCGGTCTGGCCCAGCTGTGCCGCCAGGCCTTCGAGTTCGACCCCGAGCGCAGCCGGGCCGCGGCCCAGGCCAGCGCCCAGATTCGCAAGACCCGCGACAGCACCCTGGCGCGGGCCATTGCGTGGCTGGAACAGCACCTGGAGGCGCCCTACGACCTGGCCACCGTGGCCGCCGCAGCGGCGGTGAGCCCACGCACCCTGCTGCGGCATTTCCGCCAGGAACTGGGCCGCAGCCCGCTGGACCAGCTGCACCGGATGCGCTGCGCCCGGGCCCGGGTGATGCTGGAGATCACCCTGGAGAGCGTGCCCACCATCGCGTTGGCCTGCGGCTACAGCGACCCCCATGCCTTCCGACGGGTGTTTGCCCGCCACAGCGGGTGCACGCCTTCAGCCTACCGCGAAGCCCATGCACTGCGGGCCCCGAGAGCCCGTTGGCGGCTGGACCCGGCGCAATGGGACAAGGCCAGCGCCCAGGCCCTGTGATGAGCCGGCAGATGATCCAGAAGGATCAGCTGGCCTGCAGGCGCGCAATGCGCTCTTCGATCGGCGGGTGGGTGGAAAACAGCTTGCCCAGGCTGCCGGTGATGCCCATGGCGGCCACGCTCTTGGGCAGCTCGCCGGGCACCATGCCACCCAGGCGCGCCAGCGCATGCACCATGGGCTGCTTGCGACCCATCAACTGGGCTGCGCCGGCATCGGCACGGAACTCGCGCTGGCGCGAGAACCAGGCCACGATCATCGAGGCCAGGAAGCCCAGCAGGATGTCGAGCACGATCGTGGTGATCATGTAGCCGATGCCCGGGCCCGATCGTTCGTCGTCGCCCTTGCGCAAAAAGCTGTCGACGGCGTAGCCGATGACGCGCGACAGGAACACCACAAAGGTGTTCATCACGCCCTGGATCAGGGTCATGGTGACCATGTCGCCATTGGCCACGTGGGCAATCTCGTGGCCGATCACGGCCTCGACCTCTTCACGCGTCATGCCTTGCAACAACCCGGTGGACACGGCCACCAGCGCCGAATTCTTGAAGGCACCGGTGGCAAAGGCGTTCGCCTCGCCTTCGTAGATGCCCACCTCGGGCATGGCGATACCGGCCTTGTCGGCAAAGCGGCGCACGGTGTCGACGATCCAGGCCTCGTCAGGCGACTGGGGCTGGTTGATCACGCGCACACCCGACGTCCATTTGGCCATGGGCTTGCTGATCAGCAGCGAGATGAAGGCGCCGCCAAAGCCCATGATCAGGGCAAAGCCCAGCAGCGCACCCAGGTTGAGGCCATTGGCCGTGAGGTAGCGGTTCACGCCCAGCAGGCTGGCCACGATGCCCAGCACCACGACCACGGCCACGTTGGTGAGCACCAGCAAAAGAATACGTTTCATCAAAGCTCCATCTAGGGTTGTCGGTCAGGTCTTGAGGTGGGGGCGACTCGATGGCCGCCAACCCCCAGGCCCATGCGCAATGTGCTTTGTTATCGAATGCTTTTGCAGGCCTGCGCAGGCCTTGTTCCGAAGGGGGATCTTAGTGGGAAAAGTTCCGGACAGCCGGGAAGGGCCGCATCCGGCCGGGGGCACCGTCGCCCGGGTCAGGCCGCGGCGACGGGCAGGCGCCGCTCGACCGTCGGGCGCAAGGGCCTGAAAACCTGGCTGTCGAGGTAGAAGTCGGGGCTTTGGTTTGCCGCCCACCAGCCCGGCACGCCCAGCACCGGCAAGGGCACAAAGGGCTTGGTGGCCAGCTTGGCAGGTGTCAGATCGGTCGCCAGCCAGGCGTCCAGGGCGGCAGCCTGTCCGTCACAGTCGCCCGGCACGTGCCAGACATGGGCCGTGACGGCCTTGTAGGGTCGCACCAGTTGCTCCAACAGGGCGTGGCCGAACAACAACAGGCGGGCCTGCCCCCAGAGGGGTCGCAAGGGGCCGAACAGATCGACCCAGCGGCGCTCCTGCAGGGCCTGCCACAGGGGATCGGGGGCCTGCAAGAGCGCGCCGTTCTCATCCAGCAACGTCAGGGCGTCTCGCACCGGCCCGCGCAGGGAGCGGCTGTCGGCCGGGCCCCGGGTCGGTTGGACCAGCTCACGGACATGCAGGTCGTTGAGCCGCTGTTTGGCCTGGGGCCAATGCAACCAGCCCAGGCCGTTGAAAAAGTCGTGAAGGTTGTCGCGGGTCGGCACCAGGCCTTGATCGTGGATGCCCTGCTCATAGGCGGCGGCACCGGCGGCCTGGGTCTGCGGCTGGAAGCGGCACGCCAGCCCGGCCGCCAGGGCGGCCTGGTTGAGCGCACCGGCCACCGAAGCCCCGGCCAGCACTGAGGCGGCCAGCGGCTCGCCCACAGCGCGCCAGGGGGCCAGCCAGGGGGCGGCCCAGTCGATGTCGATCAGACCAGGCGCCAAGGCAGGGCTTCGCCAGCGCGCAGCGGTTTGAGTTCGGCCTGGCCGAAAGTGAAGCTTTCGGGCGGGGTCCAGCTTTCGCGCTTCAAGGTGATGTGGCCGGTGTTGTGCGGCAGGCCGTAAAAGTCGGCCCCATTGAAGCTGGCGAAGGCCTCCAGCTGATCCAGCCGGCCCACGCGGTCAAAAGCCTCGGCGTACAGCTCGATGGCAGCGTGCGCCGTGTAGCAGCCGGCACAGCCTGTGGCGTGCTCCTTCAGGTGGGCCGGATGCGGTGCGCTGTCAGTGCCCAGGAAGAAGCGGGGGTTGCCACCGGTGGCCACGTCCACCAGGGCCTGGCGGTGGGTTTCACGCTTGAGCACGGGCAGGCAGTAGTAGTGCGGGCGGATGCCGCCCGTGAAGATGGCGTTGCGGTTGTACAGCAGGTGGTGGGCGGTGATGGTGGCGCCGGTGAAACGGTCCGCCTCCTGCACGTACTGAGCGGCTTCGCGGGTGGTGATGTGCTCGAACACGATCTTGAGCTCGGGGAAGTCGCGGCGCAGCGGGATCAGCTGGGTCTCGATGAACACGGCTTCGCGGTCGAACAGGTCAATGTCGGACGAGGTGACCTCGCCATGCACCAGCAACAGCAGGCCCTCGCGCTGCATGGCCTCCAGCGTGGGGTAGATCTTGCGCAGGTCGGTCACGCCCGCGTCGCTGTTGGTGGTCGCCCCGGCGGGGTAGAGCTTGCAGGCCACGACACCGGCGGCCTTGGCACGCACGATCTCCTCGGGCGGCAGATTGTCGGTGAGGTACAGCGTCATCAGCGGCTCGAAGTTCAAGCCGGCCGGCACGGCGGCGCGGATGCGGTCACGGTAGGCCAGCGCCTGCTCGGCCGTGGTCACCGGGGGCTTGAGGTTGGGCATGATGATGGCGCGCCCGAACTGGGCGGCCGTGTGTGGCACCACGGTGTTCAGCGCGTCGCCATCGCGCACATGAAGGTGCCAGTCGTCGGGGCGGGTGATCTTGAGGAGGTCGGTCATGGGCGGGGATTTTCGCACTCCTGGGCCAGGGGCGCCCCGCACCAGAGCCCTGCCTGGGCTCTCAGACCGTGAAATGCCCGGCCGCCTCGGGCTGGTATTCGATCGACACGATGACCCAGCAGGCCTCGCGCCCATCGGGGGTCTGCCACTGCACCTGCTGGCCCACCGGCCAGCCCAGCAGGGCCAGCCCCACGGGCGACAGCACTGACAACTGCCCTTTTTCAGGCCGGGCCTCGGCGGGGTAGGCCAGCGTGATGTGGCGCAGCGGCCCCCCGTCGACAGGTTTCACCGTGACACGCGACTGCATGGTCACGACACCACGCGGGATGTCGCGCGATGGCACGACGTCTGACTCGTCAAGCACGGTGGCCAGGGCGCTGGCCAGGGGTTCGGGCAGGGGTTGGCGCTCACGCAGGCGACGCAGGCGCACCTCGTCGAGTTCGGTCAACACGCGGTGTTCGGCCGCTGGCGAGGGGTGGGGGGCAAAAGGTTTGGAATCCATGGTCAGTTCGCTCAGGCAAGAATTCAGACAGAGAGTCACCGGCGTGGACCGGCCGGCTCGGTGGCTGGCGGCTGGGCTTCAAGGCCAAGCCGCACTGAGGGCCCGGCGATTCAGCCAAAACGAACGAACGAATCACCGGGCTCGGGGGTCTGCGGCGAGGACGCCGCGGCGCAAGGGGTGAAGTCGGATTGGATTCATGGACAAGCATCTTAGAAGCGGAAGGCCGCTCCAGTGTTTCAACCTGTAAATGGCGTGGAATGAACCCGGGGTCACCGGGGTGCCAACGGGCACAAGACGCTACAAATGGTAAGACGATAATACCGATGCGCGCCTGGTGGATTCACCGCTACCATGGCCCGCGGTCGTCGCCGAGGCTGTTATCCGGGCCCTGCAGCGAACCGGCCCTCTGCTGTGCGCCATCCGCGTGCCGCGTTCCTGCGTTCTTTTGCCAACCCTGTTGCCCAACATGTCCTCTTCTCCAGCCAAGCCGCCCGTGCTTGACCCCGCCAACCTGCCTGAACCAGAAGCCGACGAACCCACGCGCGTGCCCCTGGCCATCGAAGACTGGCTGACCGTGCTGATCATGGCGGCCCTGGCCTTGATCACCTTTGCCAATGTGCTGGTGCGCTATTTCACCAACTCCTCGTTTGCCTGGACCGAGGAGTTCTCGGTTTTCCTGATGATTGTGTTGGCCCTGGTGGCCGGCTCGGCTGCGGTGGCGCGCGACCGCCACATCCGCATCGAATATTTCTCGGACAGCGGCTCGATGGCGCGCCGGCGCGGCCTGGCCTGCTTTGGAGCCCTGATGGTGGCCCTGCTGTTCGGCGCGATCGCCGTGTTGAGCGTGCGCGTGGTGTGGGACGACTACCGCTTCGGCGAAACCTCACCCGGCATCGGGGTGCCGCAATGGTGGTATTCGATCTGGATGCCGATCATCTCGGCGGCCATCAGCCTGCGGGCCTTCGGCCTGTTCCTGCGCCGCCTGCGCGGTGCCGTGGCCGAGGTGGAGGCCCAACCATGATTGCCACCCTGTTGTTCATCGCCTTCCTGGCCATGATGCTGGCTGGCGTGCCCATCGGGGCCTCGCTGGGCCTGGCCGGTACGGCCGCCATCGCTGCCGCCAACCTGGACGCCCAATGGTTTGGCCTGCTGGCCGTGCCGCAGAACTTCTATGCCGGCCTGGGCAAGTACCCGCTGCTGGCGATCCCCATGTTTGTGCTGGTGGGCTCGATCTTCGACCGCTCGGGCGTGGCCCTGCGGCTGGTCAATTTCGCCGTGGCCATCGTGGGGCGCGGCCCCGGCATGCTGCCCCTGGTGGCGATTGCCGTGGCCATGTTCCTGGGTGGCATCTCGGGCTCGGGCCCGGCCAATGCCGCCGCCGTGGGCGGCGTGATGATCGCGGCCATGTCGCGCGCCGGCTACCCTGCCAGCTTCTCGGCCAGCGTGGTGGGTGCCGCGGCGGCCACCGACATCCTGATCCCGCCCTCCGTTGCTTTCATCGTGTATTCGGTGCTGGTGCCCGGGGCCTCGGTGCCGGCCCTGTTCGCCGCCGGCATGGTGCCCGGTGTGCTGGCCGGCCTGGCGCTGATCGTGCCCGCCGTGTGGATGGCACGCAAACACAAGATGGGCGCCCTCGAATCGAGCCTGCCCCGCCCCGCTTTCTGGAAGAGCCTGCGCGAAGCGGTGTGGGGTCTGGCGGCCCCGGTGCTGATCCTGGGCGGCATGCGCGCCGGCTGGTTCACGCCGACCGAGGCCGCCGTGGTGGCCGTGTTCTACGGCTTGTTCGTGGGCATGTTCATCCACCGCACGATCCGCTTCCGCGACCTGTTCGTGATCCTGCGCGAGTCGGGCGAGCTGTCGGCGGTGATCCTGATCGTGGTGTCGCTGGCCGGCATCTTTGCCTACTCGCTGTCCACCCTGGGCATCATCGACCCCGTGACCCGGGCCATCGTGAACTCGGGCCTGGGCGAATATGGCGTGCTGGCGCTGCTGATTCTGCTGCTGATCACGGTGGGCATGTTCCTGGACGGGGTGTCGATCTTCCTGATCTTCGTGCCCCTGCTCCTGCCCATCGTGCAGTACTACAAATGGGACCCGGTGTGGTTTGGCGTCATCCTGACGCTGAAGGTGGCACTGGGTCAGTTCACCCCGCCGCTGGCGGTCAACCTGATGGTGTCCTGCCGCATTGCCAAGGTGCGCATGGAAGAGACCGTGCAATGGGTGGGCTGGATGCTGTTCTCGATGTTCCTCATCATGGTGCTGGTGATTGCCTTCCCCGAACTGGCCCTGTGGCTGCCGAGGCAGATGGGCTATTGAGAGCCGCCCACCCGCTCGTTCATACCGATTCAGATCTGTCCCATTCGATTCGACCCAAGGAGACCTTCATGACGAAAAACACTTTCCAGACTTTCAAGCGCACTTTGCTGGCGCTGGCTGTGGGCAGCGTGGCCCTGGCGGCGCTGCCGGGCACGGCCTCGGCGCAGAACTACAAGTCCGAGTACCGGATGTCCCTGGTGCTGGGCCCGGCCTTCCCCTGGGGCAAGGGCGGCGAGATCTGGGCCAACAAGGTGCGTGAACGCACCCAGGGTCGCATCAACATCAAGCTGTACCCGGGTGTGTCGCTGATCCAGGGCGATCAGACACGTGAATTCAGCGCCCTGCGCCAGGGCGTGATCGACATGGCCGTGGGCTCGACCATCAACTGGTCGCCCCAGGTCAAGCAGCTCAACCTGTTTTCGCTGCCCTTCCTGATGCCCGACTACGCTGCCGTGGACTCGCTGACCCAGGGCGATGTCGGCAAGAACCTGTTCAAGGTGCTGGATCAGGCTGGCGTGATGCCCCTGGCCTGGGGCGAGAACGGCTACCGCGAGATCTCGACCTCCAAGCTGCCGATCAAGAAGCCCGAAGACCTCAAGGGCCTGAAGATCCGCGTGGTGGGCTCGCCCCTGTTCCTGGACACCTTCAGCGCCCTGGGCGCCAACCCCACCCAGATGAGCTGGGCCGATGCCCAGCCCGCACTCGCCAGCGGTGCAGTGGATGGTCAGGAAAACCCGATCTCGATCTTCACGGCCGCGAAGCTGCACACCGTGGGCCAGAAGTACGTGACGATGTGGGGCTACATTTGCGACCCGCTGGTGTTCGTGGTCAACAAGGACATCTGGAACTCCTGGACCCCGGCTGACCGTGAGATCGTTCGCCAGGCCGCGCTGGATGCCGGCAAAGAAGAAACCGCCCTGGCCCGCAAGGGCCTGGTCGAGGCCGACAAGCCGCTGCTCAAGGAAATCGCGGGCCACGGCGTGAATGTGGTGCAACTCAGCGCGGCCGAGCGCGAGGCTTTTGTGAAGGCCACCCGCCCGGTGTACGACAAATGGAAGAACACCGTCGGCGCCGATCTGGTGACCCAGGCCGAGAAGGCCATCGCGGCGCGGAAGTGATCCCAGGCCTGCGGCCTGCAAGGCCGCGGGCCCATACAAAAAGCCCCGCCCGGAATCCCGGCGGGGCTTTCTTTTTGGAGCGCTCGCAGCGCAGCCGGCCTCAGTGCTGCAGGATCTTGTTGAGGAAGTCCTTGGTGCGGGGCTGGCGTTCGTCGGGCTTGTTGAAGAAGTCGTCCTTGGAGCAGTCCTCGAGGATCTTGCCGCCCACGTCCATGAAGATCACGCGGTTGCTGACCTTGCGCGCAAAGCCCATTTCGTGCGTGACCACCATCATGGTCATGCCTTCCTTGGCCAGGCCCACCATCACATCGAGCACCTCGCCCACCATCTCGGGGTCGAGCGCCGAGGTGGGTTCGTCAAACAGCATCACGATCGGGTCCATCGACAGCGCGCGCGCAATCGCCACACGCTGCTGCTGGCCGCCCGAGAGCTGACCGGGGAACTTGTCCTTGTGGGCGATCAGGCCCACGCGCTCCAGGTACTTCAGGCCCTGCTTCTTGGCCTCGTCAGGGCTGCGGCCCAGCACCTTGACCTGGGCGATGGTCAGGTTCTCGGTCACCGACAGGTGCGGGAACAGCTCGAAATGCTGGAACACCATGCCCACCTTGCTGCGCAGCTTGGGCAGGTCGGTCTTGGGGTCATGCACCGCCGTGCCATTGACGTAGATCTCGCCCTTCTGGAAGGGTTCGAGCGCGTTGATGGTCTTGATCAGCGTGGACTTGCCCGAGCCCGAAGGCCCGCACACCACCACCACTTCGCCTTTGTTGATGCTGGTGGAGCAGTCGTTCAGCACCTGAAAGCTGCCATACCACTTGGAAACGTTCTTGAGTTCAATCATGGAAATTTCTCACTCTCAATGCCGCGTCAGCGGATGATGGCAATCTTCTTGTGCAGGTGCTTGACCAGCGTGGACAGGGCAAAGCAGATCACGAAATAGACCACGGCGGCGAGCACGTAGGCCTCGATCGGACGGCCGTAGTTCTTGCCCGCGGTCTCGAAGCCCTTGAGCATGTCGTAGGCGCCGATGGCATACACCAGCGAGGTGTCCTGGAACAGGATGATGGTCTGGGTCAGCAACACCGGCAGCATGTTGCGGAAGGCCTGCGGCAGGATCACCAGCTTCATGTTCTGACCATAGGTCATGCCCAGAGCCTGCCCAGCAAAGACTTGCCCGCGCGGAATCGACTGGATGCCGGCGCGCATGATCTCGCTGAAGTAGGCTGCCTCGAAGGCGATGAAGGTGATGGTGGCCGACACCTCGGCCCCAATGGGGCGCCCGATGGCGAAGGGCGCCAGCAGGAACACCCACAGGATCACCATGACCAGCGGAATGCTGCGCATGCCGTTGACATAGATGGTGGCCGGCACATCCAGCACCTTCTTGCCTGACAGGCGCATCAGCGCCAGCACCGTGCCGAAGATCACGCCGCCAATCGTGGACACCACCGTCAGCAGGATGCTGAAGTAGAAGCCCTTGGCGACGAACTTGCTGATGAGGTCCCAACTGTAGAACGAGAGATCGAAATTCATCAGTGTCCCCCTCCGGTGCCGCCCTGGACAATGAAGCCCGGGACTCGCGAACGCTTTTCGATGAAGGCCATGAGCCGGTTGATCACAAAGGCCGAGATCACGTACAGGCCGGTCACGGCGATGTAGATCTCGATGCCCCGCGAGGTCTCTTCCTGCGCCTGCATGGCGAACATGGTCAGCTCAGACACCGAGACGGCAAAGGCCACCGACGAGTTCTTGAAGATGTTCATGGTCTCGCTGGTGAGCGGCGGGATGATGATGCGAAACGCCATCGGCAGGATCACATAGCGGTAGTACTGCGGCGTGGTGAAGCCCAAGGCCATGCCGGCATAGCGCTGACCGCGCGGCAGGGCCTGGATGCCGGCACGCACCTGCTCGGCGATCCGCGCCGAGGTGAAGATGCCCAGGGCCAGCACCACCAGGATGAAGCTCGGCACCTCTTTGAGGGCCGGCACAAATGCAGGGATCACGTGGTACCAGAGGAAGATCTGGACCAGCAGCGGAATATTGCGAAACAGCTCAACCCAGGCATTGCCGAGTCGGGTGAGCCAGGGGCTGTCCGGCAGGGTGCGGATGGTGCCGATCACCGACCCCAGGATCAGGGCCACTGCCAGGGCCAGCAAAGCCACAGACACGGTCCAGCCCCAGGCCGACAGCATCCATTGCCAGTAGGTCGGGTAAGCCCCGCCGGGGTCTTGCAGGAAGACTTCCCATTGCCAGTTCATGGCCATACAGGCTTCTCCAGTTTGAAAATTGAAAACAGGGAACCGGCCAGGCCCACATCGGCCATGGCAGCCACCAGGCTGCCAGGCAGAGGCCCAGCCGGGGCGGGCGTCAGCTCACCCAGGGGGCAGGCGGACGCCGCAAAACGCCATCACTTCTTGGCGTAGTCTTCGGCGGGCTTGTCGTTGGGGTTGGCCCAGGCGGCCTTGGTGGCATCGCTGGCCGGCAGGCCCACGCGGGTGTTCTTCGGCGGGATGGGTTGCACGAACCACTTGTCGTACAGCTTGGCCAGCTCACCCGACTTGGCCAGATCCTTGATGGTGTCATCGCCGAGCTTCTTGAAGGCCGGGTCGTCCTTGCGCACCATGATGCCGATGGGCTCGACGTTCAACACTTCGCCCACGATCTTGTAGTCGGCCGGGCTCTTGGAGGTGGCGATGTTGCCCGCCAGGATCTGCGCATCCATCACGAAGGCGTCAGCCCGGCCCGATTCGAGCAGCAGGAAGCTGTCGGCGTGGTCCTTGCCGAAGACTTCCTTGAAGTCGACGCCGGTGGCGCGCTCATGCTTGCGCAGCAATTGCACGGAAGTGGTGCCTGTGGTGGTCGCCACGTTCTTGCCATTGAGCTGGGCGATGCCGGTGATGCCCGAAGCCGCCTTGACCGCGATGCGCACTTCTTCGACGTAGGCGGTGTCCAGGAACGACACGTCCTTCTGGCGTGCCACGTTGTTGGTGGTCGAGCCGCACTCGATGTCCACGGTGCCGTTCTGCACCAGCGGGATGCGGTTTTGCGAAGTGACCGAGACGTACTTCACTTCGAGCTTCTTGCCCACGGCCTTTTCGACGTTGCCGACGATGCGCTGGCACAGCTCGACGTGGTAGCCCACGTACTTGCCATCGCCCAGCGTGTAGGACAGTGCACCCGAGGAATCGCGCACACCCATGGTGATGGCGCCCGACGCCTTGACCTTGGCCAACGTGTCATTGGCTTGGGCCAGGACGCTGCCCGTCGCCAGGGCGGCGACTGCAAAAGCGAGCAAATGTTTCTTCATGGAATCTCCTAGGAATGGGAACGATGAGATTAAGGGAAGGGTAAATTTTAGGGAACCAGCACCCAGGGAATACCCGGCGTCCCAGCATGCAAAAAATGCACTGAAGGACTCATTTCCTGGCCACTCCGGGTTGCGCTACCCATCCCGCCATGCAAGCCCGCCAACTCAATGACAGGACTGGGCATGGGGATGATCCAGGCAAGCAGCCTTTGTGCCAGGGCAGACGCCCAATGCGAGGGATCAGGACAAATCAGGGGAAAAGTAGACCATTCAGGCCATCGCAGCGCGGGCCGCACCGGTATCCAGATGAATGGCTTGCATGAAAGAAGAAGTGGCTTGTCTCGGCACCGTGACGCATGGTGATGGTCCTGTTGTTCTAAGAACCTGTCACGCCTGTGTCTTGGACAGGCGGCAGGTTGGTGGGCCCAGACTGTAGAGAAGCGCCAGACCCAAGGCCAATGCCGGATTAAATGGCCCTCATGCAAAAAAAGCATGAGGCGCCCGATCATCTTGCGGCCGATTCATCTGGACGCACCGTGTTGGCCACCAGATAGCGCCAAAGGGCTTCGGCACGGTCCTTGGGCGCCTCGCGTCCGGCCGCCTGGGCGGAGGGCCGTTCGCGGTAGGCACGCAACTCCATGGTGATCTGCAGCGGCGGGGCGTCGGGCGGCAAGGCACTGACCAGGCGCCGCGCCCGCAGGTCCTTGCGCACCGCGCTGTAGGGCAGAAACGCCACGCCATGACCTTCCAGCGCCATGGCCTTGAGGCCTTCGGCCATGTCGGTCTCGTACACGCGGTCCAGGTGGATGGCGGTGCCCGACTGTTTGAGCATCAGCTCGACCATGCGCCCCAGGTAGGCGTCGGGGGCATACCCCAGGTAGGGCAAGAGCTGGCCGGGACGGCCCGGCAGCAGGTACATGGGGCGGCCATCGGCATCGGGCTTCACGTAGGGGGCCAACACCTCCTCGCCCAGGCTCACCATGTCGTAGCGATCAGGATCGATCTGAAAGGGCTGCGAGGGATGGTAGTAGGCGATCAGCAGATCGCAACTGCCCTCGACCAGCCGCAGCACCGCGTCGTGCACGTTGAGGGCAATCAGGCGGCTCTTGAGTGGCCCGAATTTCTCACGCAGGGTGGTCACCCAGGTCGGGAAGAAGGTGAAGGCCAACGTGTGCGGCACCGCAAACTCGACCACGTCCTTGCCCGCGCTGGTGTGGCCGCGCAGCATGGCGCGGGTGGTCTGCAGCGACTGCAGCATCTCCAGCGACTGCGCATACAGCGTTTCGCCGGCCGGTGTCAGGCGCGTGGGATAGGAGCTGCGATCCACCAGATCTGCCCCGGCCCAGGCCTCCAGCGCCTGGATGCGGCGCGAGAACGCCGGCTGGGTCACGTGCCGCAATTGGGCCGACCGGCTGAAACTGCGGGTCTCGGCCAGGCTGACAAAGTCTTCAAGCCATTTGGTTTCCATGGGGGGCGATTATGAGCCGCCCCAGAGCACCGTGATCAGACCGGCGCCACCACGCCTTGCCCGGAATAATGCCCCTTGACGTTGGCCAGGAATTGGTTCACCGAGCGCTGCACGGCTTCGGGCGACCAGCCGGCCACATGGGGCGTGAGCACCACATTGGGCAGGTCGATCAGTTCGGCCGGGGGCTGGGGCTCGCTTTCGTACACATCCAGGCCGGCCGCGCCCAGGCGGCCCTCCCGCAGGGCCTGCGCCAGCGCAGCGGTGTCGACCACGCTGCCGCGCGCGATGTTGACCAGCACGCCGCGGGGGCCCAGCGCGTCCAGCACAGGCCCGTTCACCAGGTGCCGGGTGGCAGGGCCGCCCGGGGTGGCCACCACCAGGAAGTCGGCCCAGTCGGCCAAGGCCTGCAACTGGTCGAAGTAACGGTAGCTCACACCCTCGCGCGGGCTGCGGTTGTGGTAGCCCACCTCGATGTCAAAACCCTCGGCCCGGCGCGCGATCTTGCGCCCGATGGTGCCCAGGCCCAGCAGGCCCAGGCGACGCCCCGACACATTGGGCGGCAGGGGGATGGCCTCGCGCCAGACCCCTTGGCGGGTCAGCGCATCCAGGCGAGGGATGCCGCGCACGGCGGCCAGCAGCAGGCCCAGGGCATGGTCGGCCACGCAGTCGTCATTGGTGCCGGCGCCATTGGCCACCACCACCCCACGCTGGCGCGCATGGGCGACGTCGACCATCTCGTAGCCCGCGCCGAGGGCACAGATCAGTTGCAATCGCGGCATGCGGTCCATCTCGGCGGCGGTCAGACCGACCGCGCCCACGGTCAGCACCACCTGCACCTGCGCACCGTGCTCAGCCACGGCGGCGGCGCGCTCGGCCGGGCTGGGGGCGTAGATCACCTGCAGCAGCTCGCCCATCTGGGCTCGGTGCTCTTCAGACAAGAAGTGAAGGGCCAACAACAAGGGCTTGGTCGGATTCATGGCATGAACTCAAAAAACAAAGGAATGAAAACTCAAATCGGCGCCGGGTGCGGGTCACTCACCGCTTTGCTGCAGCGCCCACATGCGGGCGTAGCGGCCCTGCTGGGCCAGCAAATCTGCATGGGCTCCGCGCTCGATGATGCGGCCGCCCTCCATCACCAGGATCTCGTGCGCATCGACCACCGTGGAGAGCCGGTGTGCGATCACCAGCGAAGTCTTGTTGCGGGCCACCGAGCTCAACTCGGCCTGGATGGCGCGCTCGTTGGCCGAATCCAGGGCCGAGGTGGCCTCGTCAAAGATCAGGATGGGCGGGTTTTTCAACAGCGTGCGCGCAATCGCCACCCGCTGCTTCTCGCCGCCCGAAAGCTTCAGGCCACGCTCGCCCACCAGGGTCTGGTAGCCCGCAGGCGATGCGGCAATGAAGTCGTGGATGCGGGCCGCGCGGGCGGCCGCCTCCACCTCGGCCTGGCTGCTGCCGGGGCGGCCATAGGCGATGTTGTAGGCCACGGTGTCGTTGAACAGCACGGTGTCCTGCGGCACGATGCCGATGGCCTGACGCACGCTGGCCTGGGTCACGGCGCGGACATCGAGCCCACCAATCGTGATGCGGCCCTGCTGCACGTCATAAAAGCGATACAGCAGCCGCGCCAGGGTCGACTTGCCCGAGCCCGAAGGGCCCACCACCGCCACGGTCTTGCCAGCCGGCACGACAAAGCTCACGCCCTGGAGGATGGGGCGCCCGCCCTGGGGGTCGTAGGCGAAGTGAACGTTCTCAAAACGCAGCTCGGGCGCCTCGCCAGGCTGCAGCGGCGTGGCGCCCGGCGCATCGGCCACCTCGCGCTCGCGCTCCATCAGGGTGAACATCTTGTCGAGATCGGTCAGGCTCTGTTTGATCTCACGGTAGATCACGCCCAGAAAATTCAAGGGCACATAGAGCTGGATCATGAAGGCGTTGACCATCACCAGGTCGCCCAGCGTCATGCGGCCATCGACCACGCCCTGGGTGGCCCGCCACAGCATGGCCACGAGGCCGACCGCAATGATCAGCTGCTGCCCGGTGTTGAGCATGGACAGCGTGGTCTGAGCCTTCAGCCGGGCACGGCGCAGGCGCTCCAGGCTTTCGTCGTAGCGCCGGGCCTCGAAGGTCTCGTTGTTGAAGTACTTGACGGTCTCGTAATTGAGCAGCGAATCCACTGCCCGGGTGTGGGCCGCCGAATCGAACTCGTTGGCCTGGCGCCGGTACTGGGTGCGCCACTCGGTGACCTTGACCGTGAACACAATGTAGAAGGCCAGCGCAGCCAGGGTGATCCAGGCAAACCAGACGTCAAACTTGACGGCCAGGATGGACAGCACCAGGGTCACCTCGATCAGCGTGGGCACGATGCTGTAGAGCGAGTACGAGATCAGCGACTCGATGCCGCGCACGCCGCGCTCGATGTCGCGCGTCATGCCGCCGGTCTGGCGCTCCAGGTGAAAACGAAGGCTCAGCGCATGCAGGTGTTCGAAGGTCTGCAGCGCGATGCTGCGCGCCGCCCCTTGGGTGGCCTTGGCAAACACCAGCTCGCGCAGCTCGGTGAACAGCGAGGTCGACAAGCGCAAGCCCCCGTAGGCCAGCAGCAAGGCGGCCGGCACCACCAGCACAGCCTGCGGATCGCCCGGCTTGAACGACATCGCGTCCACCAGCGACTTGAGCAGCACCGGCACACCCACATTGGCCAGCTTCGCCCCCACCATGAAGCCCAGTGCGGCCAGCACACGCCATTTGTACTGCCACAGGTAGGGGAAAAGCCGTGCCAGCGTCTGCCAGTCGCGGGAGGGTGAACGGTCACCTTGAGGGATGGACGCAGGGGGTGAGGATTCGCCAGAGCGGCGCATAGGGGACAATTCCAAGCTTGTGAAACCAAGAGATTGTGCCCATGTCCGACCAACCCAGTGCCCAGCGGGCCTTTGAAGAACCCCTGCCACAAGACAAGGAGCTGGTGCTCAAGGTCATTCCGATGCCGGCCGACTGCAATGCCAACGGCGACATCTTCGGCGGCTGGGTCATGGCCCAGGTCGACCTGGCCGGCTCGGTGCTGCCAGCGCGCTACGCCCAGGGCCGCATGGCCACCGTGGCGGTGAATGAGTTCATCTTCAAGCAACCCGTGCGGGTGGGCGACATCCTGTCGTTCTACGCCTCGATGGAGCGCATCGGCCGCACCTCGATGACGGTGCGGGTCGAAGTGTTTGCCGAGCGCTTCCGGTCACAGGGCCAGTACATCAAGGTGACCCATGCCACGCTGACCTATGTGGCCATCGATGAGCAGGGCCGCCCGCGCGAGATTCCGCGCAGCTGAAGCCGCCTCCTCTACCTCAGGCGCGCTCCCCGCGATAGCGCCTTTTCCCCGATAGGCAGAGCCCGGCTGCGGGCCTCAACATGCGCCTGCAGGCCGACGCTGGCACATGCATGGCACATGCTCAGGGTTAGCCCCGAGTGTGTGGCCTCGGCCCGCACCGCTACATTATTTATGCCAAGCAATCGCTTGGCATAAATCATTGGGGAGCCGATGTGCAATTCGTGCAACTGCTGATCAGCGGGGTCTCTCAGGGCTGCATCTACGGCCTGATCGCGCTGGGCTTTGTGCTCATCTACAAGGCCACTGAAACCGTGAGCTTTGCCCAGGGTGAGTTGATGATGCTGGGCGCCTTCTGCGGCCTGGGCCTGATGACGGTGCTGGGCTTCCCCTTCTGGCTCGCGGTGCCGGCCACCCTGGTGGCGATGGGCCTGTTCGGCATCGTGCTGGAGCGCGCCGTGGTGCGCCCCATCCTGGGGCAGCCCGCGTTTTCAGTGGTGATGCTCACCATCGGGATCGGCTACGTGCTGCGCGGCCTGGTCACGATGATCCCGAACATCGGCACAGAAACCCACACCCTGCCCGTGCCCTACAAGGACCTGAGCCTGAGCCTGGGCGGACTGGTGCTGAACGCCGAGCAGGCCGTGGTGATCGCCGCCACCGCCGTGCTGTGCACCGGCTTGTTTGCCATGTTCCGCTACAGCAAGCTGGGCATCGCCATGCAGGCGGCCTCGCAGAACCAGCTGGCGGCCTACTACATGGGCATTCCGGTGAAACGCCTCAATGGCCTGGTATGGGGGCTGGCCGCGGCCGTGGCCTCGGTGGCAGGCCTGCTGCTGGCACCCATCACCTTCGTGCACGCCAACATGGGGTTCATCGGCCTGAAAGCCTTCCCGGCGGCCGTGGTCGGGGGTTTCGGCAGCCTGCCCGGGGCGATTGTCGGCGGGCTGGTGATCGGCATCGTCGAATCACTGTCGGGCTTCTACCTGCCCGAAGGCTTCAAGGACATCGCGGCCTACATCGTGGTGTTGCTGATGCTGATGTTGAAGCCCAATGGTCTGTTCGGCGACAAGCTGCGTAAGAAAGTCTGACCCACCATGCGCTTTCTGTTCAAGACCGATTACGACCAGGACATCCGCCTGGCCAAACATGGCGGCCACCGCTTCTGGTACGGGCTCTTGCTGCTGGCCTTGCTGGCGGCGCCCTGGCTGGTGCCCGAGTACTGGCTGGCTCAACTCACCTTTGTGCTGATCTACGGCATCGTGGGCCTGGGACTGATGCTGCTGGCAGGCTTCACGGGCCTGTTCTCCATGGGGCATGCCGCTTTCCTGGGGGTGGGGGCGTATACGCAGGCCGCACTGTGCGGCCTGGGCTGGCCGTTTCCGCTGGCCCTGGCCTGCGCCGCCGCACTGTCGGCCGCCGCGGGCCTGCTGGTGGGCCTGCCGGCCTTGCGGGTCAAGGGCATCTACCTGGGCATGGCCACGCTGTCCTTCGGCTTCATCGTCGAGGAGGTGTTCGCCCGCTGGGAGAGCGTGACCGGGGGCAATGCCGGCAAGCATGTGCAGGCCCCCGACTTCTTCGGCTGGAAGGCCGACAGCGCCGAATCGTTCTACTTTGTCTGCCTGGTGATCGCCGTGGCCAGCACACTGGGCATCCTGAACCTGCTGCGCTCACCCACCGGACGGGCCTTCGTGGCCATCCGCGACTCGGAAATTTCAGCCCAGAGCATGGGCATCCACCTGGCCCGCTACAAAAGCCTGTCGTTTGCACTGTCGGCCGCCCTGGCAGGCATGGGCGGGGCGCTGTATGCGCACAAGCTGCAATTCATCTCGCCCGACCAGTTCGACATCCTGCAGTCGATCGACCTGCTGCTGATGATCGTGATCGGCGGCCTGGGTTCGGTGCATGGTGCGTTTCTGGGGGCCTTGTTCCTGATCTCGATGCCACAGGTGATCGCCCTGTCCAAAGATTCGCTGCCGGATGCCATCGCCCAGGCCCCCGGCCTGCAAGGCCTGGTCTACGGTGTGGTGCTGATCGCCTTCGTGCTGTTCGAGCCCCTGGGCCTGTATGGGCGCTGGCTCAAGGTGCGCACCTGGCTGCAGATGTTCCCGTTCTATCGCAAGGGCATGTTCAAGCGCCAGAAGTCCTTCCAGAAGTCCGACCGTTTGAAATGATCCCCCCTGAGTCGCTTCGCGCCTACGTGCGGCCGCGAGACGCGGACGCTCTTCGCACTGTCCGGACCTGCGCAGGCAGGCCCGGAGCCGCAGTGCTCAGCCCCCAAGGGGGACGACACCCCTGGCCTGGCAAAGCCAGCTCCACGGTGTCTGCTGGCGTGGCCTGCTCCGCGGCCTTTCGATCGATAAGGGCTTGCCGTGTTCACGCACCGTGTTTCACTGAATCAAAAAGTTGAGGTTTGCCCTATGGACCCATCCATCCTTCTATCGGCCCGAGATCTCAGCGTGCGCTTCGGCGGTGTGCTGGCGGTCAACCAGGTCAGCTTCGAGGTGCGCCAGGGCGAGGTCTTCACCCTGATCGGACCCAATGGCGCGGGCAAGACCACGGTGTTCAACCTGATCAGCCGCATCTACACCCCCACCAGCGGCGAGATCGACTACGCCGGCCCCGAGGGCCCGTTGCGACTGACCGATCGCCCACCACATCAGATCGCCCGGCTGGGCATTGCGCGCACCTTCCAGAACATTGAGTTGTTCGAGCACGCCACCGTGTTGCACAACTTGCTGATCGGGCGGCACACCCACCGCGACAGCGGACTGTGGAGCGATCTGTTTTTCACCCGCCGCACCCGCGAGGCCGAACTGCGGGCCCGGCGAAAGGCCGAAGAGGTGATCGACCTGCTGGACTTGCAACACCACCGCGATGCCCTGGTGGCCGGCCTGCCCTACGGGGTGCGCAAGGTGGTCGAGCTGGCACGCGCCCTGTGCACCGAGCCACGCCTGCTGCTGCTCGATGAGCCGTCGTCGGGCCTCAACGTCGAAGAAACCGAAGACATGGCCTACTGGATCCAGGACATCCAGAAAGAGCTGGGCATCACGGTGCTGATGGTTGAACACGACATGACCCTGGTCTCACGCGTGTCCGACCGGGTGCTGGCCATGAACCAGGGCGAAGTGCTGGCCCTGGGCAGCCCGCGCGAGGTGCAGACCCACCCGGGCGTCGTCGAGGCCTACCTGGGCACCATCGATGACGTGAGCAACTTGCGCCGGCCCACCGGTACCGGGGCCCGGTTTGAAAGGAAAGCCGCATGAGCGCCACCCTGGCCCAGCCAGACACCGCCCGCTCCGCCCTGCCCAGCCCGACCGCAGACGCGGCACCGGCGCTGCTGCAACTGCTCAATGTGGAAAGCGCCTACGGCCCGATCAAGGCCATCCGGGGCGTCAGCCTGCAGGTGCGCGAAGGCGAGATCGCCACCGTGCTGGGCTCCAATGGCGCGGGCAAGAGCACCATTCTGAAAACCATCTCCGGCATCATCGACCCGCGCAAGGGCTCGATCAGCTTCCGCGGCCAGGACATCACGGCCCGCGACCCCTCGGCCATCGTGCGCCTGGGCCTGTCCCATGTGCCCGAAGGACGCGAGGTGTTCCCGCTGCTTTCGGTGCGCGACAACCTGCTGATGGGCGCCTACACCCGGCACGACCGCGATGCGGTGGCGCGCGACATCGAGGCAGTGTATGGCTACTTTCCCATCCTGCGCGAACGAGCCACCCAGGAGGCGGGGCTGCTCTCGGGCGGCCAGCAGCAGATGCTGGCCATCTCGCGCGCCCTCATGGCCCAGCCCTCGCTGATCCTGCTCGATGAACCCAGCCTGGGCCTGAGCCCCAAGCTGACCAAGGAGATCTTCGAGATCGTGGTGCGCATCAACCGCGAACGCGGCACCACCATCTTGCTGGTCGAGCAGAACGCCAACATGGCGCTGAACGCCGCCGACCATGGCTATGTGCTGGAAAGCGGGCGCATCGTGATGGAAGACAGCTGCGAACGCCTGCGCGAGAAGGACGATATCAAGGAGTTCTACCTCGGCCTCAAAGACGAAGGCGTGCGCGGCGAGCGACGCTGGAAAAAGAAAAAGAACTGGAGGTAAGCCATGACCGGACTCTGGAAACCCGACCGCCTGCAAGCCAGCACCGACATCGTGGTGCCGGGCGACACCATCCCGGCCCTGTTCTGGAACGCGGTCGAGCGCCGTGGCCCGCAGGTGTGGATGCGACAGAAAGAGCTGGGCATCTGGCGCAGCTGGACCTGGGCCCAGACGGCCGAGGCGGTGCGCGAGATCGCAGGCGGGCTGATGAGCCTGGGCTTCGCCCCCGGCGACACCGCCTCCATCCTGTCCAACACGGTGATCGAATGGGTGCTGGCCGATCTCGCCGTGCTCAGCGCGGGCGGCGTGGCCAATGGCATCTACCCCACGGATGCCGCCCCCCAGGTGCACTACCTGTGCGAAGACTCGCGCACCACCGTGCTGTTCGTGGAAGACGACGAACAGCTCGACAAGGCACTGGAGGTGCGCGAGCGTTTGCCCCTGTTGCGCCAGATCGTGGTTTTTGACATGAAGGGCCTGCGCGAACTGGCAGACCCCGGCGTGATCAGCCTGGACGCGCTGCGTGAGCGCGGCCGTGCCCACCTGCAGCAGCACGCGGGCGAGCTGGAGCGCCGCGTTCAGGCCTGCCGCCCCGAGGACCTGGCCATCCTGGTCTACACCTCGGGCACCACCGGCAAGCCCAAAGGGGCCATGCACACCCACGCCGGCCTGGTCTACACCGTGCGGGGCTACAACACCCTGATCGCGCGTGACGAGCACGACGAGGCGATGTGCTTTCTGCCCCTGTGCCACATCGCAGAGCGCCTGGGCGGCGAGTACTTTTCGCTGTACACCGGCACCCGGCTCAACTTTGTCGAAAACCCCGAGACCGTGCCCGAAAACGTGCGCGAAATCGCGCCGACCGTGTTCACCGCCGTACCCCGGGTATGGGAGAAGTTCTATTCAGGCGTGATGATCGCGTTGAAGGAATCCAGCGCCTTGCAGCAGGCCGTGTATGCCTGGGCCATCGGCGTCGGCACGCGCATCGCCGACCGGGTGCTGGCCGGCCAGCCCGTGAGCACGGCCCTCAAAGCCCAGTTCACACTGGCGCGCTGGCTGGCGCTGGACAACGTGCGCAAGCTGATCGGTATCCATCGCGCGCGTTTCCTGGTGACCGGGGCCGCCCCCATCTCACCTGAACTGGTCAAGTGGTACCTGGCCCTCGGCGTCCCCATGCTGGAGGTCTGGGGCATGACCGAGACCTGTGGCGCCGCCACGGGCGTGCCGGCCACGCGCATCAAACCTGGCTCGATCGGCCCGGCTGCCGGCTACAACGAAGTGCGGCTGGACCCCGCCACCGGCGAAATCCTGGTGCGCGGCCCCAACGTCTTCAAGGGCTACCTGAACCTGCCCGAAAAGACCGCCGAGACCATCACCCCCGACGGCTGGCTGCACACCGGCGACGTGGGTCAGGTCGATGCCGACGGCTACTACCGCATCACCGACCGCATGAAGGACATCATCATCACCGCTGGTGGCAAGAACATCACCCCGAGCGAACTCGAGAACGAACTCAAGTTCTCGCCCTACATCACCGACGCGGTGGTGATCGGCGACCGCCGCCCCTACCTGACCGTGATCATCATGATCGACCAGGAGAACGTCGAGAAGTACGCCCAGGACCACGCCGTGCCCTTCAGCAACTACGCCAGCCTGACCCGAGCCGCCGAAGTGCAGCAGCTGATCCAGGGCGTGATCGACCAGGTGAACACCCGCTTCGCCCGCGTCGAACAGATCAAGAAGTTCTTCCTGCTCGACACCCAGCTCAGCGCAGAAGACGAGGAGCTGACCCCCACCATGAAGCTCAAGCGCCAACTGGTGCAGAAGAAATACGCCGAGCGGATTGAGGCGATGTACCGTTGACTAGCACTGGCCAAACCAGCGAACTGCTCTGCACTCGTCGCCCTGCTGTACGCAGAGATTCCGAGCAGGACTGGCAACGCAACAGCGCGTAAACTTGATCTAGTCAGTGCGGCAAAGGCACCCCCGGCACCGCATTGCGACCAACATCAACTGAACGCGTCCCATTGAAAGCCACCCTACAAGCCTTGAGGCGCATAGTGCGCCATCTATACAGAACCAATGCATCGGCTTTGACGACAAGTGAGATGCAGTTCACCAAATCGCCCCAGAGAGGCATTCATTTTTTCAGCGCGCATGATCCCATTTCGTTTCTGGACGCATTCCGGCCGGAGGACGTAGCCACTGAGTTTCAATCCATTCGTGACGACGGCTTCGACACGGTATGCCTGCTCTTGCCCTGGCATGCGCTGTTCGAATTTCCAGATCGCGCCGAACTCCATCCCTGGTACCTCGGTCGCCTGCTGACCCTCATGAATGAAGCTCACAACGCAGGACTGAAGGTCAAAGGACGCTTGTTCTACGCACACAGCCCGGTCGCAACCCTGGAGGGCATTCGCCATGAACGCCAATACGCCTTGTTGCAGCATCCGGCACAAGGTATGGCAAACCTGGGATCACAGGCCAATGCACTTGCTGAAGTGCTCCGCCCCCACCCCGCATGGGACGGGGCATTCGTGACCTGGGAAGACTTCTGGCCCTGCTTTCAAGGGCCGCCACACGGAGACTTCGACTCCCGCAGACGCGTGGGGGTTGATGGCGGCTTTTCCAATTGGATCGACCTGCAAGGACACACTCAGCGGGCATTCGAACTTGGCCTGCCCCGGGACGATGCTTCGTGGTGTGTACCCGAGCATCAGACCCCAGGCATGCGTCTCTGGGTTGCCTTCTTTGATCATCTCTTGCGCGAACGCGTGCTTGGCGTGTGCGCCCCTCATTTTCCCGAACTGGGTATCGAAGTCCGTGTCGATGCCTACCCTGTACCGGGTCCCAAGGGTGAAACGGAGTGGGTTTACTTCGACCTCTTCGACGACTGGCAAGGCCCACGCTATCTTTATTGGGGGCCGTTCTACGGCATGGCCAATCAAGGTGAACGCATCAAAGCTGCGCAGGCCCATACAGGCTTGCACCATCTGTTGCGACGTTTCCAGGGTGCCAGCAAACCCGTGATTGATCAGTTCAACTTCACCGATGAAACGCTGGACTTCGCGGGCCATAACGCCCGCATCCGCGACGACGAGATGGTGAATTTCATCACAGGGAGCGCTGAATTGGTCCGTCAGGAAACGTCTGGCTATTGGCTGTGGGCCTATCGAGACTACCGTGAGAACTGGCTGGTCAACCCCAGCTTCCAGCGCCATGGTGCAGCCTGGGATATCGAGACACCGAACGACGTGGCGTTCACGCCAGGCCCAGTATTTGCTCTGCTGCAACCCAATGCCCGTCTGAGCCAGCACTTTCAGCCAGAAATGCGGGCCCAAGCCTTGCAAGGTGCTTACCGCGATTTTCTGTGCGACGTGGTGTTGGACAACCCATCCCAAACTGACTCATTGCAGGTCCACTTCGATGGTCTCCCCTTGGCTGGCGAGGTACTTCCCGACGGGACCCTGCGCAGCGCCATACCCGGCGAATGGGTGAACTGGAAACAGGCCAAGATCACCTTGATCAACTGCGGCACTCACGCCATCGCACTTCGTTGCGTCTACTTCCACGGCTTCGTGCAACGCTTGCGGGTGCGTGATGAATTTGGTGCACCCGGGCCCTACTTGCAGGCAGTGAGGACATTGAACCAAGCCTTGGCCTCCCCTCCTGCAGTCTGAACCTGGGATAACCCAGGTTCAATGGGGCGTGCGCGGCGCCACCAGCCCGGCCAGAGTCTTGGCGGCATTGGCCCTTGAGAAATGACGCTGGATGTTGGCCCGCCCATTGGCCGCCAGGCTGTTCCACAGGGCCTCGTCCCCGTACAGGCGGACGATCTCATCGGCGTAGGCTTGAGGGTCGTCAGCCACCAGCAGGTCCACCCCCGGGCGCAGGCCCATGCCTTCGGAGGCCACGCCGGTGGCCACCACGGGCAGGCCGTGGGCCATGGCCTGGTTGACCTTGCCCTTGACGCCCGCACCGTAACGCAGCGGCGCCACCGAGATGCGGGCCTGGGCGATCAGCGGGTTCACGTCTTCCACATAGCCCACGATGTTCACGCCCGGGCCCGTCATGGCCTGGATGCGCGCGGGCATGTGGCTGCCCACCACGGTGAAAATCAGCTCGGGCAGACGCGCATGCACCCGGGGCCAGACCTCGGCCAGGAACCACTCCACCGCATCGATGTTGGGTGGGTGCCGGAAGCCCCCGATGAAGAGCAGGCCCTCGCGCTCGACATAGCTCGGCCCGGCGGGCTCAACCTCGTGGATGTTCGACAGGATGCGCACATCCGCGCCCGGCACCTCCCGGCCCAGCACACCGAGTTCGACCGGGCTCACCACCAGGGTGACGTCGCAGGCCCGGATCACGCCCAACTCCTGTTCACGGGTCTTGAGCGCCGTGCCCATCAGGGCCGAGGAGTTCTCCAGCTCGGCCAGGCGCTGCTCGCGCAGGTAGTGCAGGTCGACCGTGTCGAACACGATGCGGGCCTGCGGTGCCCATTCGCGAATGCGCGCCATGTAGGGCGCCGCGATGTAGTGACGGCAGAACAGAATGGTGTCGTACAGCTTGCCGCGCTGCTCCAGCAACTGAGCCACCGAGTTGATGTAGGGCGCAAACCAGACTTCGACTCCGGCCCGCTGCAGTTGGGCCACGTAAGGCTGGCGACATTCGAGGTTGTCGGCCACAAAGCTGACCTTGCAACCCTGCTCGACCAGCAGCTCCAGCATGGCCAGCATGCGCACCGAGCCCGAATCCTGATCGGGGGTGATCATGCAGGCCTCGACCACCAGCACCCGGGCCCGGGCCTCGCGGTCCACCTCGCGCTGGGGTTCCACACCGTTGAGGCGGTGGTGCTTGAGCACACCCTCCCAACGCTTGAAGAACACCTCTTTGTTGATCACCTGGTGCCGCTTCACCCCCTGGGTCTCATCGGTGCCTGAACTGATGCCCTCGTAATGCACGATGGTGCACTGAGGCTGGTAGTACACGCGCTGGCCTGCGGCCCGCACACGGAAAGCCAGGTCGGTGTCTTCGTAATAGGCCGGTGTGTAGGCCCGGTCGAAGCCGCCCAGCGCCACCCAGTCGTTGCGCATGATGGCCAGGCAGGCGCCAGAGCAATAGTCGGCCTCGCGCAGGTAGTTGTAGGGGGGGCGCTCGGGGTCGTCGCCGCGGCCCCAGTTCCAGGCCGAACCGTCCTGCCAAAGAATGCCGCCGGCCTCCTGCAAAGTGCCATTGGGATAGACCAGGCGCGCGCCCACCAGGCCGGCGTCCGAGCGGGTGTCAAACACCCACTGGAGCGCGGCCAGCCAGCCCGGCGTGACCTGGGTGTCGTTGTTGAGCATGACCAGCATGTCGCCGCGGGCCAGGTCGGCACCATGGTGGCAACTGCCGATGAAGCCCAGGTTCTGCGGGTTGCGCACCAGGCGAACGCCTTGCAGGTCGGGCAGTGCCTGGGCCGCCGGGTTGGGCGAGGCGTCATCCACGACGATGATCTCGACATCCGACAGGTCGGTGTGCTCGCCCAGGCTCTTCAGGCAGTTGAAGGTGTAGAGGTGCTGCTCGTAGACCGGGATCACGATCGAGTAGCGTGGCACCTTGTCTGCCGGGCAAGTGGCCAGGCTCAGCGGCGCGATCTCGGCCTGCGCCGGCGCCGGGCGCTGGGGCGCCTGGTAGGCCGGGGCATTGAGCTTGTCATTGATGCGCCGCACCAGGGCCGCCGGCCCCTCGGTGCGCAAGATGCGCAGCATCATGGGCAGGCGCTCGACGGCACGCCGGCCTTGACGACGGGCGCTGCCCGCCCGCGAACGCAAGGCCTTGAACACCCGGCTCGCGAAGCGCAGTGGCCGGGTGACGCGCCAGGAGGTGCTTTGCTCCAGCGCCTCGATGCGGGCCTGGCTGCGCACCAGATCCTGGCCGCGCGACTCGAACAGGCGCTCGACTCGACGGGTTTCCTCCTGTTGGGCACGGGTGGCCGCCTGGGCCTCGCTCAAGTGTCGCTGCGCCTGCAACACCTCGCCACGAAGCGCCTGAACATCGTCCAGATAACTGCTGAATACCTCTTGCCATGGCCTGCCCGCCGCTTCACTCGCACGGGCCAGCAAGGCCTGCTGCTCGGCCACCTCGGCGAGCCGCTGTTGCAGCACTTCGCGCGCCTGGCGATGCCCACAGCGCACCCCGTAGTCATACAAGGCCTGCAAGGGCAGGTCCACACCGGCAGGCACCGTGGCCCGCAATGGCGACAGGTCAGGCAGCGGATGCTGCGGCACCCCGGGCATCACGCCCGCCAGTGGCTGCATCAGCTTGTCGGCATAGGCCTGGCGCAGGCGGGCCTGGGCCGGCAGGTCAAGCCAGGGCTCGGCCTCGCCCGGGGCCGGCTGGTGCGTTCGCACGGCTTGCAGCAAGGCTTGGTTCCAGACCTCGGCGGGACTGTCGGCCGGTAGCAGGTGTGCGCCGGGGTGTTGCGCCAGGCGCTCGATCAAGGCGCCGCGCGCGCTGGCCACGATGGGCAGGCCCGAGGCCAGGGCCACATCCAGGGTGTAGGCATAGGTCTCAGGGTAAGGGCCGGGAAACCACAGCACATCAGCGCGTTCCAGTGCCAATCGGTGCGGCAGGTCCGCATCGTCATAGGGGCCACGCAGCTGGATCGGCAACACCGGGGTCTCGTCGATGGGGGCTTCGGGGGAGCCCAGCAAGGTGAACTCCAGTGGCAGCATCTGCTGGCGAGCCGCCTCAGCGCAATGGCGCAGCACGTCCAGCCCTTTGAAACGCGTCAAGCCACCAATCAACAGCACCCGGGCGCTGCGCACTGGGGCAGCCAGCCATTCGGCCCGGGGTGGGTGGGCGAGCACGGTGAGGCGCAGATCGGGAAAATGACTCTGCACCCGCTCGGCCACAAAGTTCGAGGGGGCCAACACCCGGTCGGCGTCGGCCAGCAGGCGGTGCATCAGGGCGCGCCAAGTGGCCACCGGCAGGCCCCAGGCATGAGGGCGCGCCTTCTGACAGCGCTGGCAACCGGCCAGATCTGGCTCGCCGCAATACCCCCCCTCGGCCGTGGACAGGTTGTACAGGGGGCAATAGGTCAGGTAGTCGTGCAAGGTGACGTCGTAAGGCAGGGCCAGCAGCCCCGGCAAGTCAAGCACCTCGGCCTCGAAGCCGTCGACATGGTGGATGTGCAGCCGGCTGTAGCCCTGCCCACCCAGCACCGCGGCCAGCCGGGGCCAGGACGCCGCGCTCAAGACCTCTTCACCGCCTTCGGCACGCTCCAGGCGCACCAGGCCGGCACCGGCCGGTCGAAGCACATCGACCCGGGCGCGGCCTGCCAGCAGCGCGCGCAGATCGGCCACATGGCGCTCCACCCCGCCGCCCAGGGCATGGGTGATCCAGAGAAAGCGGTGCTGCGCTTGGGGCGCCAGGCTGGGCGCCATTTGTTTTTCTGTCGTCGACAAGACTGAGAACCCTTCAACATCAGTGACGTCGGCACCACCCGCCCAGGCTCCGGGCTTCAGAGTCTTCCCAGCGTTGGCACCGTCGGCCAGGGCGAACCGGGCCGCGAGATTGTAAAACGGTGGTGTGCAGGCCCCGCTCAGCGGGCCGCGGTGGCCGGCACTTCCACGGGCACCACGGGCCCGGGGCCGACCACAGGCACCAGCGGCACTGGCGGGCTGAGCGCCAGGGCCGGGCTGACGATCTGATCCTCCAGCCCCAGCGAGCGGATGAAACCGCCCTCGGCCCATTCGCTGTAACGCCAGTCGCCATTGACCCGCACCACGCCCTCGGGGGCTTGCAGCTCCTGCACCGGCACGTTCTTGAGCGCGGTGCTCATGAAGTCGATCCAGGCCGGCAAGGCCAACGCCGACCCCGAAGACCGGCTGCCCAGGCTGCGCGGGCTGTCGTAGCCCACCCAGGCCACGGCGGCAATGCGCGGCTGGAAACCAGCAAACCAGGCGTCCACCACATCGTTGGTGGTCCCGGTCTTGCCATACAAGTCGGGGCGTTTGAGCGCGGCCTGGGCGCGGGCCCCGGTGCCTACCCGGGCCACGTCCTGCAGCAGGCTGGCAATCAGAAAGGTGTTGCGCTGCGGCACCACGCGGTCGGCCTCGGTGAGCGTGATCTCGGGCGCCTCGAACACCGCCTTGCCTGTCGCATCGCTGATGCGGCGGATGAACTGGGGCTTCACCTTCAGGCCGCCATTGGCGATCACGGCGTAGGCACCGGCCAGTTGCATCGGGTTGGTTGAACCCGAGCCCAGGGCCTGGGTCAGGTTGTCGGGCTGGCGCTCGGGGTCAAAGCCGAAGCGACTGGTCCAGTCGCGTGCGGCCTGGGGGCCCAGCAGTTGCAGCAGGCGGATCGAGACCAGGTTCTTGGAGCGGATCAGCGCCTGGCGCACCGTGATGGGGCCGTCGGTGCTGCCATCGTCGTTCTCGGGCGACCAATCCCCCACATGGCTCAGCGGTGCGTCATTGACCAGGGTTTCGGGCTGCACGCCACGCTCCATGGCACCGGCGTAAATGAAAGGCTTGTAGCTGGAGCCTGGTTGGCGCCAGCCCTGGGTCACGTGGTTGAACTGGTTGCGGTGAAAGTCAAAGCCTCCCACCAGGGCCCGCACATCACCATTGGCCGGATCCAGCGCCACCAGCCCCCCCTCGGCCTCGGGCCACTGGGTCAGTACCCAGCCCTTGCCCTGCTGCAGCACCCGCAGCACGGCGCCGCGGCGCACACGCAACTTGTTGCTGGCATTGGGTGCCAGGCCAGGCTGGATCTGACGCAGGGCGGCGCCCTCCAGGTGCAACACCTCACCCGAGGCCAGCACCACGGTGGCCGCCTTCGGCGCCGCCTGGGTCACGATGGCCACGCGCAGTTCATCGTCGTCGTCGTAGTCAGACAGGCTCTGGGCCACGGCCGGGTCGGTGTCGGACAGCCCGGTCGCCAAGGTCTCTTCACCCTCGGGGCCACGCCAGGACTGGCGCAGCTCGCGCTCGATCAAGGTGCGGCGCAGGGCCTTGTAAGCGGCCTCCTGCTCATCGGCACGCAGCGTGGTTTCAACCTTCAGGCCGGTGGTGTAACTGAGCTCGCCAAACTGGGCATACACCTGCTGGCGCGCCATCTCGGCCACGTACTCGGCGTGCACATCCACCTCGTTGAGCTTGCGGATGACCAGCTTCTGAGCCTTGGCCTGTTCGTACTGTGCATCATTGATCACCCCCTGGGAATGCATGCGCGACAGCGCCACCAGTTGCCGCGCCCGGGCCCGCTCGGGATTGCGGATCGGGTTCACAAAATAGGGGTTCTGCGGCAGGCCGGCCAGCATGGCGCATTCGGCCGGCGTCAGCGCGGCCAGCGTCTTGCCAAAGTAGGTCTGTGCGGCCGCCTCGAACCCGTAGGCGCGTGAGCCCAGGTAGATCTGGTTCATGTACAGCTCCAGCACCTGGTCCTTGCTGAGCTGGGATTCGATCTTCAGCGACAGCAAGGCTTCCTTGAACTTGCGCCCCAGGCTGCGTGATCGGTTCAGAAAAAAGGTGCGCGCCACCTGCTGGGTGATGGTGGAGGCCCCCTGCAGCCGCCCGCCGGTGACGATGGAGGTCAGCGCCCGAGCGATGCCGATGGGGTCGATGCCGTGGTGCTGGTAAAAGCGCGAATCCTCCACCGCCAGCAGGCTGTCGCGCATCAGTTGGGGAATCTGGTCGATGCGCTGATACACCCGGCGCTCGCTGCCGAAGCCGCCGATCTCCACCCCGTCGGCGGTGTACACGCGCAGCGGCTGCTTGGGCTGGTAGTTGGACAGGGCGCTGGTGTCCGGCAGGTTCGGGTACATCAGCACGCCGACCACCACGGTCAGCACCGACAACAGGACCAGCGCCAGCGCCCCCCAGGCCAGCACCCGGCGCCAATGCACTCGCAAGGCGCTGCCCAGGCGGACCGGTCGGAGGGAGTCAGGGAATGAAAACCGCATGCGTGGAGAGCTCAGACAAAACGCCCATTATCGACAAGCGCCCCACACCCCCATCCGTCCTAGGGAAAGTGCCGGTGGCGCAGGCAGGGGCGAGCCGTATAACGGAAGCACCCAAAAAGGAGACCCGCATGAAGAGACGTTTCGCCCCGGCCTTCGCCGTGCTCACCCTCAGCGCCACCGCCGCCCTGGCCCAAAGCCAGGGGGTGAGCAAGGACACCATCGTGCTTGGATCGATTCAAGACCTGTCCGGTCCGCTGGCGGGTTTCGGCAAGCAAGACCGCCTGGGCATGATGCTGAGGGTGGACGAAATCAACGAGCAAGGCGGCGTGAACGGCCGCAAGATCAAGCTGCTGGTCGAAGACTCGGGCTACGACCCCAAGAAGGCGGTGCTGGCGGCCCAGAAACTCGTCAATCAGGACAAGATCTTTGCCATGGTGGCGCACATCGGCACGGCCCAGAACCTGGCGGCCATGCCGGTGCAGTTTGACAAGAACGTGATCAACTTCTTCCCGGTCACCGCCGCGCGAGAGATGTACGAGCCCTTCCATCGGCTCAAGTACTCATTCGCCGCCACTTATTACGACCAGATCCGGCTGGCCGCACCGCAGTTGATCAAGGAAAAGCAGGCCAAGAAGGTGTGTGCCTTGTACCAGGACGACGAGTTCGGCCTGGAGGTGCTGCGCGGGGGTGAGGCAGCCCTCAAGGCCATGGGCACCGACTTCGCAGAAAAAACCTCGTACAAGCGTGGCGCCACCGATTTTTCGTCGCAGGTGGCCAAGCTCAAGGCCGCCAACTGCGACTTCGTGGTGCTGGGCACCATCATCCGCGAGACCATCGGCGCCATTGGCGAATCGCGCAAGATCGGCTTCAACCCCACCTTCCTGGGCTCAAGCGCCGCCTACACCGACCTGATCCACAAACTGGGCGGCAAACCCATGGATGGGCTGTACGCCACCATGACGGTGCAGCACCCTTACCTGGACGAAGCCGCGCAGCCGATCCGTTTCTGGGCCAACAAATACAAGACCAAGTTCAACGAAGACCCCACCGTGTTCTCGGTCTATGGCTACAACGCGATCGACGCGTTCATCCGTGCGGCCCAGAAAGCCGGCCCCAACCTGAGCACCGACAGCTTCATCAAGGCCATGGACACCATGGTCATCCCGCCCGACATCTTCGGCAGCCCTGAGGCCAGTTTTGGCCCGCAAAAACGCCTGGGCAACACCCTCAGCCGGCTCTCGCAGATCCAGGACGGGCGCTGGAAGGTGGTTTCGGACTACGTGAAGCCTTGAGCTAGGCCGGGGCGCTCTGCGCCTGTTCAAAGCCTCTCTCGGGTCGCGCAGACATTGAACAGGCTCTCAGGGCGCAGCGCCCTGCGGGGAGCGCTCCAGGCGCCCCACCTCCAGGCCCTGTGCCGCCAGGCGCTTGAGCAAGGCTTCATAGACGGGCGCCGGTACGCTGGGGGTGCGCGACAACACCCACAGGTATTCTCGGCGCGGTTCACTCACGGCCGCCAACTGGTAAGCCTCGTCGAGGTCGATCACCCAGTAATCCCCCCACACCGCCGGAATGAAGGACAACCAGGCCGGCGCAAAACGCACCTGCAAGCGGGGCGAGTCGGCCGGGCCGATCTGGCGGGCCTGCCCCATGGCCTTGTCGACACGGCCGTCGGCCAGGCGACATTGGTTGACCACGCGCACCGTCCCATCAGGGTTGCTCTGGTAGTCGGCACGGGTGTCGGCCACACATTGTTTCTGGAACCGGTTCGGAAACTTGGCCACCTCGTACCAGGTGCCCAGATAACGCGGCAGATCCAGCCGTTCGATCGACTGCAGCGCGGCGGGCTCCGCCGCGTGGGCACCTGTTGCCAACACGCTCGCCCAGCCCGCGCTGACCAGGAGCCAGGGGGTCAGGCGACGACGCCAAGTCAATCGGAACGGCTTCAAGGACTGTGACATGGAAACCTTTTTTGTTGATGCATCACCACTGAAAAATCAAGTTGAGACTGCGCTGTCCGACGACAAAACAATCTTAAGATTCATTATTTTCATCAAAATTTAATCCTTTGTTCTCTTAATCCGTTTTTTCGACAAAGCACATTTGGTCAAATGTTGTTCAGGAAATAGCAAGGGTTTCTACTAATTTGTAAGTTTCTGCCTGCTAGACTCCCGCGCTTCTGGCGCAATCCCAGACGCCAGCAAACCGACTGGAGACCTGACCGCATGAGCCCGACTGATCGCATCCGCAGCCCCGAACTTCTGTCCAAGGTGATGAGCGCCGAAGAGGCCGCCGCCCTGATTCCCCTGGGCGCCAACGTGGGCATGAGCGGGTTCACCGGCGCTGGTTACCCCAAGGCCGTGCCCCAGGCACTGGCCGAACGCCTGGCGGCCTGCCATGCGGCAGGCCACACCGAGGCCCGCATCGGCCTGTGGACTGGCGCCTCCACCGCGCCTGAACTGGACGGCGCACTGGCCAAGGTCAATGGCATCGAAAAACGCCTGCCCTACCAGTCGGACCCCACCCTGCGCAAGCTGATCAACAACGGCCAGGTGCGTTACATCGACATGCACCTGTCCCACGTGGCCCAGATGGCCTGGTTCGGCTTCCTGGGCCACCTGGATGTGGCCGTGGTCGAGGTGGCGGGCATTCTGCCCGACGGCCGCCTGATCCCCTCCTCTTCGGTGGGCAACAACAAGACCTGGCTGGACCAGGCCGACAAGATCATCCTTGAGGTCAACGAACTGCAAAGCGCCGGACTGGAAGGCATGCACGACGTCTATTACGGCACCCAGTTGCCCCCCAACCGCAAGCCCATTCCGCTGACCCACCCCAGTGACCGCATTGGCGAACCCTATCTGCGCTGCGACCCATCCAAGGTGATCGCCGTCGTGCGCACCCGCCAATCCGACCGCAACTCAGTGTTTGCAGCGCCCGATGCGGTCTCGGAACAGATTGCCGCGCACATCATCGACTTTCTGAAGCACGAGGTGAAGCAAGGCCGCCTGCCGGACAACCTGTTGCCGCTGCAGTCGGGCGTGGGCAACATCGCCAACGCCGTGCTGGCCGGGCTCAACAAGGGCCCGTTCGAGAACATGACCGCCTACACCGAGGTGCTGCAGGATGGCATGCTCGACATGGTGCGCTCAGGCAAGCTGAGCTTTGCCTCGGCCACCGCCCTGTCGCTGAGCCCCCAGGCCACCGAAGACTTCAACCAGAACATCGATTTCTACCGAGAACGCATCGTGCTGCGCCCGCAAGAGATCAGCAACCACCCCGAGCTGGTGCGGCGCATGGGCGTGATCGCCATGAACGCGATGATCGAGGCCGACCTGTACGGCAACGTCAACTCCACCCACATCATGGGCTCGAGCATCATGAACGGCATCGGCGGCTCGGGCGACTTTGCCCGCAACGCCTACCTGTCCTTTTTCGTCACGCCCTCGGTGGCCAAGGACGGTGCCATCTCGTGCATCGTGCCCATGGTGTCGCACGTGGACCACACCGAGCACGACGTCGAGATCATCGTCACCGAACAGGGTCTGGCTGACCTGCGTGGCCTGGCGCCCACGGAACGAGCCAAACTGATCGTCGAACGCTGTGCCCACCCCAGCTTCAGGCCCCAGTTGCAGGACTACCTGGACCGCGCAGCCAAGAGTTCGTCCGGCCTGCACACACCGCACCTGCTCAACGAGGCCCTGAGCTGGCACAGCCGCTTCCTCGAAACAGGCAAAATGTGACGATGACACAGCCCTGGGTGCCGCACATCATCCAGCCGGGCCACCAGCCCGGCGGGTGGCCCGCATGATCGTCCGCGACCGGCCCAACGGCCTCAAGCTCTTCTTGCTGATGCGCGGCTCAATCATGCCGCGCATCTTCCGCGTGCTGGCCTTCAACATCCTGCTGGCCACGGTGGTCACCGTGACCCATGGGGCCCTGTTCCACACCAAGGTCACGCTCACAGCGATTCCGTTTTCACTGATCGGCCTGCCGCTGGCCATTTTCCTGGGTTTTCGCAACACCGCCGCCTACGACCGCTACTGGGAAGCCCGCAAGCTGTGGGGCGAACTGGTGCTGCGCAGCCGCAACCTGGCGCGTCAGTGCCTGCACCTGATCGACGCGCCGCCCGCCGGGCAGCCCGACCTGAGACGCATCATGGTGCTGCGCGCCGCAGCCTTCTGCCATGCCTTGCGCCTGCTGCTGCGCAACGGGGGCGACCCGCGCGAACTGCAAGCCCTGGTCACCGCCGAAGAATGGACGGCCGTGGCGCCCAGCAGCAACAAGCCGCAGGCCCTGATGATGCGCATGGGCGCCGACCTGGCCGCCTGCCGCCGCGCCGGCCTGCTGGGGCCCAACGAACTGGTGCACATCGACGCCACCCTGTCGGCCATGACCTCGGCCGCAGCCTCGTGCGAACGCATCAAGAACACTCCCGTGCCCTTTTCTTACACCCTGCTGCTGCACCGCACGGCCTATGCCTACTGCTTTCTGCTGCCCTTCGGCCTGGTGGACACCCTGGGCTTCATGACCCCGGTGGTGGTAGCCATCGTGGCCTACACCTTTTTCGGCCTGGACGCCCTGGGCGACGAGATCGAAGAGCCCTTCGGCCTGCTGGCCAATGACCTGCCGCTGGACGCCCTGTGCCGCCACATCGAGATCCACCTGCGCGAGGCCTTGGGCGAGTCCGATCTGCCGCCTCCACTGCAACCGGTCGACTACTGCCTGTTGTAGAAAACCCCGCAAGGCGACCCGCCAAACGCAAGCAGTTGTGATAACGCAGTGCCCCGCCGCAGGCCGCGCCTAGAATGCGCCGCAACCCTGGGCCCCTTTCATGCTCTTCGTTCTCACCCCCTTCGACTGGCTGACCCTGCACGGCCTGGTCACGGTGGTGTCGGTGCTGATCTATGTGGTCACCTCGCATGTGATGCGCCAGCGCCGCCACCCCACGGCCGCCATCGCCTGGGTGTTCTTCATCCTGCTGATGCCCTACGTGGCCTTGCCGGCCTACCTGACCTTTGGCTCCCGCAAGCGCCAGCGCCCCACGCCGGCGCCCAAGAACCCAACGGCAGGCGATGCCCCGCCGAGCAGCGACACCCCGGCGCACTGGGCCTGCGACACCCTGCTCGCCCTGGGCCAGGCCGGCCCTGCGGGCTACCACAGCCTCCAGGTGCACGCCGACGGGCACGAGGCCCGGCAAGCCTTGTTGCAGGTCATCGAAGGCGCCCGCCACAGCCTGGACATCGCCACCTTCATCCTCAAGGACGACGCCCTGGGCAGCCCGCTGATCGATGCCCTGTGCGCCAAGGCGGTGGCGGGTGTACGCGTGCGCCTGCTGCTCGACGGCCTGGGCAGCCTGATGGCCGGACGCCCTCGACTCAGCCGCTTCACGCGGGCCGGCGGGCAACTGGTCTTGTTCGTTCCGCCGCTGCACTCGCCCCTCAAGGGCCGCATCAATCTGCGCAACCACCGCAAGCTGGTGGTGGCCGACGCCGGCGGGCCACAGGCCCGCCTGTGGTGCGGCGGTCGCAATCTGGCGGCCGAGTATTTCGAGGGAGAGGCCCATCAGCCACCCTGGCGCGACCTGAGCTTTGACCTGCAAGGCCCGCTGGTGGCGCTGGCCCATTGGCAGTTCGAACACGACTGGGCCTTTGCCAGCGGTCGCCGCGCGCCGCCCAGTCCAAGCCACCCTCGGGGGGACAACCCCAGTGCGCCCACCGGTCAGGCCCAGTGGGTGGCCTCGGGCCCCGACCAGGCCGACGACACGGTCTACGCCATGTTGCTCACGGCGGCCTACCGGGCCAGCCGCCGGCTGTGCCTGGTCACCCCCTACTTCGTGCCCGACCCGGCCCTGCTCAATGCTCTGTGCCTGGCGGCACGTCGGGGGGTCCAGGTCGAACTGCTGCTGCCGGCTCGATCCAACCACCGACTGTCGGACCTGGCCCGGGCCCGGGCGCTGCGGGCCCTGGTGCAGGCCGGCGGTCAGGTCTGGCTGTTACCGGGCATGTTGCATGCCAAGCTGGCCGTGGTCGACGACCAACTGGCTCTGGCCGGCTCGGCCAACCTGGACAGCCGCAGCCTGTTCCTCAACTACGAGCTGATGGTGGCCTTTCAGTCCGCCCACGACGTGCAGCGCTTTGCCGACTGGTTCGAACGCGAACGCCAGGGGGCTCGGCCCTACCGGGCCCAGCAACCGGGCCTGGTGCGCGACCTGCTGGAGGGCATGCTGCTGTGGATGGGCTTCGAGCTCTAGTGCAAGGCTTGAGCGGGTGCTGCAGGGACTGGTTATCCCGGCCCGGAAGACGGGTGACATGCGCTTACATTCTTGGCTGCACTGAAATCCTGGAGCCTTTATGCACAAGCCCCGTCCAGACCTAGACCGCCGTCAGACCCTGCAAGCGCTGAGCCTGCTGGGTGCCGCCAGCCTGATCGGCCCCGCCCGCGCCGAAGCGCCGCTCGAAGGCGGCCCCCTCAAGATCGTCGTGCCCTACCCGGCTGGCGGTACGTCCGACCGTGCCGCCCGGCTGCTGGGCGACGCCCTGGCCCCGCGCCTGGGCGTGCCCGTGATCGTCGAGAACCACGTCGGTGCCGGTGGCCGCCTGGCAGCCCAACAGCTGTGGCGCGACAGCTCGGGCCAGAATCAGCTGTTGCTGGCCAACCCCGCCACCATGCTGGTGGCCCCGCTGGTGTTCAAGGACGTGGGCTACGACCCCGACAAGGACTACCGCCCGGTGGCCCAGATCACCCGTTATTCCTTCGGCCTGGCCGTGGGCGCAGGCGTGCCAGTGCGCGAGTTCGCCCACTTGCGCGCCTGGATGACAGCCAACCAGGACAAGGTAGCGGCCGGCGTGCCAGCCACCGGCAGCCTGCCCCATTTCTTTGCCCTGATGCTGGGCGAACAACTCGGCCTGAGCCTGCCCATCGTCGGCTACCGCGGCTCGGCCCCTTTGCTCAACGACCTGATGGGAGGCCATGTGCCTGTGGCCGTGGACACGCTGGACGCGCTGGAGCCCCTGCACAAGACCGGCAAGCTGCGCATCCTGGCCGTGTCGAGCGACGAACGGGCGGCCTCCCTGCCTAACGTGCCCACCTTCCGCGATGTGGGGCTCAAGCTGTCGGCACTGGGCTGGAATGTGCTCTACGCGCCGGCCAACCTGCCAGCCGCACGGGCCCAGCGCATCGGCGCGGCCGTCACCGCCGCCATGGCCCAGAAAGAGCTGCAGGCCCGCTTTGCCGCGGCCGACATGGAGCCCGTCAGCAGCAGCGCCGAGCAGACGCGTCGCATGCTCACGGCCTATGCCGCCCAGTGGGCGCCGGTGGTGCGCAAATCAGGCTTCCAACCCTGACCAGCAGCCCCACCCACGCCCCGCCCTGCGCGACCACCTCATGCCCCCAGCCGGCAGGCCTCAAAGTTGCTAACCCCCGAGCAGGGCCGCTGCGGCGGCCCGTCACACCAACAAAGGGAGGAGCGCGGCATGCACGCAGACGCCACGCTGGAGGAGGCCACCCTGGCCCCCGCAGTGATCGATATCGAAGCTTCCGGATTCGGACGCGGCAGCTACCCCATCGAGGTTGGCTTTGTGCTGCCCGATGGTGAGGCCTGGTGCAGCCTGGTCCGCCCCGAGCCGGACTGGCTGCACTGGGACCCTGCCGCCGAGCAGGTACATCACATCACGCAGGAGGCCTTGCAGCGCCATGGCCGATCGTGCCGCGACCTGGCCGAACTGCTCAACCGGCGCCTGCGCGGCCTGACGGTCTACACCGATGGCTGGGCCCACGATTACAGCTGGCTGGGCCGCCTCTATGAAGCGGCCGACCTGCTGCCCAGCTTTCGGCTGGACAACCTTTTCGTGCTGCTGGACGAGGCCCGCCTGGCCCATTGGGACACCACGCGCCTTCAAGTGGCCCAACGCCTGCAGCTGCAGCGCCACCGGGCCAGCGCCGATGCCCGCGTGCTGCAAGAGACCGTGCGGCAACTGAGCCAACAGCCCCGCCTTTGATCCATTTATTTTCACAAAGCAACTGCTTGCTATAAATAAAAGGTTTTGTTATCGTGCCGTGCATGGAAGCCCCTGCACGCCGACGCGCCCCCTCGAAAGCCCCCCCCAAAGCCACCGCACCGGCACCCGCCGCCCCGCTGGTTGACACCCCTGCGGCCGAGGTCGCCGAAGCCCGGCGGCCGCGCGGCCGCCCGCGCAAGACCGTGGACGAGCTGGACGACGGCAACCGCCGTCGCGCCCTCATCGAGGGCGCAGCACGCCTGTTCCGCAGCCAGGGCTTCGATGCCACCAGCACCCGAGACATCGCGGCCGCGGCGGGCATGCACAGCGGCTCGCCCTTCTACCATTTCGAAAGCAAGAGCGCCTTGCTGCATGCCGTGATGGACGAGGGCATGGTGCTGGCCCTGCACAGCCAGAAGAACGCCCTGGCCCTGCTGCCGCCCAGCGCCCCGCCGCGCGAACGCCTGCGCGTGCTGGTGCGCCACCACTTCGAGATCCTGCTGGGCCCCCACAGCGACTTCATTCCAGTGATGCTGTACGAGTGGCGCTCGCTGAGCCCGGCTCAGCGCAAGAGCATCGCCCGCGTCAAGGACGACTACGAAAACCTCTGGATGCCCGTGCTGCAGGCCCTGGCCGACCAGGGGGCGCTGCAGGCCGAGCCGGCCGTGGCGCGCCTCTTCATCTTCGGGGCCCTCAACTGGTCGGTGCAGTGGTTCGACCCGCAACGCGGCATGAGCCTGGACCAGCTCACCGATCAGGCCCTGGCCCTGTTCACCCGGGAGACGCCATGAACACCCCCACCCCACCCCCCGGCCCGCACTACCGTTCGGCCTTCGCGCCCGGACTGTTTCAGGACCAGGTGATCCTGGTGACCGGCGGCGGCTCGGGCATCGGGCGCTGCACCGCCCACGAACTGGCCCGCCTGGGCGCCCAGGTCGTGCTGCTGGGGCGCCAAGCCGCCAAACTGGCCACCGTGCAGGCCGAGATCGAGGCCGACGGGGGCCAGGCCAGCACCGAGCTGTGCGATATCCGCCAAGAGGACGCGGTGGTGGCCATGGTGCAGCGGGTGCTGAGCCGCCACGGACGCCTGGACGGCCTGGTCAACAACGCCGGCGGCCAGTACATGACCCCGCTGGCGGCCATCTCGGCCAAAGGCTGGGAGGCGGTGGTCAACACCAACCTCACCGGTGGCTTCCTGGTGGCGCGCGAGTGCTACCGCCAGCACATGGCCGCTCATGGGGGGGCCATCGTCAACATCGTGGCCGACATCTGGGGCTCGATGCCGGGCATGGGCCACAGTGGCGCCGCGCGCGCCGGCATGGTCAGCCTGACCGAGACCGCCGCGCTCGAATGGGCCGCCGACGGCGTGCGCGTGAACGCCGTGGCCCCGGGCTACATCGCCTCCAGCGGCATGGACCACTACCCGCCCGAGGCCGCCGAGCACCTGCGCGCCATGCGCCAGACCGTGCCCCTGGGCCGCTTCGGCAACGAGGCCGAGGTCTCGGCCGCCATCGTCTTTTTGCTCAGCCCGGCCGCCAGCTTCATCAGCGGCAGCACGCTGCGGGTCGACGGTGCCCGGCCCCAGACCCGCCTGGGCTGGCCCATGGCAGTGCCCACGCCGGCCCAGCGCGACCGCGCCGCCGTGCACCCCTTTGATGGCTTTCACCGGGCCCAGGTGCCGCGCGTGTTCGCAGCGCCCCCGCCCTCAACCGCCCCCACCACCGCCCCCTCCACCCAGCAGGAGCCACAGCCATGAGCCGGTACGAAACCCGCTGGAACCCCCAGGCCCCGGCCGCCCAGCAACGCCGGGAGGCCGTGCTGGCCCGGCTGGCCGCGCTGCGCGCGCTGGAAGACCGGGCGGCCGCCGCCTCGGCCCGCTCGCGCCCGGTGTTCGAAAAACGCGGCCAGTTGCTGCCACGCGAACGCGTGGCCCTGCTGCTCGACCCGGGCAGCGCCTGGCTGCCGCTGGCCTCGTTGGCAGGCTACCTGCACGACGTGAAAGACCCGGCCCGTTCGGTGCCCGGTGGCGGCATGATCGCCGGCATCGGCCAGGTGTCCGGCGTGCGCTGCATGGTGGTGGCGAGCGACTCCGGCATCGAGGCCGGCGCCATCCAGCCCATGGGCCTGGAAAAAATCCTGCGCGTGCAGGAGATCGCCCTGCAGAACCGGTTGCCCTTTGTGCACCTGGTGGAAAGCGCCGGCGCCAACCTGATGCGCTACCGCGTGGAAGGCTTTGTGCATGGCGGCAGCCTGTTTCGCAACCTGGCGCGCCTGTCGGCGGCCGGCATCCCGGTGATCACTGTGCAGCACGGCTCGGGCACTGCTGGCGGGGCCTACATGCCCGGCCTCAGTGACGTGGTGATCATGGTGCGCGCCCGCTCACGGGCCTTTCTGGCCGGGCCGCCCCTGCTCAAGGCCGCCACCGGCGAGATCGCCACCGAAGAAGAGCTCGGGGGGGCTGAGATGCACTGCAGCACCTCGGGCCTGGGCGAGTACCTGGCCGAGGACGACCGCCACGCGCTGGCCCTGGCGCGCGAGGTGCTGGCCGGGATAGCCTGGGCCCCCGCCCCCGTCGACCCCAGCGCCCCGCCGCCGCTGTACCCAGCCGACGACCTGCTGAGCCTGATCTCGGACGACCTGCGCCAGCCCGTGGACATGCGCGAGGTGATGGCCCGCCTGGCCGATGGCTCCGACCTGCTCGAATTCAAACCCCTGTACGGCGCCGCCACGGTGTGCGCCCAGGCCCGCATCGAGGGCAGGCCACTGGGCTTCATCAGCAACAACGGGCCCATCGACGTGGCCGGTGCCAACAAGGCCACGCACTTCATCCAGTGGATGTGCCAGCTGGGCCACCCCATCGTCTACCTGCAGAACACCACGGGCTACATGGTGGGCAAGGACAGCGAGCAAGGCGGCATGATCAAGCACGGCAGCAAGATGATCCAGGCCGTGACCAACGCCACAGTGCCTCAGATCACGCTGCAATGCGGCGCCAGCTTTGGCGCCGGCAATTACGGCATGTGCGGGCGCGGCTATGCACCCCGCTTTCTGTTCACCTGGCCGCAGGCCCGCACCGCGGTGATGGGTGGCGAGCAGGCGGCCCGCACCATGCAGATCGTGACCGAGGCGGCCCTGGCGCGCAAAGGCCAGACCCCCGACCCGCAGCAGGCCCAGACCCAGTTCGAGCAGATCGTGGCCATGTTCGAGGCCCAGGCCGATGTGTTCCACACCAGCGCCCTGCTGTTGGACGACGGCGTGATCGACCCGCGCGACAGCCGCGCCGTGCTGGCCCAGTGCCTGGCCCTGTGCGCCGAGGCCGAAACCCGCCCCGTGCGGCCGATGCAGTTCGGGGTGGCCCGCATGTAAGCCCATCCCCCCACGGCCACCCCATGCCACCCCAGGCCCGCCGCGCCCCTCTCATGAACGACAAAAACGGAGACACCCCATGCAATTCACCCATGAGCACCGCGAAATCCAGAAGACGCTCAAGCGCTTCATCGACACCGAGATCAACCCCCATGTGGACGAATGGGAAGAAGCCGAGATCTTCCCGGCCCACGAGGTGTTCAAGAAGATGGGCCAGCTCGGTCTGCTGGGCCTGACCAAGCCCGAGGCCTATGGCGGCGCCGGCCTGGACTACAGCTACGGCCTGGCCATGACCGAGACCCTGGGCCACATCGACTGCGGCGGCGTGCCCATGGCCATCGGCGTGCAGACCGACATGTGCACCCCCGCGCTGGCGCGCTTCGGCAGCGACGCCCTGCGACGCGAATTCCTGGCCCCGGCCATCGCAGGCGATGTGGTGGGCTGCATCGGCGTGTCCGAGCCCGGCGCCGGCAGCGACGTGGCCGGCATCAAGAGCGTGGCGCGCAAGGATGGCGACGACTACCTCATCAGCGGCCAGAAGATGTGGATCACCAACAGCCTGCAGGCCGACTGGATGTGCATGCTGGTCAACACCGGCGAAGGCCCGATGCACAAAAACAAGAGCCTGATCATGGTGCCCATGCGCGAAGGCCGCAACGGCCGCCTCACCCGCGGCATCGAGGTGGCGCGCAAGATCAAGAAGATCGGCATGAACAGCAGTGACACCGGCCTGATCTACTTCGACGAGGTGCGGGTGCCACAACGCAACCTGATCGGCGTGGAGGGCCAGGGCTTCATCTACCAGATGCAGCAGTTCCAGGAAGAGCGCCTGTGGGCGGCCGCCAGTTGCCTGCAATCGCTGGAGAACTGCCTGCAAGCCACCATCGAATGGGCCCAGGAGCGCAAGATGTTCGGCGCCACCCTGGCCGACCAGCAATGGGTGCAGTTCAAGCTGGCCGAGATGAAGACCGAGCTGGAGTGCCTGCGCGCCCTCACCTACCGCGCCTGCGAGCTGTACGTGCAAGGCCAGGACGTGACCGAGCTGGCCAGCATGGCCAAGCTCAAGGCGGGCCGGCTGAACCGCAGCATCCCCGATGGCTGCCTGCAGTTCTGGGGCGGCATGGGCTTCACCTGGGAAAACAAGGTGTCGCGGCTGTACCGCGACGGCCGACTCGGTTCGATCGGGGGCGGCGCCGACGAGGTGATGCTGGGCATCCTGGCCAAGGTCATGGGCATCGCCAAGCGTGCACGCAGCTGAGGCACCCGCCATGTCCCACTTGCTGATCGACCGCCAGCCCCTGGGCCCGGGCTGGGTGGAACACTGGGTGCTGAACGACCCGGCCAGCCGCAACGCGCTGACGGCCGAACTGGTGCAAGCCCTGTTGCAAGCGTGCGCCCGGGCCGCGCAAGACACCCCCCTTCGCGCCGTGGTGCTGCGCGGCGCTGGCGGCAGCTTCTGCGCTGGCGGCAGCCTGGGCGGCTTTGCCAGCAGCCTGGGCCAGGCTCTGGCCCCCGGCCAGCCCGACCCGCTGGTGCCCATGAACCGCGAGTTCGGGCAGTTGCTGGAGGCGCTGTGCGCCCTGCCCCAGACCCTGCTGGCCGCCGTGGACGGCCCCGCCATGGGCGGCGGCCTGGGCCTGGTGTGCTGCGCCGACTGGGTGCTGGCCACACCGGGCGCCGTGCTGGCCGCCCCCGAGGTGACCTTGGGCATCGTGCCGGCCCAGATCGCCCCCTTTGTGCTGCGCCGGCTGGGCGACGCCCGGGCCCGCCGTTGGCTGCTCGGCGGCGAGCGCCACTCGGCCGCCCAGGCCCTGGCCGACGGCCTGGTGACCGAGGTGGTGACTGACCTGGAAGCCGGCCTGGCGGCCCGCCTGCTGGCCCTGAGTGCCGCCGCCCCGGGCGCGGTGGCGGCCACCAAGGCCTTGCTGCAAGCCGGGCAGCCGCCCTTGCCGGCCTGGCTGGACCAGGCCGCCCAGGCCTTCGCCAGTGCCTTGCGCGGCCCCGAGGCGGCCGCCGGCCTGCAGGCCTTTGCCCGCAAGCAACCCGCGCCCTGGCGCGCCCCAGATGGAAGTACGAGGGCCTGATGTTCAAACGACTGCTGATCGCCAACCGGGGCGAGATCGCCCGCCGGATCATCCGCACCGCCCGGGCCCTGGGCCTGGAGACGGTGGCCGTGTTCTCCGAACCCGACGCCCAGGCCTTGCACGTGCGTGAGGCCGACCAGGCCTTTGCCCTGGGGGGCGCCAGCTCGGCCGACAGCTACCTTCGGGTAGAACGGCTTTTGGAGGCCGCCCGCGCCACCGGTGCCGACGCGCTGCACCCGGGCTATGGCTTTCTGAGCGAGAACGCCGACTTTGCCCAGGCCGTGCGCGATGCGGGTCTGCACTGGATCGGCCCGCCCCCCGAAGCCATCCGGGCACTGGGCAGCAAGGCCGGTGCCAAGGCCCTGGCCCAGGCCCATGGCGTGCCCTGTCTGCCTGGGTATGCCGGTGAAGACCAGCGCCCCGAGCGCTTTGCCGCCGAGGCCGAACACATCGGCTACCCCCTCATGGTGAAGGCCGTGGCCGGCGGCGGCGGACGCGGCATGCGCCTGGTGAGCGCCCCGGCGCAACTGGCCGCCGCACTGGCCAGCGCCCACAGCGAGGCCCTGGCCGGCTTTGGCGATGGTGGCCTGCTGATCGAACGGGCGCTGCTGCGGCCCCGCCACGTCGAAGTGCAGGTGTTTGCCGACCGCCACGGCCACGCCGTGCACCTGGGCGAACGCGACTGCTCGGTGCAACGGCGCCACCAGAAGATCATCGAAGAAGCCCCCAGCCCCGCCGTGGGCCCCGGCTTGCGCCAGCGCATGGGCGAGTGCGCCGTGGCGCTGGCCCGGGCGGCTGGCTACGTGGGCGCCGGCACGGTGGAGTTCTTGCTCGACGGTGACGACTTCTACCTCATGGAGATGAACACCCGGCTGCAGGTCGAACACCCGGTGACCGAGGCCCTGACCGGGCTGGACCTGGTCGAGTGGCAGTTGCGTGTGGCCCGGGGCGAGCCCCTGCCGCTGCAACAGGCGCAGATCCGCTTCGAGGGCCATGCCATCGAGGTGCGCCTGTGCGCCGAAGACGAGCACTTCCGCCCCCACACCGGCCGCGTGCTGGGCTTTGTCGAACCGCCGGGCGTGCTGCATTTCCAGAACCCCGACGCCCGGGGCGGGCTGCGCTTCGACCATGCGCTTGAAGTGGGCACCGAGGTCAGCCCCCACTACGACGCGATGCTGGGCAAGCTGATCGCCCATGCGCCCACCCGGGATCAGGCCATCGCCCGCCTGCGCCAGGGCCTGGCCGCCACCGTGCTGCTGGGGCTGCCCAGCAACCGGGCCTTTCTGGCTGCCTGCCTGGACCACCCGGAGTTCCGCGCCGGTCAGGCCCTGATCCCCTTCCTGGCTGAGCACGGTGATGAGTTGCGCGCCCAGTTGAGCACCCAGGAGGCCGCGCACCTGAACGGTGCTTGGCCACTGCTGCTGTGGGGGCGGCAAGGGCTGCACAGCCCACTGGCCTGCGCGCTGGAACGCCCCTTGCGCGTGCGCCATCGCGAACGGCTGCACGACTGGCAGGTACGCGAAACCGGCGCCGGCCAGGCCCAGGCCCGGCAGGGCGAGGCCACCCCGCTGCAGATCGGCTTGCAGACGCGGCCCGGTGGCGGCTGGCTGCTGAGCCTGCAAGGCCGCCACCTGAGCGTGCAGGGCGTGGCCCTCGATGCCCGGCGCTGGCATGTGCAGGTGGCCGGCGCAGACCTGTGGCTGGACGATGCCTCGTTCGAGCCCCCCGGGCGGGGGCCCGGCGGAGCCCAGGCCCTGGCGTTGCGCGCGCCCTTCAATGGCCGGGTGATCCGCATCGCGGCCGAAGTGGGCCAGGTGCTGGCCGCAGGCGACGCGCTGGTGGTGATCGAGTCAATGAAGCTGGAGCACAACCTGGCCGCGGCCGGCCCGGCCCGGGTGGCCGAGTTGCTGGTGAGCCCAGGCCAGCAGGTGGGGCCCGGCCAGTGCCTGCTTCGCCTGGAACCGCTCCACACCCCAGCCCAGGAGGCCCAGCCATGAGTGAACGCACCGACGACACCCTGCAGGCCGACCGGACTGCGCTGAGCGATCTGGTGGCCCGCTTTGCCCGCCACGAAATTGCCCCGCACGTGGGCGACTGGGACGCGGCAGGCGAGTTCCCGCGCAGCCTGTACCAGCGCGCTGGCGAGTTGGGCCTGCTGGGCCTGGGCTACCCTGAGGCCTATGGCGGCACCCCGGCCCCTTACGCGCTGCGCCTGTCGCTGTGGCAGGCGCTGTGCCGCCACGGCGGCAGCGGCGGCGTGCTGGCCAGCCTGCTGTCGCACAACATCGGCCTGCCCCCCATCCTGAACCACGGCAGCGAGGCCCTGCGCGAGCAGGTGATCCCGCCAGTGCTGCGCGGCGAGCAGATCGCGGCGCTGGCCATCACCGAGCCCGGCGGCGGCTCGGATGTGGCCGCCCTGCGCACCACGGCGCGGCGCGAGGGCGACCACTATGTGATCGATGGCGAGAAGACCTTCATCACCTCGGGACTGCGGGCCGACTGGATCACGCTGGCGGTGCGCACCGGCGAGCCCGGCAGCAAGGGTGCAGGGGGCCTCTCGATGATCGTGGTGCCCGGCGCCAGCGCCGGCCTGACGCGCCAGCCCCTGCAGAAGATGGGCTGGCTGTGCTCCGACACGGCGCAGCTGCACTTCGACGGCGTGCGCGTGCCCGCCAGCCACCTGCTGGGCGAAGAAGGGACCGGCTTTCGCATCATCATGGGCAACTTCAATGCCGAGCGCTTCGGCATGTCGGCCGCGGCACTGGGCTTCAGCCAGGCCTGCTACGACGAGGCCCTGGCCTGGGCGCGCCAGCGCAAGACTTTTGGCGCCGCCCTGGTCGAGCGCCAGGTGATCCGGCACAAGCTGGTCGACATGCAGATGCGCATCCACTCGACCGCGGCCTGGCTGGAGCAGGTGGCGGCCCGCGCCGACGCAGGTGACACGGGCCCCGACTGGGTGGCCCAGGTCTGCCTGCTGAAGAACCACAGCACCCAGACCATGCAGTTCTGTGCCGACCAGGCGGTGCAGATCCTCGGCGGCATGGGCTTCATGCGCGGCACGGTCAGCGAACGGATCTACCGCGAGGTCAAGGTGATGATGATCGGGGGCGGCGCCGAGGAAATCATGAAAGACCTGGCCGCACGACAATGGGGCTTATGAGCAAACACCCAGCCCCCCTGCCCCTGGCCTTCGAGCCCGAGTTTGAAACCGGCCTGAAGAAGATCTTCGAGGAGATGATCGTCTTCAACACCGTGCTCGGCCTGAAGATCACCTCGCTCAAGCCCGACAACGTGACCGCGCGCATCGACATGAAGCACGAGCTGATCGGCCACTTCAGCTACAACCGGCTGCACGGCGGCGTGATCGCGTCGGGCCTGGACGCCCTGGCCGGCCTGGCCGTGATGGCGGCCATCGGCGCACGCCACATGGACGAGCCGCCTCTGGAAAGGCTCAAGCGCTTTTCCAAGCTGGGCACCATCGACCTGCGCATCGACTACCTGCGCCCGGCCATTGGCGAATTCTTCACCCTGCATGCCGAGGTGCTGCGCCTGGGCTCACGGGTGGCTTCGACCCGCATGGAGTTCCGCGGCCCCGACGGCACCTTGATGTCGACCGGCACGGCCGCCTACATCGTTTCATAACCCGACGGCATGGCCTCGCCGTGCCGGCGTCACCTCAGGAGACTTCCATGACCCCCAGCGACAAGGCCATCATCACCTGCTCCATCACCGGCGTGCTGACCGACCCCGGCCAGCACCATGTGCCCGTGACCCCCGCCGAACTCGCGGCCGAGGCGCGCCGCGCCTACGACGCCGGGGCCTCGGTGGTGCATGTGCACTTTCGCCAGCAAAGCCCGGGCAAAGGGCACCTGCCCAACTGGGATCCGGCCGTGGCGCTGGCCTGCACCGAAGCCATGCGCGAGGCCTGCCCAGGCCTGATCATCAACCAGACCACCGGCGTGGTCGGCCCCGACTACCAGGGCCCGCTGGACTGCCTGCGCGCCACCCGCCCCGAGATGGCGGCCTGCAATGCCGGCTCGCTCAATTACCTGAAGGTGCGCAGCAACGGCCAGTGGGCCTGGCCGCCGATGATGTTCGACAACCCCCCGGCCAAGGTGCAGGATTTTCTGGACGTGATGCGCGAAACCGGCACCCTGCCCGAGTTCGAGTGCTTTGACGTGGGCATCGTGCGCTGCGTCGAGATGTATGTGCAGACCGGCATGTACAGTGGCCTGCCCGAGTACAACTTTGTCATGGGCGTGGAGTCGGGCATGCCCGCCGACCCCGATCTGCTGCCCATCCTGCTCAAGCTCAAGTTGCCCGGCGCCCAGTGGCAGAGCACCGTGATCGGCCGCGCCGAGATCTGGCCGGTGCACCGCCGTACCGCCGAGCTGGGTGGCCACCTGCGCAGCGGGCTGGAAGACACCTTTTACCTGCCCACCGGCGAGAAGGTGCAGTCCAACGGACCGCTGATCGAGCAACTGGCCCGCTACGCCCGCGACGCCGGGCGCGAGGTGGCCACGCCAGCCGAAGCCCGCCAGATGCTGGGCCTGAGCGCCACGGCGCCGCTCGCTGTATCAAATTGATTCAACCTTGAAGGGCTTTTCGAGGCCTTGTTTGTCAGCCAGGTGGCACCATATGGCGTTTTGAAGCCGGCAGCCCAATTTTGGGCAACACGCACAGAACGCGCTGCCAGCCGCTTGAAGGAGCTCTTGAACATGATGCTGACTGCCCTTGAACCCTCTGCCGCGAGCCGCACCGGCGCCCACGGGCGGCGCCTGCTGGCCGGCTTGGCGCTGGCCCTGGCGGCGTCCTTCGCCTGGGCCTTGCCCACCCCCAAGGACATCGAACAGGCCGTGAACGCCGGCGAGTACCGGCAGGCCGAAACCCTGCTGCGCGAGGTGATCAAGGAAAAGCCTCAAAGCGCCAAGGCCCAGTACGAACTCGGTGAGGTGCTGGCCCGCGAAGGCCGCAACATCGAGGCCCGCGCCGCCCTGCAAGAGGCCCAGCGCCTGGACCCCTCGCTGAAGTTCGCCTCCAGCCCGCAGCGCTTCAACGACCTGCTCGCCAAGATCCCCAAGACCGATTCGCTGTCGTCAAACGCGCCTGGCGCCTCGCTGGGCAGCCCGGCCGCCAAGCCGGCCCCGACCCACAACACCCCGGCCGTGGTGAGCCAGAGTGCGCCGGCCCCGGCCAACCCGGGCTCCTCGTTTCCCTGGGGCTACATCCTGATCGCGGGCGGTGTGCTGTTCGTGGTCTGGAAGCTGGCCACCCGCGTGCTACCCTCGCCCAGCCCGGCCCCGGGCATGGCGGCTGACACCGCCTTCGGTCGCGGCCCCGTGGCCCAACCCGGCTACGGCCAGGCAGGCTACGGCCAACCCGGCTACGGTGCCCCGCCCAGCAGCGGCCCCGGCATCGGTGGCGTGGTGCTTGGCGGCCTGGCCGGCGCCGCGGCCGGTTACGGGCTGGCCAAGGTGCTGGAGCACGGCAACGAGGACCGCGGCAACCGCGACTCGGGCGGTGGCGGTGGTGGCAGCAACCTGGGCAGTGGCGGCGGCTACAGCCCGATCGACAACCCGCCAGACTATGGCTCGTTTGATGCCGGCAGTGGCGGCAGCGACTCGTGGGACAGTGGGGGTGGGTCGTCGTCGGACGACAACAACTGGTGATGCGGGGGCATCGCCGACGCGGCCCCTCCTAGGCTGCCTCAATCACCCGAACCGACAGGCTCACCTTGAGGCAGGCGCGGATGGCGCCGAAGATGGCCGCCAGGTTGTCCATGCTGGGATTGCCTTTGGGAGACAGCATGCGATGAAGGCTCTTGCTGGGCTTGCGTGTCAGTTCAGCCAGCCCTTCAAACCCGACTGTTGCCGAGACCAACTCACGCAGGATGACACGGGCGGCTTCTGGCTCGCCACTGAGAAAGAGCGTGGCGGCCTCGTCCAGCAAGGCCTTGGCAAAGGCTGGATCGCGGGCGACTCGCTGAGCGATGGTTTGCTTGTAGTCACGGGTCAAGGTCATGGGGCTTGCTTCTCTTTCCTGACTGGGCATTGCCTTGTTTTCGTGCCTTGTATTCAGCACGCAAGACCAGCGCCTGTTCGATCGCCTTCTGTTGATTCTTTTTGCTGCTGCCGCCCAACAAAATGAGCAACGTCGCACCGTCTTGCATCAAATAGATGCGGTAACCCGGCCCCCAGTCGATCTTGCATTCGCCTATGCCGCGAAACCACTCAACATTCGATGTATTGCCAAGTTGAAGTCGAACCTTCGCGACAGCCACTTTGGCCGCAGCCTGGACATCAAGCCCTTCAAACCACATTTGATAGGGACTGCTGCCATCCTCCCGGATGTATTCTTCGACTTGAATGCTCATATCCAGAAGGTAACGTATAGGTTACCAAAGATTGATGCACCTATCTTCCGAACTTGACCTTTCCAGAATGGGGTTTTGTTCTTTGTTGGGGTCGGAGGCCGGGATTGCGCCCCGGCGGGCGCCTCACTTTTTTTGCTTCGCCAAAAAAAGTAAGCAAAAAAAGGCGACC